>JADZFR010000051.1 GCA_020849795.1 Planctomycetota bacterium | reverse complement strand
TTGAAGTAGACGAAACGCACATTGACGCGATGTCACATTCGTACGCCGTCAGCCAATTTGCATGGTCTGCGCTTGCGTATCTACTTGCGCCGTGGGGGGTTGACTACTTTTCCCACCGTCTCTATCTTCGCTGCCTGTTGCTCAAAACTACTTCGTCTCTCATTACCCGGAAGGGCCCATGGCAACCTTAGCCGTTGGCATTGATGTCGGGACTTCCTCTGTCAAGGCTGTCGCGCTCAAGCGCACCAGCTCGGGCTTTGCTCTGCGCAGCGTCGGACAAGCCGACATACGCCGCAGCGAGTTCCACCCTGAGGAGTCACCGCAAGCCATTGCCGAAGCGCCGCTTCGGGCGCTGGAGAGGGTCTCGCAGGACGGTTCATTCGCCCGTAAACCTTGTGCATTCGCGGTTTCCGGGCCTCGCGTTGCACCTCGACTGTTCAAGTTTCCATCAATTCCCAAGGGCGAAGTCGAACAGGCGATCCGCTTCGAAGCCGAACAGATCATCCCCTTCGACCTGGCCCAGGCCGCACTCGACTTCGTGTTGTTCGACGAACTGATGGAAGAAGGCAAGCCCGTCATGGAAGGGCTGGTTGTCGCCGTCCACCGCGAAGAAGTGGACAAGCGCTTCGTGCTGCTCAAGGCCGCGGGCTTTGACCCGGTCGTGCTGGACATCGACACGCTGGCGCTGGCCAACGCCTACACCGAAACCGAAGGCGTCAACGAACGCGAAACCGTGGCGCTGGTCAACATCGGCGCGCGCTTTACCAATCTTTCCATCATGAACGGCCCGCACCGCTGTTTCGTGCGCGACATTGCCACCGGTGGCGACATGCTGTCCCGCGCCATCAGCGAAATCTACGGCCTTGACCTGCCGCAAGCCGAAAAACGCAAGCGCGAAGCGTCGTATACGCCGCTGGACGACCTTGATGGCGGCGGCGCCGCAGCAGGCGGCGACTTCGGCGGTGAAACCGAAGGCTTCGGCGGCGAAACCGAAGGCTTTGAACCGATCGACGAAGGCAATGAAGAATACGTGTTGCTGGACAACGACGAAACCGGCTTCACCAGCGGGGCAGACACGCTGACCGGCGAAGAAGGCTTTGAAGCATCGGGCCAGACGCAGAGCGGCATGAACGCGGCGCAGCGTATTTCAGCCAACCGCGCGGTGCTGGCCGACGCGCTGGGCGACCTGATCAGCGAAATCCAGGACACGTTCAAGTACTACATCAACCGCCGCATTGTGCCGCGGATTGACAAAGTGCGGCTTTGCGGCGGTACCGCAAAGTTCCCGGACATCCAGGAGTTTTTCGCGGGCCAGCTTGGCGTGCCGACGGACCTCTGGAACCCGTTTGCGCGCATTGATGTCGGCGGGGTGTCGGGCAAGTACCCGCCCAACTTCCTTGACGAACTTGGACCCATGATGGCAGTTGCAACAGGGCTGGCGATGCGGTCGCTGTAAATGCGCGAACAGCTGTACCTGCGCAAGTGCTGACTGGGACCGGGGGGACCTGAAATGTTTGAACTGAACCTGATCAAGGACAAAGCCAAGTCACGCCAGCGACGGCGCGTGATCTTTCTTGGCATTGTCACGATCCTGTTCTTGAGCGGCCTGCTGGCGATTGTGGTCGGCAGCCTGTTCTGGCAGGAGCTGACAACGCTGAAGAAGGTCGAGGCTGACATCCTGTCGAAGAAGACCAGCAACGACGCCATTGAGCTGGAGATCGGCATCGAAAAGCCAAAGGCGAAAAAACGCCGCAACGCCATGATCGAGGCCTGGACTGAAGACCTGGACGTGCGCCAGAACCGGCCCTATTTCACGCCACTGATGCGCGACATCGCCGACCATTACCCGAAGTCGGCCGAGTTCTGGTACAACATGCTGCAGGTTGAGCAGCAGGAAGTTGTGGCAACAGGTGTCCGCGCAGACCGTGACCCGACTGCAGGCTCGAAAGAGTTGATGGGCACGCGCCGGCTGAATGGTACCGGCTATATCCAGATTGAGCAGAGTGACGTGCTGACGGTAAGCGAGCTGCGTTCGCTTTCGGGCCGCATGCAGAGCATGGTCAAGCTGGTGGGTGAACCCCGCTTTGAGCTGGACCTGTCGAAAGAACCCAACACGATTCAGGACGGCGGTCGTTATGTGCCGTTCACGATCCAGGCCGCGGCCACGATCTTTAGCGGCGTGAGGCCGTAGGAGCTGAGCAATGGCTGACAAGGCATCCGGCGACTGGACAGCGGGCATCGTCGCAATGATTGCTGCGCTGCTGATTGGCGGCGGCATCCCCGTCGGCCTGTACCTTGGGCTGTACACGCCAAAGAAACAGGAACGGATTGACGCCGAGAAGAAGTACAACGACCTCGTGAGCAACGAGATGGTGCTGCTTGCCCAGCAGGCCGACGTCATGAAGCTGAAGTCTGAAGCCGACGAAATGGCCGAGCGCGTGAAAGAAATTGAAGCCCCGTTCGCTGTGGGCTCAGACGCCCGCGTCGACGTGCCGGCGGCCCGCGACGCGTTGAAGTTGCTTGCGGAGAAGCACAACCTGAAGCTGTTGCCGATCCGGCGCCAGCAGGCCGGCGCCGAAGTTGTGTTCCCCGGCGAAGCCCAGGTCAACTTCGAGAAGGGGCTGGTCGCCACGAAACTGATCATCGAGGCGCAGGCAACGTTTCACGATTTCGGGCGATTTGTGACCGAAATGGAGATGCTGACGAACCTGGTGGTGATCCCGGCAACGCTGGATTGCCAGGGTGACAGCAACGGCGGCCGCGAACACCTGTTTGTCATGCATGTGTTTGTCGTCCAGAAGCGCGACGTCGAAGCGATCGGAAAGTAGGGAGCCGGCACATGGCACTGGACAAAAACAAACGCAACCTGATCATTCTTGTCGGCTTGGTGATTGTCGGCGGCGGCGTTGCGGCCTGGCAATTCGGCTTGTTCAAGAGCGATCCGCCACCGGCCCCGCCAGCGCCACCACCTGCGCCCGCAGTGGCTACGCCCCCGGCGCCAGGTACGGGCCCGGCAGTGCCCGGCCAGCCGGCACCCGTTGTGGTTGAGCAGGACCTGCCGATTCCGGAAAAAGTTTCGATCCGCGTGACCACCTACAAGTGGCCGGTGGATGCACCGTCAAACTCAAGCGGCTGGAAGCCGGCTGAGGGCGAAAAGTACGCCTACGACCCGTTCATGGTGCAGAACATCGAGGTCGTGGACCCTGACCGCGCCAAGTACATCGACCAGATTCGTCAGGACTGGGTTCCGGACGGCATCACCGAGACCTGGCAATGGGTCAAGGAACTTGACGAAGACGGCAAGCCCAAGCTCGGCCCGGACGGCAAGCCGATCGAAAAGTGGGAGCTGGTGCGCGAAGCCTGGTTCAAGGGCAAGCGCCGGCCGTATCGTGCGGGCGACCGACTTACGAACACGCGGTTCGTCATTGAAGCCATCATTCTGGGCGACAAATATGACGCGAACCACATAACGAAGGCGATTATTCGCCTGAAGGGCGACACCGGCGCACAGCTTGACCTGGAGTTGGCGCCAGCAAGCCGGTACGACGACAAGGGCAAGTAGCAGCCGAGTCAGTGAACAGAAAGCAGCGAATCCGGGCCAACACCCGGTTTTCAAGAGATCTGGGGGGACCTCAAGATGAAGAATGGCCATCGATTCAGTGCGTTGCTGGCGCTTGCGGTAATCGCAACTGCGACCATCTTTGCAGCGCCTGCGCGCGCACAGGAAGGGCCGGATTCAAGCCAGCCCATCACCATCGACTTCGTGCAGAAAGACATTCACACGGTGATGCACTACATCGCCCTGCGCTCGGGCCTTCAAATCAGTGTCGAAGGCAGCGTGAAGGTCGAGTTGACCGTGATGTATCGCGACGTTGACCCCAAAGAAGCCATTCGCTCTTTGTGCAAGTCCAACAAGCTCGACTACATCGAAGACGGCAAGTTCATCATCATCAAGGCGCGCCCCCAGGACACCAAGCTGGCCAACGTCGTCAAGGGCGAACAGCCGGGGCGCTACAACGTGATGTTTGAACTGCACCCGCTGGTGCAGGCGATCAACGAAGTCGCCAGCATCACTGAGTCGGATGCGTATGTACCCGCAGCCCCGCCCGAAGACCTGGAGCAACCGGGCGGCAGCGGCGGCTTCTTCCCCGGCGGCGGGAGCGGCGGCGGAAGCGGCATCGAAGAAAAGATTCGCGAGCGCAAGGTCAGCATGTACATGCGCGAAGCCAGCCCCCGCGAAATCATGGAACGTCTCGCCGCCCTCGGCGGCATGAAGATCAAAATCGTCGAGCGCGACGCCGGAGACGGCACCAAGCGCATGGGCTTTGAGTTCGAGTACCCGGTGCGCAAGAAGGACGGCGAGGCCATCGACCCGATTGATCCGGAAGGCCAGCCGCTCGTGCGCAAAGAGTGGACGCTGCCCGGCTTGAACATGGACGACCTGAAGAACGAAGTGAAGAACCTGCTGAGCCCGATCGGCAAGATGGCGATCGAGAAGAGCACTTCGTTCATTGTTGTCTATGACGTCCAGGACCCTTACCTGACGCGAGTCTCAGAGTTCCTTGACCCGCTGGTTCCGCTTTCGGTTGCCAAGGCCGAAGAGGACGCCAAGAAGGCGTTTGACCCGATTGTAGTGCGCGAGTATCGCGTAATGCGCGAAGTTAGTACTGGCACCAGCACCACTGGTGCTACGCAGTTGCACGCGCAGTTGCAGCCGTTGATGAGCGAGGACGGCCGCGTGGTCCCGAACCCGGACCGTAACAGCATCATCATCTGGGAGCGCCAGTCGCGTATGCCGATGATTGACGCGCTGATGGCCAGCCTGGATACGGCGCCCGAGCAGGTGCTGATCACGTCGAAGCTGATCGAGGTCACGCTGGATGAGTATCTCGGCTATGGCCTGGAGCTGTTCACCAGCCATGGCGCCGCATCGCTGAATGACGGCATCTTTACCGGCGGCAGCCAGGATACATCGAACACAGTCGGCGGTATGTTTGGCCAGCCGACGGGTTTTGACCCGTTCTTTGCCACGTTCACCAACCCGCGAATCGACATTCGCCTCGAGTTCCTGGCGAACGAGGGCAAGGTCAAAACGCTCAGCCAGCCAAGCCAGATGGTGAGCAACCGCAAACAGGCCCGCATCGAGGTTGGTCAAGAAATACCCTACCTTGAATCCACCGGCTCGACGGGTGGCAGCACAACCGCCACCGTGGCGTTCAAAGAGGTTTCGATTGTCATGGACGTCACGCCCTCGGTGCTCGAAGGCGGCTTGATCCGTCTGCAGGTCATCGTGACCGTGCGTGAGGTAGTCGGCAACGTCGCGATTGAGGGCACCAACACTCCGGTGCTCAGCAAGCGTGAGTCCAAGACCGACGTGTTCATCCACGACGGCGAAACGTTGGTAATGGGCGGCTTGATGCGCGAGCGTGAACGCCAGGACGAAAACGGCATCCCGTTCCTGAAGGACATCCCGTTCCTGGGTTACCTGTTCAAGAGCTGGAACAAGACCACGAACAAGACCGACCTGCTGTTCTTCGTGCGCCCGCAGATCGTGAGCCAGGGCGGCACCACGCGCCCCGGTGAAGCGCCGGAGATCGCCCGCGATGTCCGCCCGCTGATCTACGAAGACGGCGACGAGACCAAGGCCAACATTCGGCCAAACCGCTTCCGCAAGCTCGGCCTTGAAGCCAAGCCCAAGCACTACAACCCGACCACGCGGCCCAAGAGCTCGGCCGACGTGAACCCGGGCGCATAAGCAGGGCAGTGGATGGGAAAGACAACGGACGCAAAGCAGAACTTTGAGCGCTTGCTCGACCGCATGCAACCCATGGTCGAGCAGGCGCTCAAGCGCTATGCGTGGCCATCTACCAGCGCGCCGCCACGCCTGGTCGAGGCCATGAACTACTCGCTCAAAGCCGGCGGCAAGCGCCTGCGCCCGATGCTTGTGTTCGCGGCATGTGAAGCCGTGGGCGGCGACCTGCATGAGGCCATGCCAGTGGCCGCGGCCTTTGAACTGGTGCACACCTACAGCCTGATTCACGACGACCTGCCGGCCATGGACGACGACGACCTGCGCCGCGGCATGCCCACGTGTCACAAAGCCTTCGATGAAGCCACGGCGATACTTGCCGGCGATGCCATGAACACTTACGCGTTCCAGACCATCCTGGAAGGTGTCAGCGACCCGGTGAAGGCCGGCGCCGCGGCCCTGGAGCTTGCACGGGCCGCGGGGCTTGAGGGCATGGTCGGCGGCCAGATGGCCGACCTGGAGAGCGAGGGCGCAGAAGCCGACATTGAGCGGTTGCGCTACATCCATGCGCACAAGACCGGGGCGCTCATTACCGCGGCAGTCGTGTGTGGCGGAATCGTGGGCGGAGCCGATGGCGCAGTACTGTCGCGCCTGCGACGTTACGGCCAGCAGGTCGGGCTCGCGTTTCAGGTGGTGGACGACATTCTTGACGAAACCGCGACCGCTGAGCAGTTGGGCAAGTCGCCCGGCAAAGACAGCGCGGCGAACAAGATGACCTACCCGCGCGTGATGGGCTTGGAAGCCGCAACCAAACATGCTCAAGAGCTGGTGGAATCCGCACTTGCCGAGCTCAAGGGCTTGGCCAAGGCAGAGGCATTAGGCGTGATCGCCGCGTATTTTGTCGCCAGAACTCACTGATTTGGGGGCTGTCCCTGCCTGCTTTGGGGGGCTAAACTCGCGGTTTAGTGTGCTGCACGAGGGTGGAATGTCAGAGCTGTTGAACAGCGTAAACACGCCGGAAGACCTGAAGCTGCTGAAGCGCGAAGAGCTGCCCAGGCTGGCTGAAGAAATGCGCGCGTTCATCATCGACAGCGTCGCCGGCAAGACCGGCGGGCACCTGGGCTCGGGCCTTGGCGCTGTCGAACTGGCGATTGCCCTGCACTACTATTACCGGCTTGGCGACCACGACAGCGTGGTCTGGGACGTCGGCCACCAGTGCTACCCTCACAAACTGCTTACGGGTCGTCGCAGCCAGTTCGAAAGCCTGCGCCAGTACAAGGGCATCAGCGGCTTCCCTGACCCCAAAGAGAGTTGCTTTGACAAGGTAAAGACCGGCCACGGCGGCACTTCTCTAAGCACGGCACTGGGCGTTGCCATTGCGAACAAGACCCAGGGCTTTCTTGACCGCACCAGCATTGCCGTGATCGGCGACGGAGCGCTGCAGGAAGGCCAGGCGCTTGAGGCGCTGAACCACGGCGGTGACCTGCGTGACCTGAAGTTCCTGATCGTGCTCAATGACAACGAACACGGCATCGGCCCGGCTACAGGGGCGCTTGCCAACTATTTCAGCAAGTTCCGCACCAGCCACGCCTACACCAGCGCCAAGAAAGACGTCAAGAAGATGCTCAAGGTGCTGGAAGACCAGGCAGGCGGCCTGGGTCGCGCCATCCATGACGTGCTGGACCACGTCAAAGCCGGACTGCACGGCTTGATGCCGGCGACGCACCCCGGCGTGCTGTTTGAAGAGCTTGGCTACTTCTATTACGGCCCGATTGACGGCCACAATACCGACCAGTTGCTGGAGGCGTTCGAGAATTCGGCGCGCGTGCCCAAGCCCGTGGTGCTTCATGTGCTGACGCGCAAGGGCAAGGGTTTCCAGGATGACGTGCCGGACCATTACGCGTATCACGCCGCCAAGACCCACAGCAAGCTGACAGCACACCTGCCGAAAGAGTACGCGCGCGCAGGCGGGCCGTCGTACACCGACGTGTTCGTCGACAAGACCACCGAATTGATGAAGAAGGACCAGAAGGTCATCGCAATCACCGCGGCCATGCTGCAGGGCACGGGCCTCGAGATCGTCCAGAAGACTTTTCCGGATCGCGTTTATGACGTCGGCATGGCCGAGCAGCACGCAGTTGGCTTTGCACAGGGCCTGCGGCTTGGCGGCCTCAAGCCGATCTGTGCGATTTACTCGACGTTCATGCAGCGCTCGGTGGACCAGCTCTTTCAAGAGCTGGCATTGATCAAGTGCCCGGTCTTGCTGGCCCTGGATCGCGCCGGCCTGGTCGGCCCGGACGGCGCCACCCACAACGGCGTGTTCGACATCGCCTACCTCAGCATGCTGCCCAACGTGGTGCTGATGGCGCCGCGCGACGCGACCGAGATGAAGAACATGATGGAGTGGGGGCTGGAGCTTGCGATGCCCGCAGCCATTCGCTTTCCGCGCGCAAGCTCACCCAAAGTAGAGTTGCCCACCAAGCAGCCGCTGGAATTAGGCAAGGCCGAGATCTTGCGCGAGGGCGACGACGGCGTGGTGATCGCGTATGGCAGCATGGTCTATCACGCCCTTGAGGCCATCGAGAAAATTGAAGAACGCCATGGTAAGCGCCTGACGCTGGTCAACGCGCGGTTCGCCAAGCCGTTCGACGAGCAGTTGTTCGCCACGCTGATCGAGAAGCACAACCATGTCTTCACGGTCGAAGAGCACGTCCGCCGCGGCGGCTTCGGCAGCAGCGTCCTGGAGTTTGCCAATCGCGCGCGGCTTGAAGCCGGGAAGCTGGAAGTGCTGGCAATCGACGATCGATTCGTCGATCACGGCGCGCGTGTTGAGGTTCTGCAGGAAGTCGGCCTGGACCCTGAGGGGATCGCCGCGAGCATCGAAAGGCGTTTGGGCCTGCGCCGGGCGTCCGGCGAGACCTCAAGGCGCAGCGTTGCCACAGGCAGCGTAACGGGATGATCTTACTGGTTGGTGATGGCAAGCGGGCTGACGTGATTCATGCAATCGCGCAAGTCGAGCCGTTGCTGCGCGAGCTCACCGACGAAGTGATGGTCGATCTTGACCAGACGCTGGACCTGCAGAAGCATCCCCCGTCACTCGTGATCAATTTTGGCGGCGACGGCAGCATTCTGCGAGCCGCGGGCCGTCTTGGCATGCACCAGGTGCCGCTGCTGGGGGTAAACTTCGGCAAGTTCGGATTTCTGGCTGAATACGAATTGCCGGAGCTGCTGGTGCGGTTGAAGGACGCCGTGGCGGGCACTTTGCCCACACGTCGCTCGCTGCTGCTGGTGGTGCGCGTAAAGGCAGGCGGCGAAACGCAAGAACGCATTGTGATCAACGACGTGGTCTTCCAGCGCGCGCCGCAGCACCGGATGGCCCATGTGCACGCCAGCTTTGACGGCGCCCCGATTGCGGACTACTTCGGCGACGGGCTGATTGTCAGCACCCCCGTCGGTTCCACGGCATACAACCTGGCCGCCGGCGGGGCATTGCTGCAACCTGAACTTGACGCGCTGATCCTGACGCCGCTGTTCTCGCACACACTCAGCTTGCGGCCGCTGGTCGTGCCGGCGTCTGGCACCCTGCTGCTGAAATTGGAAGACGACGATCGCCTCACTGTCACCATGGACGGCGAAGGCAGCCGTGAACTCACTGGCGGCGACTGCGTCGAAATCACCAAAGCGCCCATGCCGATGACACTGGTGGCCCACCCGGTGCGCAGCTACTTTGACACGCTGCGTCTGAAGTTTGACTGGAGCAAGCGCACAACAGTTTCTCGTCCCTGACGCATTTCCGGTCGCTATACTCTTGCCCATGCGCCCCGCGACTGCCCGCCTGTCCAAGCGCCTTCCCATCACCTCGCAGCGACAGTCGCTGACCGTAGTGCTGTACTGCCAGGACGCCGCTCGGCGCGCAGCCATGCTGGCGGCCATCAGCGGCAATCGCAAGTTCGACCACGAGCGCGATGCCATCACCGAGGTTACGGCGCCCGACCAGACCGGCAGCTTCAGCTTGCGCAACGGGACGTTGCTGATCATGGACACCGATAGCGCGCCGCTGGACCCGCAGTTTCTTGAAGACCGCGGCCCTTCGTGCGTCGTAGCCAGCTGGGGGGTGCGCAGCGACGACACCCAGATTGACGCGCACCTGACCGCAACGCCTGAGGCTCCCGAGATCGCGCGTGTGCTGTACCGCGCGCGCGAGTTGACGTGGCTTCGCTCGCGGGCATTCAACGAGGGCGCAACCGCAAGCAGCAGTGAGAAGCTGGCGCGCCTCAACCGCATCGGCACGGCCCTGTCCGATGTGCGCGTCTTGAAAGATCTGCTGGCCGTGGTGCTGACCGAGGCGCGCAACATTATGGATGCCGACGCCGGCAGCATTTACATCATCGAGTACGGCAAAGGCTCGGCGCTCAGCGGCCGCAAGGTGCTGGGCCGCGCCGAGCGCCGCACCCGCGCCGTTGCGGTCAAGCGCGCGGCGTTGACGCAGCAGTTGTTCAGCCTGCGTTTTGCAGCCGCGCAGAACGACACGTTGCTGATCCCGTTTGAAGAAATTGTGTTCCCGGCAAATCTCGAGAGTATCGCGGGATATGCGGCGATTACCGGCGAGATCGTGGCGATTGACGACGTTTACCATCTGCCCAAGGGTGCCCCGTACAAGTTCAACAAGTTCATCGACGAGAAGTACGGCTACCGCACGTGCAGCATGCTGACCGTGCCGCTGAAGAACACGCAGGATGACGTGGTCGGTATCGTGCAGTTGATCAACAAGAAGCGCGACCCGCTCAAGAAACTGCAACTTGGCGAAAACGCGATCGGCGAGATCATTTCGTTCACTGACGAAGACATTGAGCTTGCAGCCAGCCTCGGGGGCCAGGCCGGCGTTGCCATTGAGAACGTGCGCCTTATGGATGCAATTACGCACCTGTTTGAGCGCTTTGTGATTGCGTGCGTGCAGGCGGTTGAGCAGCGCGACCCAGCCACCGCCGGCCATTCGGGGCGGGTGGACAGGCTGACCATGGCGCTGGCCGACGAGGTGAACAAGGACAAGACGGGCGTGTACAAGGACGTCACTTTCACCGACGCCGAGATGGTGGAGTTGCATTACGCGGGCCTGCTGCACGACTTCGGCAAAATCGGCGTGCGCGAACACGTGCTGCAGAAGGCGGAAAAGCTGTTTCCGGCGCAGGCCCAGGCGATTGAGTTTCGCGCACAGATCATCGGCCGTGAGCTACGTTTGAACGCGCTGGAACGCGAAGCCAGGCTGATCGCGGACGGCGAATCAAGCGAGGCCCTGTCCAGGGGCATCCGTGAAACGCTGGCTGCGGACCTGGCAAAGCTGGCCTCGGACCTTGAGTTCGTACGCAAGCACATCAAGCCGATCTATGTCACGGATGAGTCGCAGGCGCGGCTGGCGGCGATCCATGCCAACCCCTGGAGAATCGGCGACGACGTCTACATGCTGCTGGACGACGAGGAATTCAACAGCCTGTGCACCAAGCGCGGCACGCTCAATGCGGAAGAACGCAAAGAGATCGAGAATCACGTCGCCGACTCATGGAAGTTCCTCAAGCAGATCCCCTGGACCGATGACCTTGCGCGCGTGCCCGAAATCGCGGGCCAGCACCACGAAAAGATGAAGGGCGGCGGCTACCCCAACGGCGTGCCCGCCGGCGAAACGCCGCTGGGGTCGCGGTTGATGGCGGTCGCGGACGTGTTTGACAGCCTGACGGCCAGTGACCGGCCCTACAAGCCCGCGATCCCGCTGGAGCGCGCCCTGCAGATTCTGGATTCCATGGCGGCGGAAGGCGACCTGGACCCCGATGTGGTCAAGCTGTTCAACGACACGAAGATCTGGGAAAAGCTGAAGCTCAAAGTTGTGCGGCTTGCCGACGCCAGCGATGCGCAGAAAGCCGCGCGGTGATTGGCGATTGCGGTTTGCCGAAGGCGGACTAGGTTGGCGGCGCCGGCAAGCGGGTTCGCGGCAACTGAAGTGAGAATCCGCAATCCAGATTCCAAAGTCCACAATGACGCAAGCCCGCACCATCACCGTAGCGCATAGCCCCGACGCCGACGACGCCTTCATGTTTCACGCGCTGGCCAACGCCAAGATCGACACCGGCTGGCTGACCATCAAGCACGAGCTGTGCGACATTGAAACACTCAACCAGCGCGCCAGGACCGCCGAGCTGGACGTGACGGCATGCAGCTTTCACGCCTATCCCTATATCGCCGACAAGTACGTGATTACCCGCGCCGGCGCATCCATGGGCGACCGCTACGGGCCGATCATCGTCTCGCGCGAGCCGATGAACCCGCAAGATCTCAGCGGCCGCAAAGTCGCCACGCCGGGGCCGCTGACCAGCGCCACGCTGGCGCTGCGCCTGTATGACGCGAAGATTCAACCGGTGCACATGAACTTCAACGAGGTACAGACGGCTGTGCTGGATGGCCGCGTCGATGCAGGCGTGATCATTCACGAAGGCCAGGTGACGTACAACGACTTGAAGCTGTTCAAGGTGGTCGACCTGGGGGAATGGTGGCACACGAAGCACGAACTGCCGCTGCCGCTGGGCTGCAACGTCGCGCGCCGCGACCTGGGCCACGAAGTGATCGCGCAGTTCAGCCGCTGTTTTTCCGCAAGCATCCGGTACGCGCTTGAACACCGACAGGAGGCACTGGACTACGCGCTCAGCTATGGCCGTGGACTCGACAGGTCAAGGGCCGACAAGTTTGTCGGCATGTACGTCAACGGCTACACCGTCGATATCGGCGACAAGGGCATGCAGGCCGCCCGGCTGTTCCTCAAGCTCGGCCGCGACCGCGGATTCGTGACCAGTGCCGCCGAACCGGAGTGGGTGTAGCGGGTACATCCCCCTGACGCGCATCCGCAGGCGCCGCTATCCTGCGCCCATGGCCGACGACAAGCCAGCCGATCCGGACAAACGCAAAGCCATGCGCCAGATGGCGGGCGAAGCCGTGAAGCAGGCGACGCGGCTGGTGCCGGGCTCGCGCATTGTCCAGAACTGGGACTCGGAACTGTTCCAGAAGCTGTATGAGTCGGGCATGCACCGCAACCAGGCGCTGCCGAAAGACTTCACCGACATGCACGGGCGCAAGTTCTTCCGGCCGCCCGGGGCGCTGCCTGAACAGGCCTTTCTTGACGCCTGCTCGCGCTGCGGCAAGTGCGTGCAGGCATGCCCCGAGAAGGTCATCCATGTTGCGCGGCAGGGCGACGGCCCGCAGCCCGGCACGCCGGTGCTGCGCCCCAACCACGGTGCATGCACGATGTGCGGCGATTGCATGACGGTCTGCCCGACCGGGGCCTTGAAACCAACACCGGTGGGGGAAATTCGCATCGGCATCGCCGTGATTGAGCCCGACACCTGCCTCGGCTACCTGGGCAAGACTTGCACCGCCTGCCACGACGCCTGCCCCCTTGAGCCCAACGCCATTGACTTCGACGGCACCGTGCCCAAAGTTGACAGCCGCATCTGCACCGGCTGCGGCTTGTGCGTGCACGCGTGTCCAACCAAGCCGCCGAGCATTGTCGTGTTGCCGCGGCCGGCGCGGAGGCGGTAGTTGGCAGTTGTCGGTTGTCGGTGGGAGAGCCAACGGGTGGCTGACAAAGCCAACTACGGGTATGAAGAGTTGCTCGCGTGGCAGCGGGCGATGGACCTTGTGGACATGGTATATGTCCTTACGGGGTCGTGGCCAAGCCACGAGCAGTTTGGGCTGACGAATCAGGTCCGGCGGGCGAGTGTGTCTGTTCCGTCGAACATCGCCGAAGGTCAGGGACGAAAGAGCAACGGTGACTTCGCCCGGTTTCTCGCAATCTCGTACGGGTCTTTGATGGAAGTCAGGACTCAACTAGAGATCGGATTGCGGCGAGAGTACTCACCTGCTGATGACATTGCGCCCGTCCTCGCGAAACTGGATGAGACAGGGCGCCTTATCAATGGTCTGAAACGATCTTTGAAAGGCCGCTAGAAGGCTACGCTTTCGACGATGCGTAGCATTCGCGTAACGGGGAACCGGACCACTCATCATGCCGACAACTGACAACCGACAACTGACAGCTAAGTCCTACACATACTGCGATTACGCCGCGGGCGCGCCTTGTCGGCCTGAGGCGCTGGCTGCGTTTGCAGAGTTTGCGACCCAGCACTATTCCAACCCGGGCGCGCACCACCCGCTGGCGTACGTTGCCAAGAAGCACCTGTATGAGCTGCACGAGCGTATGGGGCGCGCGATCGGCGCTGACCCGCGCGAGATTGTGTTCACCAGCGGCGGCACCGAAAGCGACATCCTGGCCGTGCGCGGCATGCTGGCCGACGCAAGGGCGTCGCGGAACGAGCTGGTGATCAGCGCCATCGAACACCACGCCGTGTTGCTTGAAGCCCAGCGCCTGGAGCGCGCGGGAACGCGTGTGCACTACGCACCGGTGAGCACCAGCGGCGTCGTGGACTTGGACGCCCTTCGCCGCATGGTCAGCGAGCGCACAGCGCTGGTCAGCGTGATGTACGCCAACAACGAAACCGGCGTGCTTCAACCCGTGAAGCAGGTCGCCGAGATCGCCCACCTCGCGGGTGCCAAGTACCACTGCGACGCGGTGCAGGCGTACTGGAAGTTGCCGGTGAATCCCAAACAGATCGGCGCCGACCTGCTGACGCTGGCGGGCGCGAAGTTCGGCGGCCCCAAGGGCACGGGCATTCTGTACAACGAAATGACCAATCGCCTTGCACCCGTGATCGTCGGCGGCCCGCAGGAGTGGGGCTACCGCGCCGGCACCGAAGACCTTAGCGGCATGGCCGCGCTGGCTGTCGCGATGGAACTTGCCAACGCCGAGCGGGGACATGTCTGGGCTCGTGTTGAGACCCTGCGCGACCGTCTTGAAGAAACGCTGACCAGGGCCCTGGGCGCAGACATTCGCATCAATGGCACCGGCGCGCCGCGGCTGCCGAACATCAGCAACATCAGCTTCCTTCACATTGAAGGCCAGGCGATGGCCATCCAGCTTGGCGAAGCCGGCTACTGCGTCGGCCTGGGCAGCGCGTGCGCACCCGGCGAAACCGACCCCAGCCATGTGCTGGCAGCGATGGGCCTATCCTGGGAGGACGCGATTGGTTGCATACGAATCTCGTTCGGTCCGGACATCACTGAGCAGCAGGTAGACCGTCTCGCGCAACTTTGCATCAGCAACTACAAGCATCTGCGCGGCCTGGGTTAGCCGGCCGATTCCCATGACGAACCGCATCCTGCAACCGACAGACCGGCCCATCGACGCGCGGCTCGAACTGCCGGGTTCGAAGTCGTTCGCCAACCGGGCCATCGTGTGTGCGGCCCTTCGCGGCGAGGCCTGCACCCTGCGCAACATTTCACCCGCCGACGACACGGCGATCATGCTGAACGTGCTGGCGGATCTTGGCTGGCGCGTGACGCGCCCGAACCCGCTGTCAACCGAAGTCCGGCTTGAACCGCCGTCGAGGCCCGTTGCAGGGCCGCATGAGACGCAGATTTACACCGGCGCCGCCGGCACAGCCACGCGCTTTGCCTGCGCGCTGCTGACCGTGCTGCCCGGCCGATACGTGCTGGATGGCAACGCGCGCATGCGACAGCGGCCGATGGGGGAGTTGATTGCGGCTTTGCGGCAGCTTGGCGCGAAGATTGAAGAACGCGGCGAGCCGGGTTGCGTGCCGCTGGCGATCGAGGGTGCATCGTTGCGCGGCGGCACGTGTTCGTTGCGCGGCGACGTGAGCAGCCAGTTTCTCTCTGCGCTGCTGATGGTGGCCCCGACGCGCGGAGGCGGCGTGGAGATTGAGATCGAGGGCGATCTGGTCAGCAAGCCCTACGTGGACATGACGCTGGAAGTCATGCGGGCGTTCGGCATGCAGGTTGAGCGTCAAGGGTACCGGCGCTTCCGGGTGGTTCCGGGGTCGCGGGGCGCCGTGCCGGGCACGGGCGCCACGTACACCGTTCCGCCGGATGGCACGGCGGCGAGCTATTTCTGGGGTGCGGCTGCGGTCACAGGCGGCAAGTGCGTGATCGATGGGTTGACGCGTCAAGATGTGCAGGGGGACGTGCAATTCGTGGAGCTGCTGGGACGCATGGGCTGCGAGGTGCTGGAGTTTCCGAACGGGCTGGGCGTTGGGGCGCATGGCGCTGCGCCCCTGCGTGCGATTCACGCTGACCTGTCGGCATTGCCGGATTGCGCGCAGACACTGGCAGTGGTGTGCGCGTTCGCCAGCGGCACATCGCGGCTGACCGGGCTGGGAACTCTGCGCGTCAAAGAGACTGATCGGATCGCGGCGCTGCAAACCGAGCTGGCAAAGCTGGACGTAGTGACGCGAGCAGGCCCGGACTGGCTGGAAATAGACGGTGTCGGGAACAAGAGCCCGCAGCGCCAGGGACACGTTAGCGTTCGAACGTACGACGACCATCGAATGGCGATGAGCTTCGCGATAGCTGGTTTGCGTGCGCCAGTGGAGATCAATGATGCCGAGTGCGTGTCGAAGAGCTTCCCGACTTTCTGGGAGTATTGGGACAGACTGATCTGAACTGCCGGACCATCATCCACACAGCGATCAACGTCAAGCGCGTTGGATGGGAACGCACAAGGACCCTGCTGTCGGATACTGGCCCATTGCTTGCGCTCCCGGCTTCGCCCCGGGCTTCGTCGGGCTGGCCGGGGCCCTGTTCTCAGGTTGCGAGCCAGAGGATCAGGAATGTGATGGCTGCGATGGTCGCGCCGGCGGCTACGCCCCATGCCACGCGTGAGCCGGCCAGGGCCGCCTCGGCTTTGTCTTCGGCGACCTTGATCTTGGCCTGGATTTCCGCGTGGCGGCTCTTCTCGATGTTGAGCGCGCGCATGATGCTGGACTTGCCGATCTCGTACTTGCTGGGCAGCTTGGGCTTGTGGGTGTCGCGCAGATTTTCAAGGTCGGCGAACAGGTTGTTGATGTTGGCGTAGCGCTGATTGGGGTCTTTGGCCAGCATGCGCTGCAACACAGCAACCACGTCTTCGGTCAGGCTTGGGCGATAGGTGCGCGGGTCCGGCATCGGTTCGCGGGTGTGGGCAAGCATCACGCGCGACGGCGTGCCCTCATACATCGGGCGACCGGTCAACATGTGGTAGAAAGTGGCGCCCAGACTGTAGATGTCGGCACGGTAGTCCACGTCGTCTTTGCCCATCGCCTGTTCGGGCGCGATGTAGTCAGGCGTGCCCAGCACCATGCCCTCAAAGCCGAGCTCTTTGTCGAGCTTGCTTTTCACAAACCCGAAGTCGCCCAGCTTCACCAGGCCGCTGCGCGTAACCATGATGTTGCTGGGTTTGATGTCGCGGTGGACGATATCGACGTCTTTGTAATAGTTGATCGCGCGCAAGGTCTGGATCAGCAGTTCGACGGCGCGGCCGATTTCCATCTGGCGGCGCGGTGACTCGCGGATCAGCTCTTCGACGGTGCGGCCGTCCACGTACTCCATGCTGAAGTAGTAGTAGTCGGCTTCGCGGCCGACGTCGTAGACCTGGATCAGGTTCTGGTGGCTGAGCTTGCCGACGATTCGCGCTTCCAGCACGAAGCGCTTGCGGAACTCGTCGTCGGTGATCCACTGGTTGTGCAGCACTTTCAGCGCGACCAGCCGGTTCAGGCTTACCTGGCGCGCCTTGAACACGCTGCCCAGGCCGCCTTCGCCGAGCGTGCTGATGATTTCGTATCCCTTGAACTTGAGGTCCTGCTTGCGTTCGCGGTCTTGCGTAAGCTGGGCCTGTGCGCGTTCGACGCGCTGCACCTGCTCGACGGTCATGATCTGGTCGGCGAGGATGATGTCTTTGAGAGTGCGGTTCTCGCCCAGGTTGGCGCTGGCCGCTTGCTTAGCGCGGACCACGTCGAGTTGCTCAGGCGTGAGCAAGCCGTTGCGCAGTGCCAGCACGCCGAAGTCAAGGGTGCCGCGGCCTTCGCGATACTCCAGCGGGTCGGTAACGGTCTCTACCCCATCCGCCATTGTGCCACCCGTAACCGCAAAGCTGGAGTTTCCTCAATTGGATGGGCAAGCCGCAAGCGCAGCCTGCCCCAAGTCGAAGCTCTGGCGTCAGTCCCGGACTCAGGCCTGGATTGACATGTTCAGCTCGGCCAGTTTCTGGCGCACTTCGTTGAGCGATGTCTGGCCAAAGTTCGGCGCAGCCAGCAGCTCGGCCTCTGTCTTTTCCACAAGGTCGCCGATGGTCTTGATCCCAAGTCGCTCCATGCAGCGGCGCGAACGCACCGAAAGCTCCAGCGCGTCGATCGACTGGGTAAGGGTGTCGTCGACCGGCGGCACCGGCACGCTGCCGTCTTCGGGCGGCGTGTACGCGAGCGCCTCTTCGGTGCGCATGCCAAGGCGCAGGCCCTTGGAGCCCAGGATGGCTTTGATTTCCTGCAGACTGGTCTCGCCGAAGTTCTTGTAACTGAGCAGTTCGGTCTCGGTCTTCAAGATCAGGTCGCCCAGCGTGTCGATCTTCATCTTCTGCAGGCAGTTGCGCGAGCGCACCGACAGTTCGAAGTCGGTGACCGGCGTGCGAAGAATCTGCAGGCGCTTGTCTTCCTTGCGCTCGCGGTCTTCGTCGTAATACATGTTGCGGCTGGCCTCAGCGTCGCGCTTGAACAGCTTGGCGCGGCGGTGCCAGGGGTATTCACGCAGCACGGTTTCGTAGCACTTGATCGCCAGTTCCCACAGGCCCTCATCTTCGTAGATGGTGCCAAGGTTGATCAGCACGTCAGCCGACACCGGCGGGCGCTGCGCAATCTGCTCGTAAGCGCGGCGCGCGGCATCGTCGTCGCCTGCGGCCTGCGCCACCAGCGCGTACACAAACGCGACGTTGCGGTCGTGGCCCTGTTGCTCGTGCAGCGGAACCACAAGGTCCATCGCTTCCTGCAGTTTGCCGTCGCGCATCAACAGTTCGATGCGGGCGGCCTTGACCGCGGCATTATCTTCCTTGACGGCTTTGATGACCTTCTCGGCTTCATCAAGCTTGCCCTGCATGACCAGAGCGCGGAACAGCGGCATAGCGGTTTCGAATGACTTGCCGCTCTTCCATTCTGCAGCCAGGATTTCCTCGGCGCGGGCGTAGTAGCCGCCGGCCACCAGGGCGCGGGCCAGGAAGTGCTTGCCCAAGCCGCTGCTCGCTTCGGTTTCAAGCACCGCGAGCGCGCGCTCGGTACGGCCCAACAGGTACAGCAGAACGCCCTGGCGTTCGCGAGAGGCGCTCCATGAGTCCAAGGCACCTTCGGCGTGCTTTTTCATCGCCGGGTCCTGCAGAAGCTGGTCTCTCAGCTCGAGCAGTGACTTGATCTCAGGGTTCTTGCTGTCTGTGATTGCGGAAAGAAAGTCAGAGGCAATTGCGGTGGCCATTCACGGCTCCAATGAACGTCGCCCCGTCAGCAGAGACGAGGCGCCAAAACCAAGGTCAAAGATCGTAAAAACTCGCCCCGCCGTGTCAACGGGGCGTATCCAAGCGCTGAGACTCTATTTGCGGCAACAGCCGGGGCCCGGTCGATCACTTCTTCTTCGGCAGTTTGTAGTTCGAATTGCTCAGCCATGCCCTTACCACGCCGCCGCCTTGGGGCTGCCCGTCCCACGCGGCGATCAGCTCGTTGTCGTCCATCGCAATCATCGGCCGGCGGTTGGAGGCCGGCTGGGTGTTGCCCTGGCTCAGGTCGGTTGGGTCGTCGGGGTAGTGTTCGCCGCTGTCGTGGCTGGCATGGACCATGATGTTGCCGCCGGTGGCGCCGCCATCGTTCCAGGCGACCACCACGGTGAACTGCCCGTTGCTTTGCTCGTGCACCGCGATGCTGGGGTCGCGTATGCCGCCGGTCTGGTTGTTCGAAAGTTGCCCCGGGCCGGCCATCGTGTAGCCGGTGCGCGTGAACGTGGCAAACACGGCGCGCTCGCCCTGGCTGTCCTGGCCGACGAAGACCAGGAAGACCTCGCCGTCGGTGCCCCCGGCGATGCGCGGCTGCGTAAGGTCGACACCGCCATGGGCAGCAAAACCATTGCCCGTGGACCCGAAGTTGGCGCCATTGTCGTCGCTGCGCAGCAGCCGAATGTTGCGTGCGCTGCCATTCAGTTCAGACCACACGACGTAGACGCGGTCGCCGGCGTCGGTGCAGATGTCCGGCATTTCGGCGGGTTGGCTGCCGTTGGCCTTGGGCAACACGACCGCCGCCAGAAACACGGACGCTTGTGTGCGTCGGTAGAAGATGCTGCTGGTGGGTGTAGGAGGCGGCGTGGAGCCCTCCCAGACTACGTGCACGCGGTTACTGCTGTCGACGTGAACGCGCGGGTTGGCTTCGTCTTCGGTGGTTGCGGTAAGGGGTGTGGCAGCGCTGATTGAGCCGCTGGCGTTGATCGTGGCGTAGTAGATCTCGCGGTTGGGCGACGTGCCCTCTTCCCAGACAATGTGCAGTGTGCCGGCACTGTCCAGGCAGACGTGCGGCTCGCGGCTGTCAACCAGTGAGCCGGGAAACACGGGCGCGGGCAAGGCAAAGCTGCCGGCGCCAACTCGCGCGGTGTACATGATGTCGTGGTCGCCGGCGCCGTCGTTCTGGCAATAGACAAGGTGCGTGCGCGTGCCATCGTAGGCCACGGCGACCTCGATGGCGGCGTTGATCGGGGTTGCAGGTTCGGCGACCGCAACGCCGGGCGTGAACGCAACGGGCTCAAGCGCAGGGTCTTTTTCTTCGTCTTGCGGGCAAGCCGTAAGCAAAAGCAGTCCTGAAAGCGCCAACAGCAGTGGTAATCTCATAGGCAAACTTCAGCAGGGGGCAACGCGGGGTAGCGAAACGCGCGGCTCTACTCTTTCTCGTAGACGCCCTTGTCGCGCTTGACGAGCTTCGTGAATCCAAGCTCTTTGAGGCGGCTTGGGGCCAGTTTATCCACACCGCCTGAAGTGCGCGAGAGCAACTTCTCGACGGGATTGCCGCACACGGGGCACTTGCCGAGTGCCTTGTCGGACATTTTCTGGAAGGTCTCGAAGGTCTCTTCGCAGGTGTCGCCGCGTTTTCCCGTGTGTTTGTATTCGTAGATCGGCATGGAGTGTCAAATTTTATTACGCAAGTACCAAGAAACGTGACATGAAGCGACAAGGGTCCAACGATGGCAATTGCGCCGCAAGCCCGTAGACATAAGGGTTTGTGACGATTGGTTTAGATATGGCATATCCGTTGCTCATGCGCAAGCACATGTCAGTTGGTAACGAACCCCGACAGGGGCATCATAGTTTAGGGAGAACGTAAATGCGCAAGAGCATCTTTCTGGCGGTAATGAGTTTGGTGGCGATCCTGGCGGTCGCTTGCGGCAGCGGCAACACCCCGGCCAACGGCGGAAACGCAGCCAAGGGTAACGGCGCAGGCGGCAACGGCGCTGCATGTACCGGCGGCGGCGACACGACCGGCGGTGACACGACCGGCGGCGGCACGACCGGCGGCACGACCACCAAGACTGACCCGTACGCTTTGTACAAGAAGGTTGGCCGTAGCTGGACCACCAAGTCCGTGATGACCATCGCAGGCATGCCTGACCCGATGATCAGCTACACCAAGATGGAAGTCATCAGCCAGGACGACAAGGGCGCCAAGGTCAAGATGACGACGATGGACAAGGACAAGAAGGAAACCTACTCGGCTGACCAGGACATCCCGTTCACCGTCGTTGACACCCCGGCTTGCACCGGCACCGCAGCGCCGAAGATGACCGAAGAGACCGTCAAGGTCGAAGCTGGCGAGTTCGAGTGCTACGTTGTGGAAAGCGAAGCAGGCGGCGTGAAGTCCAAGAGCTGGAGCAGCAAGAAGTACCCCGGCCTGGCCGTCAAGATGGAAACCGACACGATGAAGATGGAACTGGTTGAGTTCAAGGACTAGTTCCTGAGCCAGCAATCAGCAGGCAGGCGCCTTCGGGCGCCTGCTTTGTTTTTTCGGCGTGCGGACTCTGCACTCGACTGCTAGCTTTGATCTGCCAATTCACCGGAGACACGCATGAGGACGCTGCTGGTAACGATTGTCCTGCTGGCTGCAGCCGCGGCGGCAAATCTTGCGCAGGACGCGCCCAAACCCGCCGGGCCGGCGCCGATCCGTGTCATGGAACTCTACAAGGTCAAGGGCCGCGCCTGGAGCCACCGCATCACGGAGTGGCACCGCGGCGGCAGTCCAAACTTCACCAACGAAAGGGGCGAGGTCACCGAGAGCGACGGCAAGATCGCGCGCTACAAGGTGCGCCACACCAGCGAAGACGGCAACTCCGGCGGAGGAGGCGGTGGCACCGTCGACATTTCTGCACCGATCGACAGCGACAAGGCCTGGGCAGACGAGAAGCTGCCCCAGGAGACACTTGAAATGGCGGGCCGCGTGTGGGCCTGCCGCAAGCACACCACCAAGAGAGACGGCATCGAGTACAAAACCTGGGTCAGCGCCGAGTATCACCCATTGATCGTCAAGCAGGTCGCGCTGGGTCAGGGCTATTGCCAGATTCGCAAGCTTACGTCATTCGACACCGCCGAGCGCGACATGTGGTCGCTGTACCGGGTGGTCGGCCGCAGTTGGCTGCAACGAATGGAAATCAACGTGGGTGGCAACGAGCCGATGGTTTCGTATTCGCGCAGCACAGTCAAAGCGGTCACGGTCGACGGCGCAACGGTAACGAACGCCATGCTGGACAAAGACATGAAGGCCCAGCGCGGCGCCGTAGCCACGGACATGAAGATCGAGTTCAAAGACCTCGAAGTTGAAGCAGACGTGCCTGCACCCGTCGGTCGCGAGAACAAGACGTGCAAGGCCGGCGAATTCGACTGCGAAGTCTTCGAAATCGGCCAGCACAAGTACTGGAACTCCGCCATCTGGCCATCGCTGATTGTCTTTTACGACACGGGAACCTTCAAAACAGAACTGGTCGAGTTTGACCTCGGGCACGACCCGCAGCGGCTGTACCGAACAGCCGGCAATTACTATCTGCAAAAGAGCAGTACGTCATTCGGCGGCATGCAGATGCAGCAGCAGAATCGCCTGGAGGTCAATGACGTGAAAGACGGCAAGTCGAAGTTCACGATCATCAGCTATGACCAGCAAGGCAACGAGCAGTTTCGTAACGACTCGGAACTCGCGATCGCCGAGAGCGATGGTCCGCGCATGCCATACTCGGGCCAGCTGGAAGAGGGCGTGACGACGCCCGCGGGGACTTTCCGCTGTATCAAGACCGTGCACGAAGGTGGCATCACGATGTGGAGTCTCCACGGCGTGACCATCAAGCTGGTCATGGAAACCAAGGACATGTCGATGACGCAGGAAGTCGTCGAGCTGAAGCTGGAATAGCCGTAGGCACGCGCCGTTACCGTACCGCTACCTGCGGATTCGCGAAAATGTTTGGTGCGCCCTTTGGCCAATGGCTGCCGCTGCGCTACACTGGTGCGGGCCTTGGAGGAGGAACCGAATGCGCCATTTCATCCACGCCGCGGCAGTCTGCTGCGCGATTGCGCTGCTGGCCGTCGGCTCGGCGAGCGCAGAGCCGAAAGACTGGGAATCGGGCAAGAGTACCTGGAAGAGCGCCCATAAGGGCGACTGGGCCGAGTACGCAATGCAGCTCGGCAACAAGGTGCGCTACGAGGTGACTGACGTCGTTGACGACAAGGTCCACTTCAAGCACATCATGTACGACAAGGACGGCAAGGAAACCTCGAACAAGCAACGCAGCAAGGCGTGGTCTGAGTGCCCGCTGTTCGGGAAACTTCCGTACAGGATTGACGTCGCCTGGACTGTGGCTGACTTCAAGATCGGCGAGCAGACACTTTCGTGCGACGTTGCAAGCTGGACCTCGGGCACCACCGCGATGGCGGTGTGGTACTGCACCAAGGTGCCGTGCGGCGGCATCGTCAAGCAGGCCATCGACGGCGCTGACACGGTGTGGCTGACCGGATTCAAGAGCAAAGAACTCGGCGAAGCCAAAACCGGCGACAAGCCGGGGGACAAGCCCGTTGACCCCAAAGCCGCGTCAAAGCTGCCGCGCTTTTTCCAGACCGTGGGCAACTACTACATTCACAAGATCACCCGCGCCGGCAGCGACAGCTACGTCAAGCGCACGATCACAGAAGTGACCGCTGAAGCAACACAGATGACGATGGTGACCTGCGATGCCGAAGGTGTACCGACGCCGGGTGCCAAGGTCTCGGAGGTCACGCAGACCGAAGCAGCGTGGCTGAAGGACTATGCCATGCCGGAAAACACCGGCGAGACGGTGAAGGTGGCGGCCGGCGAGTTCAAGTGCGACCGGTACAAGCTGGTGTCAGGCAACCGTGTCGTGCAGGAGTGGATCAACGACGGAATCCCGGTCAAGAAGATCGTGAAAGACGGCGACAAGGAAACCGTGATCGAACTGGCCAAGCATGAAATGAAGTAGACTGCGCCGGCTCCGATACTCGCTGAGTGAAACAAGGCCGGGATTGCTGAGCGCAATCCCGGCCTTTCGATTTCTGCCGACCGCTGACCTACTTCTCTTTGTCGACGCGCTGCAGTTCGCGCGGAAAGCCCACCGCAAGCACCGTGCGCAGCTTGTCTTTGCGCTTCTTCCACTTGTCGTCGGTGCTTTCCAGCTTGCGCGCGCACAGGTACGCCTGGCCGATGCAGTAGCCTTCCTGCTGGCCCTGCGTCCACCAAGAGTAGTAACCGGCCTGCACAAACGCATCGTAAGCCTTTTCAAAGTTGCCCGTGGCGTAGTGGGCGTCACCCAGTGCCGGGTAAGCCACCGAGAGCGCCAACTCGTCGTCAAAGCTCATCGGGTCGTCAAAGTCCTGGTTGTTCGTGATCGGCTCAAGCAGCGTCTTCGCAGCCGCCGAATCACCTTTGGCCTGCTGCGTCGTACCTTCCCATGCCTGTGCCAGGTACTCGGCGTTCTTGTTGCCGTCGCGTGTCGCCTGTGTCTTTGCGGCCTGGAATGCGCGCAGTGCTTCGTTGTACTGCTTTTCTGAAAGTTCAAGCTCGCCCAGCATCTGGTTGCCTTCGCGGGCCAGCGCGTTGTCGGCGCTGATCATGGTCTTGAGCGTCGTGCGGGCGTCGCTGACCTTTTTGCTGCGGCGCAGCAGGTCAGCCGACATGCGGTACGCGTCACGGGCAAAGAAGCCGGCTTTGTAAGCCTTCAGGTAATTGCCAAGTTCGTTGATGGCCGCGGCGACGTTGCCGCCGGCGTTGGCTTCATTGACATAGACGAGCGCGTGCCAGAACAGCGCCTCTTCCTTGTCCAGCGCTGACTTGCCCGACTGGGCGATTGTCTTGAGTGCGGGGATGGCAGCTTCGGGGTCTGAGCCAACGCGTTCGATCGCGCGGCTCAAGTCGGTGTGCATCGTGCCGTAGGCGCGGTTGACCGAGATGATGTCCGTGCCCGGCACACTGCCGGTCTTGCCGTCGGCACCCTTGAAGTCGACCTTTGCGGCGCTCCAGCCGGTGATCTCGACCGAGTTGTGGTTGGCGATTTCGCGGTACTTGGCGCCCTTCTTGTAGTAATTGATTTCGTCGGCGCACAAAGCGCCTGCGAACACGATTAACAGCGTCAATGCGACAGCGTTGCGAATCACTGGTACCTCCGATGTTTTTGCGGTCGGGAGCGCAAGTGTGCCCGATTCGCGCAAAGATGACAACCCCGGTTCTAGCCTTCTAAACGGCGCGGCGCACCGGTGGTTCGGTTGACTTAGCGACCTGCCAGCAGGCGAATTTCCTCATGGAACTGGCGGGCCGCCTTTTCCACGGCTTCGCGCCAGTGCGTGTGCCCGTGGTCTTTCAGCGGGCCGGTGGCATAGGCGTGCATCACGCCGCGGCTTGAATTCACCAACGCGCCTGCGCCCTTGTCATCAAAACAGGCGCGTACCGCCTCGGCTGCGCCGCCTTGCGCACCCCAGCCTGGGACCAGAAACGGCGTGCGCGGCATGAGTCTGCGCAGGTGGCGTGCGGCATCAACGTGCGTCGCGCCGACAACTGCACCGACGTCGCTGTACCCACAATCACCCACGCTTTCGCTGCCCCAGGCATCAATCTTGCGCGCGACTTCGTCAACCAGCGCTCCGCCCTGATGCAGCGCGAGTTGCTGAAACTCGGCGCTGCCGGGGTTGCTGGTGCGCGCCAGCACGTAGATGCCCGCGTCGTTCCGCCGCGCGCGCTCAATGAACGGCACCACGCCATCGGCGCCCAGGTAGGGGTTGACGGTGGCAGCATCGGCGCCACAGGAGGCCAGCTTCACGCCCTGGATTTCGCTCGTCCCGAACAGGCTCTGGGCATAGGCTTCGGCGGTGCTGCCGATATCGCCGCGCTTCACATCGGCGATCACCAGCAAGCCCAGTTCGCGTGCTTTGCCGCAGATCGCGGCAAACGCGTCCCAGCCGCCGACGCCCAACGCCTCGAAGAAGGCCGCCTGTGGCTTCACCGCGGGCACAAAGGGCGCGACGATCTCGAGCACCTCAATGCAAAAGTCACGCACGGCGGCAATGACGCCGGCTGGCGTTCGGCCATGCTGGCTGAATGCGCGGTCATAGCACTCGGGGGGTATCCAGTCGGCGCGTGGGTCGATGCCGGCGCAGGTGGCTGCGCCCTTGGCCTGGATGGCTTGCTGCAGGCGGTCTGCGAAGTGGGTCATGTTCCGGATTGTGCGAGTTTTGGCGGGTGGTGGAAGGGGGTTTGGGGCGCAGGCGGGTGCAACCGGCGCAAAATTTCCGGGTTCCGGTGTCTGAAAGTGGGTGAAGAGGTGCCAAGGAAGCGCCTTTTGTGTCCGATAACTTGTGGATAGTGTGTCAGAATCAGGTGAATTCTTACTAGAAACATACTATATGTTGGGTGTAAAGTGCGGACATGACTCTCTATATATGGGTGTGACCTCATAAAGGTATGTCAGCAAAGAATTTCCAGAAAATCATGCTTGGCATTGGACAAGTGGGTGGAAGTGGGGTATCTTCCCACGTCGGGAGGGGTAAATGGCGGGTACGCCCAGATATTTTGGTCTCGCCACTACCACTGTCGATTCCAAGAACCGCATCACGATCCCGGCAAAGTTCCGCAGCAGGCTGCCGGTGTCGAGCGATGGAAAAGTGCTGCTGTACGTGATGATCGGACCGGACTTTCCGCACCTCGCCATTTTCGATCAGCAGAGTGGCGAACGCAGGATCGAGGAACTCACGGGCAATGCAGGGCTGCCCGGGGAAGAACAACGCAAGCGCCAGAGGTTGCTGGCTTTGGTCGAGCAGGTCGAAGTGGACAAAGCCGGCAGAATCCTTCTTCCGAAGGACCATGTCTCATACGCCAGGTTGAAATCTGAAATCGTCATATCCGGCGCGGGGGATCACATGCAGGCTTACGATCCCGAAGAAGCACGCGCCGTGCAGGCCCCGGTCAGTGTGGAGAAGCTGGACCCGCAGGCCGTGGCAAGAATCTACAACAGCACGCTACCTGAGCAGGGATAGCGTGTGGCGCGAAAGCGCCCTGTGGGACAGGCCTCCACAGCGCCTGCTGGCCGCGACAAAGCCAGCCGCCCGGTGCACGGCGCTTGCGCACCACACTCTCGTATCGCCGCCTCGGCGGCATAACCGTTTTCTGGCACAGGTGGCGCCGTTTTTGCGCCGGCGGCCGCGCTGTGCCTAGTTGGGGGGAACCATGCACGATGCCCGGAACACACGCCAGGAAGATGACCCGCACGGCCTTGCCGCAGTTGCTGAGCTGCTGCAGAAAGGCACGGAAGATGATTTTGAGCAGCAGGTGAGTGACCGCCTGCCCGAAATCCGCCGCTGCAAAGACCTGCTCAAGCGCGTGCAGGAACTCAGCCCCGGCGTTGAGTTCAGCCCCTACGTCATGCGCGTCATCAAGACCGCGGACAAGCACGAAAGTTCGCGACTGGCGGGGGTTGTTTGAACCCGCCGTGGCCGAACACCTTCCCGTCCTTGTCGCAGCGGTTGTGCGGGCCTTCGGGGCCTTGCCACCTGGCGCGCTTGTCGTGGACGGTACCTGCGGCTTTGGTGGACACAGTGCCGCCTTGCTCGCGGGGTATCCCGGGCTGCGAGTCCTTGGACTCGACCGCGACAGCGCAGCGCTGGAGAGCGCGGCTCAGCATCTTCGACAATTCGGAGAGCGTGCCGTTGTCTCACACAGCCGGTTCAGCCGGTGGCATGAACAGCTCTCTGCTTTGGGCTTGGGGCGTGCGCAGGGTCTTCTCTTAGACCTGGGCGTCTCAAGCTGGCAGCTGGACCGGCCAGAGCGGGGATTCAGTTTTCAGAAAAACGGGCCCATCGACATGCGGATGGACCCCGGTAGCGGAGGCAGTGCTCTTGCGTTTCTCGAGGGCGCGGCGGAAGACGAGATCGCGGACGTGATCTGGCGGCTTGGCGAAGAGCGGCACTCCCGCCGCATCGCCAGGGGTATCAAGTCCGCGTTGACGCAAGGCCGGTTGAGCACAACCGAAGACCTGGCGCTCATTTGCCGTCGCGCCTACGGGAAAGGCCAGCACCGCATTGACCCCGCCACGCGCACCTTTCAGGCGTTGCGCATTCACGTCAACGATGAGCTGGGCGAGCTGGAGCGAGCCCTGTCGGCTGTGCCGGAAGGCATGGACGCGCGCGGCGTGGTCGCCGTGATCTCGTTTCATTCGCTGGAGGACCGAATCGTCAAGCAGACCTACCGCGACTGGCAGTCCAATGAACGCGGGAGAATCCTCAAGCCGGCACCGATAACCGCCGATGAAGCAGAGCGCGCAAGCAACCCGCGGTCAAGAAGCGCGAAGTTGCGCGTGTTCGCGTGGGGAGAAGCCGCCGACAAGGTGGAAGGCGCAGACAGGTATCGCAGCAAGAAACATCGCTGAGTCAGCAGCGGGGCACGCAACGCATGAACTTGAAAGTCGGCATCATCCTGATTGTCTTCCTTGTATCACTGGGCGCCGTGGTCGTGGGCCAGCGGGTGCAGATTCGCAGCGTGGGGTTTGAAGCCGCGCAGCTCAATCGCGAACTTCGCGAATTGCAGGAAGCCAACCGCGTTCTGAAAGACAAGCATGCCGCTGCCAGCAACCCGGCGGAAATGATCCGGCGCGTCCGCGCAGAGGGCATCGCCCTGCTGCCGCCGGAAGACGGCCTGCCTGCCATACCCGGCAAGCGCGAAGAGAAGGCACCCGAAGGCACCAAGCAAGGTGAGGACTAACGTGGCCAGGGCTCTGCTTTGGATGCTTTCGGATCGGGGATTAATCCGCTCCCCGCGCCGCGCCGCGGCCTGGGGGCTTGGCGTGATTGTCATCCTGATGTTCGGGCTGACCGGGCGCCTCTACAGCCTGCAGGTGATGCACCACGATGATTACCTGGTGCAGCGCAACGCCAACAGCACCCGCAGCGTAAGCCTGCCCGGCACGCGCGGCGGCATTTACACGGCTGACAACGTCAGCCTTGCGCAGACGACATTCAGTGGCGCCAGCATCGTGGTGAACCCGCGGGCTGTGCCCGGCGGTGAACGGGCTGAACTTGCCACGCGCCTTGCCGGCTTGCTCGGGCACGACGGCGACTACGCGCGCAAACTGGAAGAGCAGTTGTACCAGCGCCGCGACAAAGCCTACTACTGCGTGCAATACGAGACCCCATTGGAAAACATTGAGCGCATTCAGGCTTCGCTGAGGCTGGGCGAACTGCCGGGCGTAGAGATTCGCAACATCGAAACGCGCCGCTACCCGCTGGGCAACTTCGCGTCGCAGATTGTCGGTTTTGTAGGCCGCGACATGGAAGGCCTCGAAGGCGTGGAACGCGCCCTGGAAAGCTGGCTTGCGGCGCGGCCGGGCACCCGCGTTACCATGGTGGACGCGCTTGGCCGCCCGATCGAGGGCATGGACGATGCGGTGCAGCAGCCGATGGACGGCGCCCGCGTTGACCTGACACTGAACAGCGGCGTGCAGGCCATCGTTGAGGACGAATTGCGCACCGCCATTGAGCGCTGGGACCCCGTCTCGGCGACGATCGTGGTCATGGAAACGCACAGTGGTGCCATTCTTGGCATCGCCAACTATCCCAGCTTTGACCCCAACGACCGCAACGGTGACCCCGCAAGCCGCAAGAACACCGCCATCACCGACGCCTTTGAACCGGGCAGCATGATCAAGCCGATCATTTACGCGCGGGCATTTGAAAAGGGCCTTCTGACGCCGGACAGCCTGATTGAGTACGACGTGGAACTGAAGGTGCAGGGGCGGCGCAAGCTGGTCAGCGACAAGGGCCACGAGATTCTGCCTGAGGCGCGAATCCAGCGAAACGGCCGCGAATACGTCACCGTGCGCCAGGCCATCGTGCACTCGAGCAATACCTGCGTCGCCCGTGTCGGCATGATGCTGGGCATCAATGAGGTTCACGATGCAGTGACCGGCGTCGGGTTTGCGCAGCGTACCGGCTTTGACATGGGCGGCACGCGCTTTGGCGAAAGCCCGGGCATTATCCGCAAAAAGAGCGACTGGACGGTGCCCAATTCGCTCGTCTCGGTGTGCATGGGCTACGAGATCCAGGTAACGCCACTACAGATGCTGAATTGTTTCAACACGCTGGCCAACGGCGGGCATGTTTACAAACCTTACGTGATTCGCAGCGTGACCGGGGCTGACAAGAAGGTGCTGCACCAGGGCCAGCCGCGGGAGCTGCTGGATTGCTGGATGAGCGAGCAGACGGCACTGGCGCTACGCCCGTTGCTGGCTGATGTCGTGAGCGAGGGCACCGCACGCAACGCCTTGCTGCCGCAGTACCAGATCGCCGGAAAAACCGGCACGGCCCACAAGGTCAAGGACGGCCAGTATTCAGCCGACAAGATCTGCAGTTTCGTCGGGTTCGCCCCGGCCGAAGACCCCGTCATCAGCATCATCGTCGTTGTGAACGAGGCGCGCGGCCGCAACGTCAACAAGTACGGGTGGCGTATCAGGCACTACGGCGGCACGGTTGCGGCGCCCACTGTTGCCCGCGTCGTGTTGCGGACACTCAAGCACCTGGGCGTGCCGGAGCGCGCAACCGTGACAGAGACAGAGGAGTAGCCATGCGGTTTCATCTGCTTGCGCAGGCCCTGAAGGCATTGGACCCGAGCATCTGGGTCCTGAACATGCAGCGTCTGCGCATCACCGGCGCGGTTGACGATTCGCGCCATGTCATGCCCGGCAACCTGTTCGCGGCGCTGCCCGGCAGCAAGGCTGACGGCACGCAGTACGTGCGCGATGCCCTGAATGCAGGCGCCGGCGCCTTGCTCGTCGGTCGCCCGTTGAAAGAGTTCAAGCTCGTGCCGCAGATTGTCAGCGACAATCCGCGCCGCACGCTGGGCCACCTGGCAAGCCTGCTTCACGGCGAACCCTCTCGCCACATGAAGGTCATCGGGATCACCGGCACCAACGGCAAGACCACCAGCGCGTTCCTTCTGCGCGAGATCTTTGAACGCTGCGGCATTCGTTGCGGATTGATGGGCACGGTCTGGAACATCGTCGGCAACGAGAAGCGCACGGCAAAGTTGACCACGCCCGGCGCGCTGGAAGTGCACCGAACGTTGGCCGAAATGCGCGCGCGGGGCCAGGAAGCCTGTGTCATGGAAGTTTCCAGCCACGCGCTGGACCAGGACCGCATTGCCGGCGTGCGCCTGGCGGGCGGCATCTTCACGAACCTGACGCGTGATCACCTGGACTATCACGGCGACTTTGAGAACTACTTCAACGCCAAGGCGCGCCTGTTCGATATGCTTGACCCCGGCTCAGGCGCCGGCGTGATCAACGTCGACGCCGAGTACGGGCCCCGCATGCTTGAGCGAGCGCGAGGGCTGGCGTTCAGCGTCGGGCAAGCGCCGGGGTCGGATATCCAGATTGAGCAGGTGCGGCTTGGACTTGAAGGCATGAGCTTCGGCATGCGCTGGCTTGACCGTGCCGCGCTGTTCGTGAGCCCCCTGACCGGCCGCTACAACGTTGAGAACGTAGCCGGCGCCGTTTCCATGGCGCTGGCGCTGGATTTGCCGTTGCGCAAGATCCGCGGCGCGGTACTGGCATTCAGGGGCGCCCCCGGCCGCCTGGAGCGCGTGGCGTTTGAGCAGCCGGCGCCGAGCGTGTTTGTCGATTATGCGCACACGCCCGACGCGATGGAGAATGTGCTCGGCACCTTGCGCCAGGTCTGCGCAGGGCGCCGCCTGGTCTGCGTCTTTGGGTGCGGCGGCGACCGCGACCGCACCAAGCGGCCCAAAATGGGAGCCATTGGCGCAGAACTGGCTGATCGGCCGATCGTGACCAGCGACAACCCGCGCAGTGAGGACCCGCAGGCGATCATTGAAGAGATTCTCGCGGGCATCTCGCCGCAGCGTCGTCCCGTGGAGACGTACGTCGATCGCCGCGAAGCAATACGCCGCGCCGTGGCAGAAGCGTCGCCCGACGACGTCATCGTGATCGTCGGCAAGGGCCACGAGGACTACCAGATTTTCTCAGACCGGACGGTGCATTTTGACGACAGAGAAGAAGCCCGCAGCGCACTCGAGTTTTATTGGGGTGTCGCGGGCAGCGGCCGTCGCGCCGTTTCTGTCTGAGGATGCACATGCCGGGACTTCTGGTTCGTGACGTCAAGCTCGCCGTCGGCGGCATCTGGCTGCGCCGGCCCGATGGCGTGGATGGCCACGAAGCCGAGGAAAGCAATCGCACCGCCCCGGTGCGCGTATGCTCGGTCTGTACCGACACGCGCACCATTGTTCCCGGCGACCTGTTTGTCGCTTTGCGCGGCCCGAACTTTGATGGCGCCGAGTATCTGGCCGACGCCCAGGCCAAGGGCGCCTGCGCGCTGGTCACCTCGCGCATTCCCGACGGGTTTGTGCCGCGCGTGCCGACCATCATTGTTGAAGACGCGCTGACGGTGCTGGGGCGCCTGGCGCGCTGGCACCGGGATCAGCACAAGGCCTGCGTGATCGGCATTGGCGGAAGCAACGGCAAGACCACTACGCGCGAACTGGTCAGCGGTGTTCTGCGTTCCGGCTTTTCCGTGCTGAGCAACGAAGCCAACGAAAACAACCGCGTAGGCGTGCCGCACACGCTGCTGCGCCTGAACGAGCATCACGACTTCGCGGTGATTGAGATGGGCACCAGCGAGCCCGGGGAAATTGCCGCGCTGGCCAAAGTGGCCGCACCCCAGTGTGCTGTGCTGACCAATATCAGCGAGGAGCACCTGGAGGGTTTGGGCGACCTCGACGGCGTCGTGCGCGAAGAAGGCGAGCTGCTGGCGTGCCTGCCCCGCGATGGAATCGCGATTGTGAATTTTGACGACCCGCGCTGCGTGACAGCCGCTGAGCGCGCCGATTGCCGCGTCGTCAGTTTCGGCACCGACTCGCGCTGTGAATTGCGTGCCGACGACATTCGCTGCAACCGGCACGGCACGCACTTTCTACTGAACGGCAAGCACGAGTTCCGGCTTGGGCTGCACGGCGAACACAACGTGATGAACGCGCTGGCTGCCATTGCCGCGGGGTGGGTCAGCGGCGTCAACATGTTTGATATGCAGACTGCACTGCGGCGCGCGCTGCCGGTCGGGCGACGTCTTGAGTTCCACGAGATCGGGGGCGTAAGCCTGCTGGATGACAGCTACAACGCCAATCCCGCCAGCACCTGCGCCGCGTTGCGAACGCTCGCGAAGTTCCCGTGCAGCGGCCAGCGCATTGCCGTGCTGGGCGACATGCTGGAACTTGGCCCGGCCAGTGAACGCCTGCACCGTGAAGTGGCCTGGGCGGGCACGGCCCACCCCGTGGACCTGGTCGTTGCCGTAGGCAGGCGCATGCGCGCGCTTGCTGAAATCTATGAAGAGCACTTTCTGGAAACCGGCAAGGGCGCCGTTTGGCGCTTTGACACATCGGAAGAAGCGGCAGAGCACGTGATCGCGGAACTGCGCGCCGGTGATGTGCTGCTGGTCAAGGGCAGCAATGGCATGAAGATGAACCGGCTCGTTGCCGCGCTGCGCAAGCAGCATGGCGCCGCCGCGCCGGAGAGCCTGCGTCCCACGCGCCGCGAGAGGCCGGTTGGCGACCCGCTGCCGGAAGTGTTGAGCAAACCCGCTGCCTAGGATTGGCCATGCTGAATGCCATGACACTCGCGTTTGCAGGCTCGGGCCTTGTGGCTGCCCTGGGCATGCTGCTTGGCGTGTTCGCCGCCGGTGTTGCATTCAGCGCGGCGGGCGGGCGACTGGTGATTCCGTGGCTGGTAAAGCGCAAGCTCAATGACGGCGAGCAGCGCAAAGCCAGCGACTACCTGAACCTGCTGCACGCCGACAAGAAGAACACGCCCACCATGGGCGGTGCGTTTCTGGTGCCGGCTGTTCTGGCGGCGACTCTGGTTGGCGGCATTGTGCTGACCGCGCTTGGCGCACCCGCCAGAATCTGGGGCGTGCTGGGCATCTCGGCCGGCGTGGTTGCAGCAAGCGCGCTGCTTGGCCTGTACGACGACTATTGCAAGCTGACGAAGCGTGGCAAAGACGGCATTGCTTCGCGCGACAAGCTGCTTGCTCAGGGCGTGATCGCGGCTGTGGCCTGCACGGCGGCAGCGCTCTTGCTTGGTCCTGAGGGGCGCGTGCTGTTGCTGCCGTTCTTGCGGCTGGAGATCGGCTGGCTGATCGTGCCGCTGGGCATGCTGGTGATGGTGGGGGCGGGCAACGCCTACAACCTGACCGATGGGCTGGATGGTCTTGCCGGTGGCACCGGTGCAATTGCCTTTTACGCGCTTGGCGGCGCAGCCGCCCTGTTTGCCATTTTCGGCGAGACTGACCCCGCGCTTTCGTGGGCCGTGGCGGTGCTGGGCATGGCAGCAGCCGGCGGGTTGCTGGGCTTTCTGGTATGGAACCGCCACCCGGCCAGGGTGTTCATGGGTGACACGGGCAGCCTTAGCCTGGGCGCACTGCTGGGACTGATGGCGGTACTTGGCCGGATGGAACTGCTGCTGGCTGTGGCCGGTGGTGTGTTCGTGGCCGAGGCAGGCTCGGTGATTCTGCAGGTCGCGTACTTCAAGGCCAGCAAGGGCAAGCGAATTTTCCGGTGTTCGCCGCTGCACCATCACTTCCAGTTCGGCGGATGGCACGAGACGCGCGTGACGCGTAACTTCTGGAAGGCAGCCATGGCCTGCGCGCTGGTTGCCCTTGCGCTGTTGCCGATCACGATTCGCCCGGCCGCCCAAACGCCGCCCGCGCCTGTCGCGGTCGAGACGCCCCAGCGTGCCGGTGCAGCCGTGGTTGAGCGCTAAGGTCGTTTAGGCTTGGGAATGTACGGCAGGGTCGCGGCCGACTTGTCCAGGTCAATACGCCAGCGGCCCTCAACTTTCACGAAGTAAAACGTGCCGTTGATCGAGTCAGCCTGGATGCTGCCTTTGAAGGGCACTTCCAGGTGGCTGATTGCGTTCACCTCAATCTGGTACTCGGATGCGCCGGCGGGCACGCTGATAAACCCGCGTGGCTCAAGTGTGTCCACGACCACGAAGTTCGAGAGCGGCTGGCCGTCAATGGCGCTTTTCCATGCTTCGCGCTCGGCGGGTGTAAGGTTGCATAACTTCAGAAAGTCGTCGTAGTCGTGGTCGTTGATTTCGTCGCGGGCGCGCTCAATCAATGCGCGGATCTGCGCGTCATCCGACTCGGCGCCTTCGAACAACCCCGCCCAAACGGCGACCACGACGATCAGCGCCAACAGCACAGCCCCGGCCACGATGTTGCGGATCAACAGTTGCTGCTTTCGGTCCATGGCCTGAGTCTACCTGATGCCTGCGCAAGGCGTCCGGAAAAGCAGCGGCCCGGCTGATCAGCCGGGCCGTGGCGGGTCTTGTGCGTGCTACTTGCCGATGGCGATGTACTCGCCGCGGGTCATGCTGGCGATGTCTTTCAGCGTGTAGTTGTCCTGCGGGTCGCCCACGCCGATGCAATGGATGGTCATGCGCGAGACCCGGTTGCGGTCTTTCAGCTCTTCTTTCATTTCCTTCATGATCGCGTGGTACATCTTGGACTTTTCTTCCTGGCTGAACTTCTGCCAGTTCTTGTCGTCGCCGGCGTACTTGCCGTAGGTCGCCCAGCCGTCTGTGTACAGGTAGATGGTGTCCGGCAGCGCCTCATCGCGGTGGGGGCCGGTCACGACCTTGTCGCGCTTCTTGGGTTTGCGTTTGTCGGTGTCCACACCGGCGATCTGCTCGCTCAGGTCATAGGCTCTGTCCAGCGCGCCCCAGATGTTGGTGGTCTTGCCGCCCTTGATCGCCCGCAGATAGTCGGCGACTTCATTGACGGTCTTGGGGTCCGTGGGCACGAGTTCTTCTTTCCACACCGTGACCTTTTCGGCGAATGTGATCAGGGTGAAGCGGGTCTTCTCAGGATCCATGACTTCCAGGCTGCGGATCATTTCTTCGCGGGCCAGATCAAGCTTGCAGTTGATCAGGCTCCAGTCGAGGGGCCGGCGCGGGTCCTTGTCGTCACCGTCGCCGGTGATGGACTTCTTCAGCTTTTCCTTTTCTTCGTCGGTGATCTTCTTGAGCATCGACACGGACGTGTCCAGCACGAAGACGTAGCGGTCGCTGAAGCTCTCGGTCTTGAACACCTTGACGCGCGTGCCTTTGTCGCCGCCCTTCTTTTCGGGCAGGCCTTGCTCGCTGCGTTTTTTGTTCTTGAACCACTCGCTCCACTCATCGCTGTCGGTGCCAAGGCGCTCGCCGGTGATTTTGCGAAGCGCGTTGCGCAGGTTTTCGCGCAGCTTGCCGGACTCGACGGCAAGCTGGTTGATCAGCGCAAGGATGATCTGGTCTTCGCTGGTCTTGGCGGCGACCTTGGCCAGCGCGTCGATGGCCACGTCGCGAATGCGCCAACTGCGGTCCTTCAAAGCCACCATCAGGATAACCGGGACCTCGCTGTTGCTTGGGTAATCCGCGACGTGCTGGATCGCCAGAATGCGCAGATCGGTATCGGCCTTGTTTTCAGCGTCGCGGCAGTACTCGAGCAGGAACTTCATGCACGCTTCGTCGTCTGCGGCGTTGCGCGCGATAGCATCCAGCATCGCCATGCGCGGGCGCAGGCTGTACTTTTCGGTGTTGTTCAGGTCGCCTTCTTCGGCGAACTTGATGACCTCGGTGGCGTAGGTCATTTTGCGCACGCAATCAAGAATTGCGGTCGCGATCTTGTACGCGTTTACCGGGCGGCCCTTGGATTCTTTCGGCGCATTTTTGTCGCCTTCGGCCGAGTCCCAGGCCCGGTCGGTCTCTTCAAAGAAGCCCAGCAGTTCAATGGCGGCTTTGTAGTCGAGCAGCCCGTCGCACTTCTTGATCTGGGCAACGGTTTCGTCCACGAGCTTCTTGTCGGCGATCATTACCTTGACCGGCCCGTAGGCTTCGGACAGGGCCCTTTTGTCGACCTTTTCTTTGTCCTGGGCCAGGCTCGGGCTCGTCACCCATGCCAATGCCAGCGCAGACAGGACAGCCAATGACAGGCTGGTTCGCATAGTCCTTCTCCTTGCCCAGTATTCTAACGCAAAGGTGGCCCGGCTGCCCCGGATAATCTGCCTTTGAAGCCAAGTGTCATTCCAGATTTGAGTGGTCCCAGGTTGGTTTTCGTTTCGCCAGAAACGCCTGCGGGCCTTCGATTGCATCGTGCATTCGCAGCAATCGGTCGAGATAAGCCCGCTCAATACCGCCAATTGCTGACTCGAAACGTTCTGCCGCGCCGCAGCGCATAAGCCGCGTGGCCTCTTCCAGCGGGCCGCGGGGCAGCGACGCACAGGTCTTGGCCATGTCCGCGACAGCGGCGTCCAGGTTTGCCACGACTTGCAGTCCGGCGCCCCGGCTTGCCAACTCGCTTGCCGCATAGACGCGGCCGGTCAGTACAAGCTCGTGCGCCAGCAAGGCGGGCAACTTTGCCGGCGCAAGCACTGTGGCTGCGGGCGGGTAGCAGCCCAGCGTGATTTCCGGTGTGCCAAGCCTGGCGTCTTCGTGGGCGACAATCTGGTCGCAAGCCAGCGCCAGTTCAAAGCCGCCGCCCAGCGCGTTGCCGCGTATGCACGCAACGACTGGCACGGGGTGCCGCAGAATCTCGGCAATCAGGGCGTGGGCGGCTTTGAGCATGCGCTCTACGTTGTCGCGACCAACGTGCTCGGCCACATCGGCGCCGGCCGAGAAATCGGCCAACGCAGCCGTAAGCATCACGGCGTTGTGGTCACGAGAAGCGCGCAGTGTCCGAAATGCTTGCGCAAGAGCGGTTTGCAGTTCAGACGTAAGGATGTTCCGCGGCGGAGAATTCAGTTGCACCGTGGCAATGCGGTCGCGAACTGTCACATCAAAACCGGGCACTTGGGGGCTCCTTCGGGTGGTGCGCGCATCCTATTCGCTGTCACGTCAGGCGTCCAAGTCGGGCTCAAAGTATCTGGCCTGCATGACCTGGCTGTCGTCGTCGAGTTCAATGTGCCACGCTGACGCGTGGTCGCAGGCGTGGCAGTCAATGCCGGCCCGTTCCAGTGCGCCCGGGATGTTGTTGCTGTGGGCAACCCAGATCGCCACCCCGGCCAGCCTCGGCAGCTCAAAGCGCCGGGCAATGTGCAGCGACTCGTCGACTACCGGCGTCAGGCCCAGAATCTTTCCGATCAGCTCCGCGGTTTCGACACAGCGCCGGTGGGGGGCCGAGCGCAGCACCGTGGCGCCGCTGGACTTCAGCAGGCGCCCCATGCTTTCGGCTTGCCTGCGGCCCGTGGCCGACAGAGGCCGCGCGGCATCGCTGCCACTCCATGTGTAAGGAGAAACGGGCTCTGCGTGACGTATGAGATAGATGCTTGCCACCGTTTTGCCTGTGAGGCGCCCCGTGCTCTGCTATAAAGTGCCACTTGCCCCTTCATCACACGACCGGAGCTTCTGATGGCTCGCTTCCGTCCGTTGATCGCCTTATTGCTGGCGCCGCTGCTGCTTTCGTTGCAGCCGCAGGCACAGTCTGCGCCTGACGCGCCCGTTGGCAAGTTCGAAGACCTTGCGGCTTTGCAGAATCGCATACAAGAAGTCGTGCGCAAGGTGCGCCCGGCGGTCGTGGCGGTGCGCATGGCGGGCAGCAGCGGCAGCGGGTGTTTCATCAGTGACGACGGTTGGGTGGCCACCGCGGGCCACGTCAGCGGCACGGCGGTCGGCACCAAGTGCACGATCATCACCTACGGCGGCCAAAGCCTGCCTGCCGAGGTTTTCGGCTGGCACGAGAAAATGGACTACGGCCTGATCAAGGCTGACACTGGCGGCAAGAAGGTGCCGTTCTGTGAACTGGGCGAGAGCGGCAAGGTCAAGGCCGGCCAATGGCTGATCCCGATGGGCCACCCGCTGGGCCCCGAGCCTGGCCGCGATGCGGTGGTGCGCGCCGGGCGCTGCCTGGTGCCTGAAAATGCACGCAGCATGATCGTGACCGACGCGCCGGTGATCAGCGGCGACAGCGGTGGCCCGGTGTTTGACCTGGGCGGCAAGATCATTGCGATCAACCAGAGCATCCAGACAAACAACGTCAGCGTCAACAACGTCACGCCCGTGGACCTGTACAAAGAGCTGCTGCCCAAGTTCAAGAACAAAGAGGGCTTCGGCAACGCGCGCGGGCCCCAGTGGGGCAGCGGCATGCGCGAGGCACCCGAGGGCTCGCTGACCGGGAACGAACCGCGCGAATACCAGCAGGCCGTGGAAGCGTTGCAGGACCGCAAACTCAAGCGCTCGTGCGAGCTGTTTGACAAACTGTTGGCACCCGCCAAGCGCCCGCCCGAAGTGCTGTACAACGCGGCCTGCGCGTACTCTCTGTACGCGGCTGAACTCAAGGACAAAGAGGCCGACGCCATGGCAGCCAAGGCCGTCGCAACGCTCAAGCGCAGTGTGGAAGCGGGTTGGGCCGACCTCGACCACGCCGAGAAAGACTCGGACCTTGACCCTTTGCGCCAGCGCAAAGACTACATCGAGTGGCTGACCTGGGCGCGTCGCGCCAACGCCAAGCCGCTGATCGGCCTGCGCGTGCGAAGCCGCAGCGGAATACGCATCGACGACGTGTCGCCCAACTCGCCCGCCGAGGCAGCCGGACTGCAGGTGGACGACGTAATTGAACGGGTCGGAATGCAGAAGCTCGAGAACGCGTCCGATTGGGTGGAGTGGGCCATTGAACGCGGGCTGACCAAAGACGATGAGTTGCGCATCAGTCGCAAAGGCAAGCGCGTCACGGCCAGCCTGATGATTCCGCCGTTTGGCGCCAAGGTCTTCGGGCAGGGCGGCGCCAAGATCATTGAGCTGGTGGAGGGCGGCCTGGCATTCAACGCGGGCCTGCGCATCGGCGACATCATTGAAGAGGTCGGCGACGCCAAGATTGGCAGCACGCTCGATTTCGCCAATGCCATGCTGAACGTGCCCAGCACCGAAGAAGCATCGCTGATGGTGCGCCGCGGGTACAGCAAAGAGCTGATCAAGTTCAGCTATGGCACGGGCGACCTTGGCGGTGGGGGCTCAGGCGGCGGCGTACTGCCGGGGCCCGACTGGAAGCAGGGCAACAACCTTCTGAAACTATGGGACAGCCGGCTTCAAAGCATGGCTGGCGTCGTGTTCCCGATTCGCCAGAACGGCAAGCAGGCGGCGTTTGCGACGGCGATTTCGGCCGACGGGTTCATGGTCACCAAGGCCAGCCAGCTTGACGCAGCGCAGAAGATCGAACTGTTGGAAGGCACCACGCCCTTTGAAGCCAAGTTGGTGGCCCGCAACGACAGGTTTGATGTCGCCCTGCTGAAAGCAGCGCGCAAGTTTGCGCGCTTCATCGAGTTCAAGGCAAGCGAGACGGGCACCGAGTACCCCGAGATCGGTACCATGCTGGTGACTCTGGATGCCAGAGGCAAGGCGCTGGCGCACGGGTTTGTGGCATTGCCGCCCTACGACAGCGACAAGATTGGCGGCGCGCCTGACCCCAACAGCCCGTTCCTCGGCATCAACGCGCGCGACGTTGCCGGCGGGGCTGAGGTTACGACAGTGACGCCGGATTCGCCGGCTGCCAAAGGCGGCTTGAAAGTAGGCGACATAGTGACCGCCATGAACGAACAACCCGTGCCGGACTGGACCAGCCTTGTGGCGATGATTCGCGGCCGCAAGCCCGACGAGACAATCACGCTGACCGTCAAGCGCGGCGAAGAAAGCCTGAGTCTGCAAGTCACGCTCGTGCCGCGGGCCCAGGCCATGGGCCAAGCCGCGCCCAGCAAGGGCACCGGAAAGCCGGAACTGGGCATCTTCGCCTGCCGGCCCAAGGACAAGGGCGTTGAAGTCGGCGGTGTCAAGCCGGGCTCTCCGGCTGAATTGGCGGGCATCACCAGCGGCGAGCTGTTGCTGAAGGTGGACGGCAAAGACATTCGCCAGCAGCGCGACGTGGACGAGGCGGTCAAGGCCCGCAAGATTGGCGACACGATTGTCGTGGTGCTTCAGCGCGACGGCAAAGAAGTGAACGTTGACATCCAGCTGGCAGAGGAAGATGCGCCGCCGCCGCCGCCGGGCGGTGGTCGCCCGAACGTAAAGGGGCCGATCAACGACCGCTGCACGCACATGGGGCCGGTGATCCAGCACGATGGCGTTGTGCTGCCGAACCAGCAAGGCAGCCCGATTTTCGACCTTTCCGGCAAAGTTGTGGGGTTCAACATTGCGCGGGCCGACCGCACGCGTACATTTGCACTCAGCAGCGCCAGAATGGCAGTGGTGATTGCTGAACTTCTCTCTGCAAGCAAGTAGCACGGGCAGGCAGTTGGTCAGATGTGGAACTTTTGTCTACTCTGTGCAATGCACCGGTGTGTATGATTTCGCGCAACTACAGGTGGTAACGGGCAGACACGAATGGCCAGTCCTGTAAAGAACACTGACGACGAGTTCCTGACGTACCTCGAGAACAGGAACTACCTGTCGGCCCTCGAGGCCGAGAGCCTGCGTACCGAGTTCAAACGCAAGAAATCACTCGAGAAGAATCTCACCATGTCGGCGTTTGTGATCCGCAAGGGCCACTTCACGCGCGAGCAGGGTGAGCAACTGTTCGAGATTTTCAGCAGCAATGGCAGCTCAGGCCCGGCGCCGGACATGACTGCCGTCGAAGCGCCCAACTGGCGCCAGCAGGTGCCACGCTCAGGCGTGATCGCCATCAGCGACGATAGCGACGACATCGGCATGAACACGCTGGCGCCCGACTCAGACTGGACCGACGAGGCACCAACGGTCAAGGCGCCCAAGCCCCAGGTCACGGATCGCAAAACCAGTCAGCACACAAGCCAGCAAGTAGAACAGCGCGCCGAGCAAAAGCCTACGCGGCAGGTGCCCGATGCGCCGCCCGCCGGGCCCAAAGAGCCCACGACACGCCAGCTCAATGACGGCGGCACCAAGCGGGCGACAGACAAGCACACCAGCAACGTCGAGGACAGCCGCAGCACCACCAATCGCAAGACCACCAATCGCAGCGCCACGGGCAGCAAGGGCGCCGGCTGGTCGCTGCACGATGACAGCGACGCGGTCGGCGACGTGGGCAAAGAGGTCCCTGCCGGCACGATTATCGCGGGCAGCAACATGACCATCGCGCAAGTGCGCGAACAGATGGAGCTTGGCGATGGCGTGAAGCTGATCAGCGACAAGATGCAATCGTCGCTGGCCCAGTTTCAGCCCGACGCGACGGCTGACCGCAAGCGCTATGTGGTCGTGCGCGAAATCGCGCGCGGCGGCATGGGCAAGGTGCTTGAGGTTGAAGACACAGAGTTGCGCCGCAGTGTGGCCTTGAAGGTGCTGCGAAAAGAGCTGCTGGGCCGGCGCGACGTGGTGGAACGCTTCCTGGAAGAAGCCCAGATCACGGGCCAGCTTGAACATCCGAACATCGTGCCGGTGCACGAAATGGGCGTCGATGGCGCCGGCAACCTGTACTTCACCATGAAGTACGTGGAAGGCCTCAGCCTTGCCGAAATCCTGCTGAAATTGCGCGAAGGCAACCGCGACGTGCGCCGCGAGTACCCGCTGCTGAAGCTGCTCGACATCTTCATCAAGATCTGCGAAGGCATGAGCTTTGCGCACAACCGCGGCGTCATCCACCGTGACTTAAAGCCGGCCAACGTCATGGTGGGAAAGTTCGGTGAAGTGCAGGTCATGGACTGGGGTGTCGCCAAGGTCGTCGGCCGCGAGTTTGTCAGCGACACGGACAGCGGCATCGTGATGACAGACCGGCTGGACCACGGCGCTGTGCACACCATGATGGGCAGCGTTATCGGCACACCGAGCTACATGTCGCCCGAGCAGGCCAGGGGCGATCTGGATGCGATCGGCCCGCCGACTGACATCTTCAGCATGGGCGTGATTCTGTACGAAATGCTGTGCCTGCGCTCGCCGTGGACCGGTAAATCCAGCGACGAGGTGCTTGAACAGGTGCGCGAGATGACGCCTGTCAAGCCCAGCCAGCGCAACCCCGAACTGGAGATCCCGGCCGAGCTTGAACGACTCGCGCTGCTGTGCCTTGAGAAAGAGCTGGAAGCGCGGCCGAAGTCGGTCAAAGAACTGGCCGAAAACGTGCGCAACTTCACCGAGGGCCGGGCCATGGGCTCGGTGGATTACTCGCCGCTGCGCCTGATGATGAAGTGGATCGGCCGCAACAAGAAGGAAGTTGCGGGCGTGCTGCTGACGATTGCGCTGGTAGTGGGCGGCATTCTCGGAACGCTCTGGTACATGAAGAAGCTGGACGAGCAGCGGGTGCTTGGCTTGAACGACACCGCCGAGGTCGAACTTGCCAAGTGGGAGGCACACGCCAAGGCCAACGAGTTCTCCGAGGCTGAGGCCAAGCTCGACGAAGCGAAGCAGCTGTTCCAGAAGGTGCTGGCCGTCGATGAGTCAGACGAGCGTGCCAACAAGGGCATCGAGAACGTGGCAGCTTTCGCCGAGAAGATCCGTGAAATGCGCCTTGCCACGCTGAAGGAAGAATCGCGCGCAGCGCTGATTGCAGGCCTGCTCGAAGAAGGCAATGGCCTGGTCGAGAAAGCCGCGAACGACACGCTGTATGCTGAGCGGTTGCTGGGCGAAGCATTCGGCCGCGCACAGGCTGTCCTGGCCATCGACGTCAACAGCAAAGAAGCCAAGGCCTTGAAGGCCCATGCCTGCCGGGCGCTGGCGCGCATTGCCCTTGACCGTAACCGGCTGGGCCTGGCGCGATTCTGGCTTGAACAGTGGGCAACCAGCGGCATCGATGAAGCCGAGCGCAAAGACATGGAGTTCGAGGTGCAGCGCCGCGGCGGTTGATCGCCGATCAGGTGAACAGCTTGGCTACCCCGGCGATATCGACGTTTCCGCCGCTGATGATGACCCCGATGCGCTTGCCCTTGCGTTTGAGCTTGCTGCTGTGGATGGCGGCATAGGCCAGCGCACCCGTCGGTTCCACGACCAGCTTCATGCGCTCCCATAGAAAACGCATGGCCGCGACGATGCTGGTGTCGGGCACGGTGACCATCTCGTCTACATACTCAAGCAGCAGCGGGAATGTCAGTTCGCCCAGCGACGGCGTGCGCGCGCCGTCAGCGATGGTCGGCGGGTTCAGTACGGTCTGCAACTCGCCTTTCTTGAAGCTGCGTGTGGCGTCGTCCGCGGTCGCTGGTTCTACGCCAATCACCTCGCATGCCGGGTTGAGTGCCTTGGTCGCCACGGCGCAGCCGCTGAGCAACCCGCCGCCGCCGCAGGGGGCCAGCAGCACATCCAGGCCCGGGGCCTGCTCATGCAGTTCAAGCGCGCACGTACCCTGCCCCGCGATGATGTCGGCGTGGTCGTAGGGCGGGATGATGGTCATGCCGCGTTCGCGCGCGAGTTTGCCGCCCAGTTCTTCGCGTGTGCGCTCGCGCTTGTTGTACAGAACGATCTCGGCGCCATAGCCGCGCGTGGCGCGTTGCTTGATTTCAGGCGAGTCGTCGGGCATCACGATCAGGGTGGCAATGCCAAGCAGCTTGCCGGCCAGCGCAACGGCCTGGGCGTGGTTCCCCGAGCTGTAGGTCAGTACGCCGCCCTTGCGCTGCTCAGGTGAAAGTTGCGAAAGGGCGTTGTAAGCGCCGCGAAACTTGAAGGCGCCCACGCGCTGAAAGTTCTCGCACTTGAAGAAGACCTCAGCGCCCACATGCTCGTTCACACTGCGCGAGGTGTGCACAGGCGTAACATGCGCCACGCCCGCTATACGCCTCGCGGCAGCACGAATGTCTTCGAGTGTGGTCATACCTGCAATCTACAGGCCGCGGTTCTACAAAACAGATGCCCGCCGCGCCCTCGATGGGGCGAAACACAAGCGCGGGCTGCCGCTAAGCAGCCCGCGCAATTCAGGTGGTACCCCTAACGGGATTCGAACCCGTGTCTAGGCCTTGAGAGGGCCTCGTCCTAGGCCAGCTAGACGATAGGGGCGCGGCGGAATGGCTTCACTCCGTCGAGTTTTGAGCGGCACAGTGTAGGGATGAATGTTTCCGATTCAAGCATAGGCTGCCAGTCGTCTTTGGAATCGTCGCTAAATATCTGTCAATCCTACATTTACAAACATTGGTGACCGCAAACTCTTGTCAAGTGCCGTTTGACGATCACCCATCCGCGTGGTACGGTTCCAACATAGTTTTCAGTAACTGCCAATTCGGCAGTCAAGGGTCCGGCTTGCGTTTGCTTTCGCAAGCCCCCCGGGTTTGGCCCTCTTGAGCCGGAGAACGCCGCGTTGGGACGCATTTCGCGCGACAGTATCGAAGAGGTCCGCAGGACCAACGACATCGTCGAAGTGATTGCAAGCTACCTTCCGCTCCAGAAACGGGGCGCGTCGTTCTGGGCTTGCTGTCCCTTCCATGACGAGAAGACACCTTCGTTTACCGTGCACCAGGTGCGCCAGACTTACAAGTGCTTCGGCTGCGGCGAGTTTGGCAGCGTGATCGACTTTGTGATGAAGCACGAGAAGCTGGATTTTGTCGAGACCATCGAGAAGCTCGCCGACCGCGCCAACATAACCCTGCGCTTCGACGCCGGCGGGCCCACCCAGGCAGATCGCAGCCTGCGCGCCAGGGCGCTTGACATGATGCTGTGGGCCCAACGTGGCTTTGTTTCCAATCTTGAGCGTCATGAGCCTGCGCGCCAATACCTTGAATCGCGGGGCCTGGGCGGCGATGTGGCCGAGCGCTGGGGCATCGGCTACGCCCCCGACGAGTATCATCGACAGTCCGACGCGGCCCTGAAAAAGTTCGACGCCGAGACCGTCGAAGCTACGGGCCTGTGCAAACGCAACGAACGCGGCTGGTACGACTTCTTTCGGGGCCGGGTGACGTTTCCGATTCGCGATGCGCAATCGCGCATTGTCGGGTTCGGCGCGCGCCTGCTTGACCCGGACGCCAAAGCCCAGAAGTACGTGAACAGCGCGGAGGGCCTGCTGTTTCACAAGTCCAAACTGCTGTACGGCATGGACCGCCTGGCGCAGTCGCAGATGCTGAAGCACTCGGGCCGCGTGCTGATCATGGAAGGTTATACCGACGTGATCGCCGCCCACGAAGCCGGGTTCGACAACGCGCTGGCGCCGCTGGGCACGGCGCTGACGCTTGAGCAGCTTGCCCTTGTGCGTCGTTATGGCGCCGGCGTGACGCTGGTGCTGGACGGCGACGAAGCCGGCTTGACCGCCGCCGAGCGCGGGGTGAATGTGTGCCTGGAAGCCGGGATCGACGCGAAAGTTGCGGTGGTTGAAGGCGCCAAGGACCCATTTGACTTGTTGCGGTCGCAGGGCCCGGCAGGGCTGCAGGTGATTCTCGACAAGAGCCGTGACGCCTTTGAGTTTAAACTTGATGTGGTGAGGCGCCGTTACGACCTTTCCCGCCCCGTGGAAGCCGAGTCGGCGTTGCGAGAGCTGGCTGAAACCATCGGGCGGGCCGAAAGCGACAGCCTGCGCGAGTTGTACAGCCGCAAGGTTGCCGTGGCGCTGGGGCTGCGCGAGGGAGCGGTGTTTCAGGCGGTGGGCGCGGCCCATGCCCGGCATGCGCAGCAGGCGCAGCGGGCCGACAAGGCGCCGGCGGCCAGGGTTGCGCTTGGCGACGCACGGCAGGCGTATGAGCGCGAAGTGCTAAGAAAGTTATTTGAGCACCCCAACGCCCTTTCCAGGGCGGGCGAAATTGTGTATCCGGACGCGTTTTCCACACCGGGTTTGCAGGCGCTGTACCGGGAAATGCTCAACGCGTGGGAAGAACACGGCGAGCTGATCCCCGGTGCGCTGCTGGCGCAGTTGCCGGCAGAGGCACGACCTGAGCTTGAGAGGGTGCTGGAGCATGTAAGTTTGCCCGAAAATCAGAGTGCGAGCCCCGGCACGGACACGGAACAAGAGGCGCGACTGGTTAAGGAGCTGCAAACCCTTGCCGAACACGCGGAAATACAGACCGGCGGCGGACAGAGTTTGGCCGATTTGCGTCAAAGAAAAGGCAGAAAAGGCCCCAGAACGGCCTGAAGAGGCATTAAACGGACAGGGTTTGGAAACCCCGTTCGTTAAGCACATGGGACGGACATGATTCACCAGCGGCCGTAACTGGCCGACCAGCGGGCACAAGGACGGAAATGAGCAACAAGAACAACGGCGAAAGTACCATCAAGCTTCCAAGCCAGACGGCGGCCCGCAAGGGACCCAAACCCAAGGCGCCGGCCCAGCCGCTGAAGCGCCGCGACACGGCGACGCTGACGCGCGTGCTGCCCAACCTGCCAAGTAAAGAAGAGGTTGAGAAGAAGATGATCAAGCCCGTGGCGGGCTTCCAGAAGACCGCTGCCGGCACCACCACGATCGTTCCCACCGAAACCGCGAACCTGCTGCCGACCACGCACGTGCTGTCGCAGCCCGAGGTGGACGACCAGATTCGCAAGCTGATCAAGATGGGCCGAGACCGCGGCTACATCACCTACGACGAAATGAACGAGGCACTGCCCGGCGACGTCGTGAGCCCTGAGCGTCTTGACCAGATTTTGATGCGCCTGGACGAGCTCAAGATCGAGGTGGTCGAGGACAGCCCTGAGTATCGCGTCAAGGACAAGAAGGATCGCCGCCACAGCGAGCCCAAGCCGCCCGTGGATGAAGACGGCCGCATCGATGACCCGGTGCGCACGTACTTGCAGCAGATGGGCGAGATTCCGTTGCTTACGCGCGACGAAGAAATCGCGCTGGCCAAGAAGATTGAGGTCACCCGCAAGCGCTTCCAGAAGCGGGTACTCGAAAGCCATATCGCGCAAGTCGAAGCCATCCGCATTCTTGGCGAAGTCGAACGCGGTGAGCTGGCGTTCGACCGCACCATGAAGTTCAACAGTGAATTCGAAATGGCGAAGTCAGAGATGTCGGCGCGTCTGAACGACAACCTGACCACGCTCAAGCACCTCGTACACCACAACCAGGAAGACTGGCTGTTCTGGTGCGGCAAAGCCGCCAAGAAAGACCGCGACAAGGCGTTCCAGCGCGTGCGTTCGCGCCAGAAGAAGGCTGTCATCCTGCTCGAAGAACTGAACATCCAGACCAAGAAGATCAAGCCAATGATGGACGAGATCGAGCGCGTGAGCCGCAAAGCCAACTGGCTGCACCGCGAGATCGAGCGCCTGGCAGCAGTGCCCGAGGCGCGCAAGCGCGTCGAGCAGTTGAAAGAAGAGCTCGAAACGCTGCTGCGCCGGGCCATGGAGCCGCGCGAAGAACTGCACGAACGTTGCGAGGAAATGAAAAACCGCTACCAGGCCTACGAAGAAGCCAAACGGCGCCTGTTCAGCGGCAACCTGCGTCTCGTGGTCAGCATCGCCAAGAAGTACCGCAACCGCGGGCTGAGCTTCCTGGACGTGATCCAGGAGGGCAACACCGGCTTGATGAAAGCGGTGGAGAAGTACGAGTACCGTCGTGGCTACAAGTTCAGCACGTACGCGACATGGTGGATTCGCCAGGCGATCACGCGCAGCATCGCCGACCAGGCCCGTACCATTCGCATCCCGGTGCACATGATTGAAACCATGAGCAAGCTGCGCAATGTCGCCAAGCGCCTGATGCAGGAGACGGGGCGCGAGCCCAGTGTGCGCGAACTGGCCACGGCGGCAGAGATCAGCTACGAAGAAGCCAAGCGGGTGCTGAAAATCAGCAAGCACCCGATCAGCCTGGACCGGCCGATCGGCGATTCCGACGACAGCTTCTTTGGCGACTTCATCAAGGACGAGAACGCCGACAACCCGGTGGGCGTGGCAAGCCAGGAGATGCTCAAGGACAAAATCGACCGCGTGCTGAACACCCTGACCTACCGCGAGCGCGAAATCATCCGCCTGCGCTACGGTATCGGCGACGGCCACACCTACACGCTTGAAGAAGTCGGCAAGATTTTCAAGGTCACCCGTGAACGCGTACGCCAGATTGAAGCCAAGGCGATCCGCAAGTTGCAGCACCCCGTGCGGTCGCGCAAGCTTGAGGGCTTCCTTGATGGCGTAAGCGCAACGGCCCTGCTGAACGCGCTGGAAGCGGCTGGCGGGCTCGAAGCGGGCGATGACGACATCGAGTAACGAAGCAAATGCACAAGAAGGACCGGCAAGCGCCGGTCCTTTTCATTGTCATCGGCGGCAAGCAACCGCTAGAAAGGTGCCATGAGGACTTTCGCAGAATACCTTGACCTGCTTTGGCAGATTCAGGCGCTGGATGCCGCAAGCCTGCAAGCCCGCGAATTCATCGCTCGCGAAGATATGCGCGCGTCAGGCACCGAGCGCGGCGTGGACAGGCTGATGAAGCAGCGCGGCGACGCCGACGCCGCCTACAAGCTCATGGAAGTAAGGCATCGCGAGCTTGAAGCTGAACTGAAGCGCCTGGATGCGCGAATCAAGCAGATCGAGGGAGTGCCCGACTCAGAGGCGGCAGTCGCCAAGCACCGCGAAGCCATTGAGACGCTGGAAATGGACGGCTTGAACCTGCTGGGCGACATCGATACCCAGCGCGCCAAGGTCAAGCAACTCGATACCGAAATTGAGGCCCAGCGCAAGATTGCAGCCATCGAGCGCGAGGGCGCAAAGGCCACAGCCCGCGAAAAACAGGAAGTGATCGACGACCTGCACCGGCAGCGCGAGGCGATTGCAGCCAACATTCCTGAAGAAGTTCTGCGTGTGTACGACAACAGCGCGCAACGCCACCCGGGCACGGCGCTGGTTCGCACCAGCACCGACTTCTGCGCGGCCTGCAGCGGTGAGCTCAACATGCAACTGATCATGCGCGCCAAGGCCCGCACCGAGTTCGTGCGCTGCCCGCATTGTTCGCGCATTCTTGACGGGGCGCCTGCGTAGTCCCGCTTAGCCCTTGCGGCGCGGCTTGCGCTGGGCCGCCACCGGGTCCACGATTTCGGCAGTTTCGACTTCGGCTTCGTGAAACCGGGGCAGCAGGTCCTTCACAAACAGCAGCAGTTCGTCGGGTGCGTCGTCGCTGGCGCGCACGCTGCCGTTGCGAGTCACGGTCAGGGCGCAAGCACCGTCCGGCAGCTTCAGGGTCAGCGTAAACGCGTCCAACTGGTCACTGAAGCGCTCGGCAATCTTCTCGCCGTCGGCAGCCTCGATGACCTTGAACGTCGCACTGGTCAGCATGTGTTCGCGGGCAAGGTAGTCCTTGATGCGCAACGACTTGATCGTGTTTTTCTTGTATGCGCCCTGCACCTCGGCCAGAAGTTCTGCCAGGTTGAGGTTCAAGTCTTCGAAGGCGACGTGCACGTCAGGGATGGAATCCAGTGCCTCATACAGCGCGTTCAACTCGCCGCGCCGCTGCTCGACTGAGGCCAAGCCCTTCTGCTGATCAAGCTCGAAGCGGCACTCCGCCAGGCTCTCCACGGGCTCTTCCTTGGGCTCAAGGGATTCGCGGTCAATCGTGACTGTCTTGCCGACGCGCGTGTAGATGTATCGGCCCTTCACGCGATTCTGGTTGCTCTCCTTGGCCAGCAGAAAGCCGCGCTCATTGCCCGGCTCGTAGCTGATCTGGGGCAGCGTGTCTCGAATGGTGCGGAAGCTGGGCTGTCCGCTGACAAGAAGTTTGTAATGAAATGCGCGCATGAATCCCTCCGGCGCAGAGGGTAGCGGCCAACGCGACAAAGCGAAGCGCAGCTCTCAAAAGTTCACTGACATTCGTGCGTGTTGGTATGTGGAAAAGCCTCAGCGCTGCGCCGGCTTCAGGCGCCGCGAGATCTCGCCGCGCATCTGCGCCGAGAAGGCCTCGGCACGGGACAGGTCTTCCAGTATCAGCCGCGCGTGGAACATCTTCTCGCGCAACGCGTCAAAGGCCGCTTCAATCACGACGTTGCGGGCGTGCTCAATGTCTTTGTCGCGTTCGCCGATTCGGGCACGCTTGGAAATCGCGGCCATCGTCTCCAGAATCTGCCGCCGCTCGGTAACTTCGGGCTGAGGCTCCTGGTTCAGCCGGTTTGCCAGCTCGTTGAACGCGCGCTGCGCAATGATGTCCATGCGCTCGCTGGCGCGCTGAACCATGGCCAAGCGGCTGAGAACCTGCATCACCGGCAGAAGAATCAGCTTGCGCGACAACAGCTCGGCGATCTCGTCGGCAACACCGTCGCTGCGGCGCGGGCCCAACGCAATGTCGCCCAGCAGACGCGCAAGCGTGATCGTCGCCGCCGGGGCCCAGATTCGCTTGTAATCCACAATCTCGGCCCACAGCCGCGTCAGGTCGCCGACGATCGCCTCGAACAGGATGTCCGGCGTCTTCGGGGCCGCGATCATGCGGCCCAGGCCTTCCAGAATCCGCGGGATCATGTCGGTGTAGGCCGTAGTCTCGCGCCCGAAGTGCAGTACCTGCTCGCCTTCAGCGTTGCGACGCATCTTGCCGGACATGCCGGGCAGGCCTTTTTTCAATACGGTCAGCAGCAGGTAGCCGATTTCCAGGCGCTCATTGCGGTCCAGGTTGTCGCCTGCGGCAAGCCACCCCATGGCCTCCAGAATGTCGTACACGTTGCTGCTCAAGCCGACGCGCTCGCGCAGCGTTGCGGCAAGTTCGTCTGCTGCCTCGGGCGCTGTCAGCGGATGCGCGCCAATGCGGGCCAGCGCGACGTAGAGTGCGCCGCGATCCGGAAAATCGCTTTCTTCGGCATCGACCAGCGCGCGAATACCTTGCATCAGCGCCGGCAGCTCAACCGGGGCGATCTGTTGGTCGTGGGCAACAATCTCCGGCAGCAGCTTTGCCGCGCTCAGCCGGGTCACGTCGTGGGCCGAGTCGGTCATGGCCTTGGCCAGCGGAGCAACCGCCACGTGGCCGCAGCGCACCAGCGCAGCCTGCACCAGCTCAAGCTGGCGCTCGAACCGGAACTCGTGAAGGCTGTCAATGAACGCGTGAACCGCCTCTTGGCGGGCGGTGTCATCCAGCGACGGATGTTCAAAGAAGCGGCTTTCGAGAAGCGCCGTGCAGACCTCCGGGCCTGACTCGACGTACAGGTCAAGGCACGCACGCGAAATGCGTGCGGCCGAGTCCGCGCTCACCGGGTAATCCGACTGGTCGCCGGCGCGCAGCAGGTGACCCAGCAGGTCGATGATGCGGCCTTTGCCGGCGTCGGGAGTGTCGCGAAGTGCCGCGATCAAGCCATCCACCGCCTTTTCGCCAAGCCTGGACAATGCGGCTGTGCAGGCCTGGTAATTGCGGTCGAGCTCTGACCCGCCGGCCAGGCCGGCGATCAGCTGCCCCACAACCGCGGGTGCCGCGGCGGCACTCAGGTTGTGTTCGGTGATCAGCGACAGCAAGAAGTAACGCAGCGCCGGCTGGCTGGCCTCTTCAATGCTCAGGGCCAGCAGGCTGGAGATGTGCTCGCGCTCGTGCTGGAACAGCGTGCCATAGAGTTTGCGTGCCGCGTCTTCATGATGCGCCAGCTTCACCTGCAGCAGCTCAACCAGTTTCTTGTGCAGACCCGCACCCATGCCCTGGGCGTTCGGCAGGTCGGGGATACGCACCGCCAGCACGCCCATGGCGGCATGTACAACCTCGGTCTCTTCGTCTGTGGCGATGAACTCAACCAGCAGCGCGAGCCCAAGGCGCTGCTGTTGGGCATCCAGCCGCGGCAGCACGCGTGTCAGGTTGGTGATCGAGACAACACGCTCGGCGGTCGCGCCGCGCGCCGCCTTGGCCAGGTTTTCGGTCAGCGCCCCGTCCATGCCCAAGCCGCCCAAGGCGCGGGCTGTCTCGGCCCGCACCTCGGCGTCGCGGTCGCGCAGCGCTGTCAGGTACAGGCGTAGCTTCTCATCGGGGGGCAGTTCGCTGAGGTACAGTTTGCGCACGGCTTCAAGCCGCCGCCCGGCATCGCTGCTGGTGACCAGGTCAAGCTTCAGGCGCGAGACCTCTTCGGGGTCGAGCATGCGGCGTGCTTCCTCGCGCCCGATCACCGGGGCCATGCCGACGCCGCCAACGGTCAGCTCGCGCCCGCTGGCCTGGACTTGAGCCGGCGGTGGCTGGTCGTCAGTCTCTTCTTCTTCATCGAGACAAAGCACGCGCTGTGCGCCGGGGCTGGCTACAACAAGCACGTTGTCTTTGAAGTAGGCACCCTTGGCCAGTTTGCGCAGCGCCTTGGTGTCCAGTGCGTCGGCGGCGGCGAGCAAGGGCTTGCCCAGCAGCAGGTCGCGCAGCGGCTTGCCGTCATCATCGACCGCCATCTCCAGGACTGTCTCGCTGACCAGCAGGCCCCTGCGCGCAAGCGCCGTCAGCCGCGTGGCCAGACGGCGCGATGCGCCGAAGCGTTCTACGGTGCTGTCGAAATCTCTCTCGATGATGCGCACTGCGGCCTCGTGGTTATGATCTACGCGATGCTAGACGACCTGTTGAAGGCTGACAACGTGGTGGTTCGTGCGCCGAACGCGCTGGGCGACCTTGTGATGGCAACGCCCGCGTTTGCCCGCCTGGCTGCCCACTACGGGCGCGAGCGCCTGACATTGGTCTGCCTGCCCATGGGCAGGCCACTTTTGAATGGCAACGCGTGGTTCCGTGAAATTCTTCCCTACGACCGCAAGGGCGAGCACCGGGGGCTGCTGGGTGGCATGCGGTTCGCGCGCCTGCTGAAGCAGCGACGCTTTGACCTCGGGATCCTGCTGCCGAACAGCTTTGGCAGCGCCTGGCAGTTCTTGCAGGGCGGAGTAAAGCGCCGGGTCGGCTACTTCAAGGAGGGCCGCAGCTTTCTTCTGCAAGCCGGCCTTGAGCGCGAACATGATGCCGCCGGCAAGTTCGTCCCCAAGTACACCGGTCAATACTTCATGGATCTGCTCGATGTGATCGGCTTGCCACCAGGCCCGTTAGTGCCAACATTGCCGGTGACCGAAGTAGACCGCGCCAACGCAGCCAGCGCACTGGCGCAACGGGTACCGGGCGATGGGCCGCTGGTGATTGTCGCGCCCGGCGCCGCATTCGGCCCCAGCAAACTCTGGCCCGCCGAGCGCTTTGCGCAGGTAATCAAGACGTTGCCCGAAACGCGCGTGCTGCTCAGTGTCGGGCCCGGCGAAGAAGAGACGGCGAATCGTGTGCAGCAGGCGGCTGGCAGGCCATTCGGTACCAACCAGGGGCTGGACCTGGGCACGCTGAAAGCCGTGTATGAAAAGGCCTCGCTGGTGCTGACCAACGACACGGGCCCGCGACACATGGCGGTGGCGCTGGGTGTGCCGGTCGTCTGCATCATGGGACCGAACGACCCGCGCTATTCGGCGCTGCCGGGTGTGGAACGCGGCGAAGTGATTCGCGAGGCCGTGGACTGCACGCCGTACACCTGGCCCTGCCAGTTGAAAGAGTGCCCGATCGACCACCGCTGCATGCAGTCCATCAGTGTCGAGCGTGTGTCGGCGGCTTGCCGGGTAATTCTTCAGGCGTGAGGGGCCTTTGCGTCTTCGGCGTCCAGGTACTCCTTGATTTCCTGGAGCGTGCGGTGAACCTTCATCATTTCGATCTTGCGGATGCGGTCGAAAACCGCTTCGTCGTACAGGCGATGGCCCGACTCAGTTCGTTCCACGGGGGTAATCAGGCCCAGCATCGTGTAATTGTGGATGGTCTGCCGCGAAAGCTGCGTGTGGCGCATGATCTCGCCTACTTTGTAGCGTTTCGGTGGGGCGGCCATGACGGCTCCGGTGGATTCTCTGCTGCTTAACTTTTCCCAGACGTGAGTGCAATCACCGCTTGAACAGCCGCTCAGGAACGATGGCCGCGCGGCGCATGAGTTCCTGCTCGACTTTCTGCTGGTTTTGCTGAAATCGCGCGCCGAACAGGCGGTCGCGGATGCCGGCTTGCACTTTCGGGTCTTCGAAGGCCTTGAGTGTTCCATCGCGCCGCCGGAACAACTCGACAAACATGAAGCCGTCATACTCGGTGCCGTCGTCACCGGTTTCGCGAATCGAGCCGATCTCGCTGACGCCGCCGCTGGCCGGCAGGCTGATCACCATGGCGTAGGCGGTGGGGTCAAGTTCGCTGTCATCCTTGGCAACACGGCGTGCCGGCAGTTGCAGCTTGACGCCGGGCACACCCAGGTCTTCGATCAGCTTGCGAAGACCCTCGCTGGCGGCTTCCATCGATTCGCCGCGGGTGACACGGGCGTGCACGCTGGTTTCGCCGTCTGCGACGGCTTCATACAGTTTGCGGCGCACTTCAAAGGCAGCGTCCTGCGGGTAGAGAAGACGGAACTCGCGGAAATCAATCTCCAGCGCAATGCGGTACTGGTCGCGTTCCTTGTCGAACTCTTTGCGTACTTCGCGCGGCGTCACGGCCAGCGAGAAATAGATCTCGATCGGGTACTGCGGTGGCAGCGGGCCGTACACGCCGCACATCCAGCGCAGCACCTCATTGCGCATGATCTCCTGGCGTCGGCGCTCGCGATACTCGCCGGGCGACAGGTTGTAGCGCTCTTTGAGGTAGCGGGCCCAGCCGCGCGTGTCCTCGTCCGCGATGTTCAGGCCTTTGCGCTCGCGGGACAGAATCATGCGCATCTGGGTGTCGCTGACACTCAGTTGAATCTTCTTGGCTTCGGCATCCAGCAGCTTCTGCAGGACAAACGTCTGCAGGCGCTGGTAGACCAATGCCTTCTCGATTTGGCCATCGGTGATCGATGCTTCGATCTGGCGCATGGCGCGCCATGCATTGATCTCGGCCTGCATGTCGGTGTCGCCGACGATTTCCTGGTATGTAATCGCCGCCCCGTTCACGACCGCCAGCACCTCGTTGGTGCCGTCAGGAAGTACCGGGTCTTCGGCAGAGTGTGAGCCCGCGCAAGCAAGCAGCGCGCAGATCGCGAACAGGATTCGTCTCATGCGTGCAGGATGAATTGCCCCGGCAACTTGGGCAAGGGCGTGGATAGCTGCGTCTAGAGCAGCTTACGGGTCGCCATGGTCTGCAACAGGTTATGCAGGTAGCGCAACTGGTCTTCCGGCGCCTCAAGGCCCTTGCGCAACGGCAGCGCCAGCCAGGTTTCGTCAAGCACCCGAAATGAAGCGGTCGCTTCTTTCAGTTTCTTGTGGGTCTGGGTTGCGCTTAGCGCGCGCAGTTTCAGGTGGCCTTCACCGCGGCTGATGCTGATGACGCCCAGGCGTGCCAGTCGTGAACGCACCAGCGCCGCGGTCACCATGCGCTCGATTTCGCGCGGCGGCTTGCCGAAGCGGTCGGCAATCTCGCGCAGCAGGGCCTCGGCGCCGTCGGCCTCCTGGATGCGCGCAAGCCTGCGGTAGATCTCGAGGCGCTGCTTCTGGCCCGGTATGTATTCGCGCGGCAGCTCCAGCGACAGGCCGAAATCCAGCTGGGTATCCACTTCCGGCGGTACCGGCTGATTGCGCAGTTTTTTCACGGCGCGGTCCAGCAGGCGACAGTAGAGGTCATAGCCGATCGTGGCGATGTGGCCGCTTTGTTCGGCGCCCAGCAGGCTGCCCGCGCCGCGCAACTCAAGGTCGCGCATGGCAATCTTGAAGCCGCTGCCCAATGCTTGGTATTGAAGAATGGCTTTGAGGCGTTTGGTCGCAATCTCCGAGAGGCTGATGTCGTCGGGCACCATCAAGTAGCAGTGCGCCTGGTGATGGTAGCGCCCGACGCGGCCGCGAAGCTGGTGCAGTTCGGACAGCCCGAAATTCTGGGCGTTGTTGATGATCATCGTGTTGGCGTTGCGAACATCGATGCCGCTCTCGATGATCGTGGTGCAGACCAGCACGTCAATTTCACGGGCCATGAACCGGACCATCACTTCTTCCAGCTGACGCTCCGGCATCTGGCCGTGACCGATTTCGATGCGTGCTTCGGGCACCAGGCGCCTCACGCGCTCGGCAATCACGTCAATGTCGAACACGCGGTTGTGCACGAAGAAGACTTGACCGTCGCGCGCAAGCTCCGAGCGCATGGCGTCCTGCAGCTCCCGGTCGCTCCAGTGACACAGGCGGGTCAGGATCGGCATGCGGTTCTGGGGCGGCGTGGTGAGGTTGCTGATGTCGCGCAGGCCCAGCAGCGCCTGGTGCAGCGTGCGCGGGATCGGGGTGGCGGAAAGAGTCAGCAGGTCCACCGTGCGCCGCATCTGCTTGAGCTTTTCCTTGTGCTCGACGCCGAAGCGCTGCTCTTCGTCGATGATCACGAGGCCGAGGTTCTTGAACTGCACGTCGTTGCTGAGCAGGCGGTGCGTGCCGATGACGATGTCGACCTTTCCTTCAGCCAGCTTTTCGATGACTTCGCGGGCCTCCAGCGGTGTGCGGAAGCGCGACAACAGATCGACACTGACCGGAAAGCTGCGCAGTCTCTCACGAAAGCTCAGCCAGTGCTGCTGCGCCAGCACCGTCGTCGGCACCAGCATGGCAACCTGCTTGCCCTCAAGCACCATCTTGAATGCCGCGCGCATGGCCAGTTCTGTCTTGCCGTAGCCCACGTCGCCGCATAACAGCCGATCCATGGGCTTCAGGCTCTCCATGTCGCGCTTGATGGCGATACTTGAAGTTGCCTGGTCCGGTGTGTCGCGAAACGGGCAGGCGGCTTCGTACTCGGCCATGTCGGGCCCGTCCGGACGGCAGGCATAGCCGGCTTCGTGGGCGCGCAAGGCATTGAGCTCAAGCATCTCGGCCGCCAGCTTGAGCACGCTTTGAGAGGCCTTGAGCTTGCGCTCCGACCACGCCGCGGTGTTGAGCTTGCTGAGGGGCGGAACTTCGCCGCGCATGCCGATGTATTTCTGGACGACGTCGGCATTGGTGGCCGGCACATGCAGCGTGGTGCCTTCGGCAAACTCCAGCGCCAGGAACTCGCCGGGTTTGCCTTCGCGCTTGAGCGTTTCGATGGCCTTGAAACGCGCAATCCCGTGCTGCAGGTGGACAACATAGTCGCCGGGCTCAAGATCGACAAAGTCATCGAACACGTCGCCTATATGGCGCGCGGGAGTCTCGACGTGCATGCGCCGCAGGCCGCGGCCCAGCAGCTCATGGATGCTCATGACCGCCGTATGCTGCTCCGGCAGTACGCGCCCGGCGCCGACGTCGCCGCGCAGCAGCACCAGCGAGTCGTCCTCGGTAACTCCCTGGCCGGCAAGACCCTCGCGGGCGGGGCGCAACTCTGATTCTGCGCCGCAGAACAGCAGTGTGCGGTTGCCGCCCTGCCTGAGTGCGCCGATCAACTGGGCAACCCCGGCGTAGCCCTCGCCCAGGTTGATCGGGTTGACGCACTTGATCGAGTTGACTGTGGTCGCTGAGCGAAGCCGCCTTACGTCGCGAGTTGCCAGCAGCGATTCAACGCGGCGGGCGCGTTCATGCCGGGCCTTGTCTTCGCTGAAGCTGAGCAGCGTGGCAATCCGCTCGTGCACCTGGTCAGGCTCAATGACCAGCGTTGCGTGCACGCCCATGTGGTCCAGCAGGCCGGTGGTCTTCTCGCCGCTTAGGGCAACCAGCGGGAACGCCACACCATCGGGCAGGCTCTCGAAGCTGCGTTGCGTTTCGACGTCAAAGGCGCGCACACTTTCGATCTCAGGCCCCAACAGCTCCAGCCGCACCGGGTTGCTGCGGGTCGCCGGGTAGATATCGACGATGCCGCCGCGCCGGGCGAACTGCCCGGGCCCGTCGATCTGCTCCTCCCGTTGCATGCCCGATTCGACGAGGCGGTTGAACAGACTTTCGGGCTTCAGCTTCGTGCCCGGCGCCAGCACAAGGTTGCTCTCGCGAATTTCGTCGGGGGCCGGAAGCGCATCCAGCAGGCTTGCGGAGGGCGCCAGCAGGACACGGGCGCCGCCATGCAGCCGCGCCAGAAGCGTGACCCATGCCGCAGGCTTGTCAGGGCTGTTGTCATCAATCAGCGGCGCGACCAGGGCCGTCTGCGCGGGCGCCAGTGCCTCCAAATCAAGCTGGATCAGCTCGGCGGTCTCCGGCCCGGGTGTGACGACCAAAAGGCGCGAAGTGGCCTGCGCGGCTGCCGCGACGCACAGGCTGAACGCCACCCCGGACAATCCGCCGGTTTCGGCGTTGTCCAGCCGGCTTCTCAGTGCCGTGTAAAGTTGGTCAAGCGGCTCAGTCAGTGCAGCCTCAAATGGCAGTACAACGTGAATCTGCCGAAAAGAAAGCCCAGGCGCGAGGCCTGGGCTTGGGATGCATCCAGGTTGGGGTTACTCGTCGTCGGCGTCAGCGGATTCACTGCCGGTGTCGGCGCTTTCTTCTTCCTCTTCCTCTTCTTCTTCTTCGGCTTCCTCGCCTTCGGCCACGGCATCTTCATCGCCGTCTTCGCCTTCGCCGTCTTCTTCGTCCTCGTCCTCGTCGTCGTCGTCCGACACCTCTTCTTCAAGCTCTTCCTCTTCGCCTTCGACGGCAAACTTCGAAATCTCGCCGGTTGCGATGAACTCGTCCACGCCCTGCATGGCCAGCCAGTCGATTGCGGCTTCCATCAGCTCGCTGCCGGCATAGGCGATCCATTCTTTCTTCAGGTCGGTGCGCTTCTGCAGCAGGCGGTTGAACTTGTCGAAGCTGCCCTTCACAGCTTCCATGACCAGCTTGCCGTCTTTGGGGTCGAGGGTTTTGGCAAACCCGTCCGTCAGCTTGCGATACTTGCGGTTGCCGATGGTATCAACCAGCACGCGACGGCCCTTGTCGTCGTCCAGTTCGCTGGCGCCGCGCATCAGCTTGCTGCGTTTGGGGTCCCAATAGTGGGGCATGCGCGTGTCCAGCATCGCATCTACCAGGCGGTCCAGGTTGATCGTGACAGTTTGGGTGGGCATTCGGTCCTCCGTTCGCGGACGAAAGGTAGTTACGCCATCGGCGGAATCAAGCTGATTCGGGCTTACGGACGCGATTTCGTTGCCACCCGCGACAACTAGGGCCGATGAACGTACCGGGTCGGGTCGGGAATTGCCGCCATCAAGAAGCCCTGGCGCCGAATCACGCATGAGTCGCAGTGTCCGCAGGCGCGGTCGTCCACAGGGTCGTAGCATGAGTGGGTAAGGCTATAATCTACACCCAGCGCCACGCCCCGCCGAATGATATCGGCCTTCGTCAGCGCCAGCAGCGGCGCATGAACGCGAAACCGGGCACCCTCAACGCCGAGCTTGGTGGCGAGGTTGGCAAGTGACTCAAACGCGTGAATGAACTCGGGGCGGCAGTCCGGGTAGCCTGAGTAATCCACGGCATTGACGCCGATGAACATGTCGGTCGCGCCCAGGGTTTCCGCCAGCGCCAGGGCATAGCTCAGGAACAGTGTATTCCGGGCGGGCACGTAAGTGACGGGTATGCCGTCACCGGGGCCGCCCTTGGGGACGTCAATGTCGGCCGTGAGCGCGCTGCCGCCGATGTCTCGCAAGTCAAGCTTAACCAGGCGCGGCGCGCGCGCACCCAATTGGGCGCAAACACGCTGGGCAGCTTGCAGCTCAATGGCATGGCGCTGGCCGTAGTCAAACGTCAACGGTTGGCAGTCAAAGGACTGCTGCGCGATCGCGAGCACAGTCGCGGAATCCAGGCCCCCCGAAACGAGTACCACGGCAGGTTTCATGGCAAATGGATAGCGCCAAGCCGGCTGGCAAACAAGCGTCGGCACCCCCGGGGGTGCCGACGCGTGCAAGCCCAGGCTACTTCCACAGGATGTTGCAGAACCAGTCGGTGTAGGCGCCGCCGGCGTTCTTGGCAAAGGCCTTCATCAGCGCCTTGTCGTGATTGCCGATGCCGACGGTGTTGATCATCACCTTTCGAAAGCGGTTGGTCCGCACCGCCAACTCGATCAGCTTGTCGCGCTTTACGAACTCGCCGTTGCCGACGGCGTGCTTGAACTCGTTGGTGCCGGACATGTCGGTGCTGTCCTCGCTCCAGGTCGGGTAGCCGTCGGTCAGGAACACGATGGTGTGCGCGCCGGTCAACACGCAGTCGCGGTCAAGCTCGGGGCTGCTGGTGTTGGTTCGCGCCGCAGACAGCCCGAATGCCTGCATCAAGCCACCGTGGATGTTGGTCAAGGTTTCCGTTTCCAGGTCGCGGGCATGATCGGACCAGACACGGCAGTTCTTCTCGCTGGCTTCGACCCAGCCGTCAGTAACCAGTTTGACGTCCTTGGAATAGGTGACGATCGCGAAGTAACGCAGCTCGGGGTCGTTCTTGGGGCGCTTCGTGCCTTTGCCTCCGCCTTTCTTGGGGTCTTCCGGCTTGAGTTGCGTGATCGAGTGCGCAAGTTCCTGGGTGGCAAGCCACAGCGCCGTCGGCTCACGCTCTTTGTCCCAAGGCAGGTGGGGGGCTTTGGCCTTGAGCTTGGGTACGTCCTCAGGGTCGATCTTCCATTTCATGCTGTCTGACACGTCAATCACGAACACAATGCGCGTTCCCACAATCGGTTCACGAAAGACCACCGGGGCCGTCTTGCTCTTTTTCTCAGGTGCCTTCGGGTCCTTTTCTTCGACCTTGGCGGCCTGGTTTTTCAGCCACCATTCCCAGAACGCGACGGTGTCTTCGCGCAGCGTGCAGTCTTCGGCGGTCAGCGCGAACAGCACGCGCTCGGCCATGTGGCGCAGGCGCACAATTTCGTTCTTGGTGCGCTTCTGCCAGTCTACGAGCGCCTGTACGACGGCGGTGACATTGTCCTTGTCGTCGGCCTTCACCAGTGTGCCCAGGCACGCCATCACGTTGACAAGTACGATCTCTTCTTCGTGCAGCTTGGCGTGCTTTTCGCCCATCAGCGCCAGCACTTCGGGCAGAAAGACCTTGCCGGTGCCGGGTTTGTCCACTTCGGCCTGCCGGACAGCCTCGACCGCGGCGATCGTGAGCCACGGCGACTTGCCCTCGGTCAGTGCGTCGCGGACCTGTTTGGCAGCGGCTTCGCTGGCACTGTCCAGGGCCAGCGGCAGCAGGCGGTCAAAGTGGTCGAAGGCGCGCCCGCGGTCTACGTCGTTGATCGCGTGGGGGTTGGCGCCGCGCGGCGCCTGCGCGCTGAAACTGACGACGGCAACGGTGCACAGCAAGGCTGCAACCGCCGACAGCAGGCTGATGATTCGAGGCATGGAGTTGTCCTGTCTATGCCACGAGGGGACGCGGCCTAACTTTCGGGGAAGCCCCAGTCGACGTACACGCCGCCGGTACGCTTGGCCAGATTTTGAAGCAGGTCTTTGTCGTGATTGCCAATGCCGACGGTGTTGATGATGACTTTGCGGAAAATGTTGTGGCGAAGAACGTCGGGCCAGATGTCTTCGCCGTAGATGAACGGCCCGTCGCCGACGCTGTTGTCCACGTTGTTACGCTTGTCTTTTGTGCGGCCCTGGCTCTGGTCATCCCAGCTTGCCCAGCCGTCGGTCAGGAAGACGATGCAGTCGGCGCCGTTGAGGATGCAGTCGGCTTCCACAGCCGGGTGTTCCGTCTCGGTGTCGCCCTTTGCGCCCATGCGGAAGGCGCGCATCAACGAGCCGTGGATGTTGGTCATGGCGTCGGTGGTCAATTCCTGAACGTTGCGCGACCACTTGTTGCAGTTCTCTTGCGTGGCCTTGATCCAGCCCTCGGTGTAAAGCGTGTGACCGGTGCTGTAGATGATCACGGCGAAGTAACGGTCGCCGGCGAAGTCCTTGATCGAGCGCGAAAGCTCTTCGCGGGCAAGGTCCATCTTGGTGCCGATGTCTTCCCAGGGCAGCTTGCGCAGCGGGTTGTTGTCTTCGGGCTCTTTGCCTTCCTCGGCTTCTTTGTCTTTCTTGCGTCGGCCCGAGATCGGTCCGCGGTCCTTCTTGCGCTTCTCGATTTCCTCAAGCGTGATCTTCAGCGGCAGCTTCATGCTGTCCGACACGTCGATCACGAACACAAAACGCTTTCCGACAGGCTGGGTATCAAACACCGGCGGGCTGGCCACGGTCTTGCTGCGCTTGGCCTCAGGCTTGTTTTTGGCGTCGACGTTGCCCACGGTCTTCATCTGCTGCACCCACCACTTCCAATAGAAGGTGCTGGACATGTCGGCTTCTTCGCCCGTCAGCTTCCAGAGCATGTTGCCGCCGAAGAAGCGCACGCGCTCGTCGGCACAGGTGGTGCGTTCCTGCCAGGCGATCGTGGCCTCAACTACCTTGATCGCCATTTCCTTTTCTTCGGGCTCAACCAGTTCCTGCAGGCAGGCGAACACGTTGATCGGCACGATCAGCCAGGTTTTGTGCCAGGCTTCGTTTTCTTCGGCCAGCACGTTTGCCACGTCCTGGGTGTACTGCTTGGCCTTGGCCTGGCGCACAGCTTCAATCGCAGCCACTTTGATGAACGCATTCTTTGCGTCGGCGATTGCCGCGCGTACTGCCTTTTCAGCGGGCGGGCTGTTCTTCATGCTTGCCAGCGCCATGAAAAAGTCGAATTGGTCCAGGGCCAGCGACGCGTCTTTGTCCGACTTCAGGGCCAGGCAGGCATTGCCGATCATCTCAACGCTCTTCTCGTCGGTGAACTTGGCCAGCGCCTTGATGATTTCGTCGCGAACTTCGCCCGGCAGGCCGGCCTTCTTTCTGGCGCGGGCCTTCTGGTCTTCGTCCAACTCCTTCAGCAGGAATTTGGCGGCGTCGGGGTCGTTGGTGTCGCCCATCTTGGCTGCGATGCGGCCCATTTGCGTACGCGAGCCGTCTTTGCGCGCCGTTTCATAGTCTTTCTTGAGCGTCTTGAACTCTTCCTGGGCGTGCACGGGCGCGGCTGGGCTTGCCAGCAGCAGCGCGAACACCGTGAGCAGGAGCAGGGGCAGCGTGATCGAAAGCGCGCGAAGCCGGGCAGTGTGTGTGCGCATATGACTCCTCCGGGCACCGACAAAGCAGGGATTGACCAGTCTATTCCGACATCCTGCAATCGCCAGCGCTACCGGGCGGTAACAGAAAACTGCCAGAAGCGTGCATTCCGGGTATCCGAAACACAGTTTCAGCGTCTTCCAACCGGCCCACGGGGAATGCACCAAGTCCCGTGCCGAACGGGGCGAATGCTGCAAGGACAGACTGGTTCACCACGTGAAAACGGACGGGGCGGCTGTTGGTTCACTCGGGCATGCGCTGTGGCCCGAATTGGTTCCGCTTTACGTGGCGCACTTCGTTTCCATAATGAGGCCCGCATGCAGGAACAACCGGCCCTATCGGGCGACGACTATCGTGTACTCAAAGAGCTGGGCGATGCCCATGCGGCGATTCGCCATGAACTGGCCAAACGCATTGTCGGCCAGGACGAAGTCGTTGAGCAGGTGCTTACGGCATTCTTCGCCGGCGGACACGTACTGCTGCTGGGCGTGCCCGGCTTGGCCAAGACGCTGCTGATACGCACGCTGGCCCAGATCATGGGCATGAAGTTCAACCGCATTCAGTTCACGCCGGACCTGATGCCCAGCGACATCACCGGCAGCGACGTGCTGGTCGGCGATGGCGACGAACGCGCCTTTCAGTTTCTTGGCGGGCCGATCTTTGCCAACTTTGTGCTCGCCGACGAAATCAACCGCACGCCGCCCAAGACGCAGGCCGCGCTGCTGGAAGCCATGGAAGAGTATGCCGTCACGGTCGCCGGCCACCGCTACGACCTGCCGCAGCCGTACTTCGTGATGGCTACGCAGAACCCGATTGAACAGGAAGGCACGTACCTTCTGCCTGCGGCGGCGCTGGACCGCTTCATGTTCACGGTGCTGGTAGATTACCCGACCCAGTACGACGAGATGGAGATGCTTTTGCAGACCACGTCGCGACCCGAGCAGGCCGTGAACACGGTGTTGAGCGCACAGAAAGTAGTGCGCATGCTTGACGTGGTGCGGCGCATCAACATGCGCGACGAGTGCATCAAGTACGCGATTGACGTCGTGCGCTCCACGCGCCCGGCAAGCACGTTCAGCGCACTGGTCAAGGACATGGTTGACTGCGGCGGCAGCCCGCGCGCCACGCAGTCGCTGATCCTGGGCGCCAAGGCGCGGGCCGCCCTCGATGGCCGCGACGAGGCGTACCCCGAAGACATTCGTGCAATCGCGCTGCCGGCGCTGCATCACCGGGTACTGACCAACTTCCACGCTGAAGCCGACAGCGTGACCAGTCGCGACCTCGTGCGCGACCTGATCAAACAGGTGCCAAGGCCGGCATGGGACACCCAGCACGAAGAAGTGCGCCAGCGCAAGAACTGGCTGGGCGGCATACGGAAGTGGCTGCTCGGCGAAAGGGCCAGGAAAGCGTTTGCCGAGTAAGGCCTGTGTCAGCGTCGCGGGTCGCGAACGAACCCTCGTACAACTTGGACTAATTTGCCAGCCTCGTGTGTTCTTATTCGGATAGACTGATCTGAATAAGGAGCAGGCCATGTACGTTCGAACCGGGCTGATCGCCCTCTTGCTCTCCCTCGGCGTCATGCTGGCGGGTTGTCCAGGTAACCATGACCACGGCCCTGCGAACGCGGCGCAAGGCGGCCTGCGGCTGGACGATGGTCGCAAGTGGCAGGCCGACGATCACACGCGCGCGAGCGCGGCCCGGATGCGCGATGCTATCTCGTCCGCTGACGCCAGTACAGTTGAGGCGGCAAGAGCGCTGGGCTCACGACTGCAGAAGGAACTCGACGAACTGATCCGCGGCTGCACCATGACCGGCGCAGCCCATGACCAGCTGCACGTCTTCCTGGGTCGCTTGATGCCGGCGGTGGACAGCCTGGCCAAGGCTGCCGACGTTGCCGCCGCGGAAAAGGCGCTGGCGAGTGTCAGAGAGCTTCTGGAGACCTACGACCGGCACTTTGAATAAAGACGCCGGTCAGCGGAAAAGAGCCGAAACAGCTTGCCCGGGCGAGACTCGCGCGTCAGCTAGCGCCCGAACTTCAGGCGTTCGGCCAGGATTTCGGGCAGGCCGGCATCGAGGATCTTGCGGCCGGCGGTCTCGATGTCGTACTCGATGCGCGTGATCTTCACGAGTTCTTTGTCGCTGTCGTAAATCGCAAAGCAGCTCTTGGGGTTTTCGTCGCGCGGTTGTCCCACGCTGCCGACATTTACCAGCGCCTTTTCGAAGCCCTTGAGGTTAATCTCGTAGCTCATCGAGTAGCTGACCATGGGCCCCGAAAAGAACGTAACGGGTACATGGCTGTGGCCGAGGAAGCATACACGCGTGCGCAGCTTCTCAAGGCTCAGGCGCGCGTCCTGGCTGGTCTGGATGTAGTCGAACAGGTCAGGGAAGTTCAGGCTGCCGTGGACAAGCGTGATGTTCTCGTCAATCTCCTGCACCAGCGGCAGCTCGCGCAGGAACTGCATGTTCGCTTCTTTGAGGTTGTCGCGGGTCCAGTACACAGCCTGCTTGGCGTAGGTGTTGAAGAACTCGATGCTGAGTTTGCCGCACACGGCCCAGTCATGGTTGCCGGCGACGGTTGGACAGCCCATCTCACGCACGCGGTCACAGCACTCGTCCGGGTTTGCGCCGTATCCGACGATGTCGCCCAGGCACAAGTAGCGATCAACTCCCTGGTCTTTGCAGAGACTGAGCACCTTCTCGAGAGCCTCGAGGTTGCCGTGGATGTCGCCAAAAATCGCGTAACGCAAGACAAACCCCCGGGCAACCCGGACGTGAAAGTTCAAAGACTAAGCGATATAGACCAGAATAGTCCGCATTGCAGTCTATACAGCCGAGCACAGCCCCACAAGCAACATACAAACCGCGTTGGGATTGTGGTTTATGACACTGACCGAAGCTTCAGCACGCCGCTGTCAAAGGCTATCCCGACCGCACACCATGCACAAGCATGAACAATCTGCCAAGGCGAAATACCGGCGTCAGGCATGCCCCACAGCGAGCCTGTAACGTCCTGCCGGGCCAGGTCAGGCAAGATCGGCAAGGCAACCGCGTATCCGAGCACATACAGCGCCAGCACGCACGCCGCAAGCAACGCGGGTTTGCGCGCGCGCGCAAGCGGCTGGGCAAGCGCAAGCAAGACACCCGTGGCCATGAACTGACCGAACAGAGGGCCAAGCGCCTTGAGTGTCTCGGTGGCAACCGAGTCGGCGCCGCGATAACCAAAGAGCTGCGCGTCTTCCAGCTTGAACCACAGCAGCGCAGCCGCAATGCAGAGCAGCCAGGCCGTGAACAGCAACGCAACCACGGCCAGTCGCCCGGCAAAGGCGCCGCCGGCGAGCAGCCACGGCGAGACCGGGCGCGTCAACAGCAGCAGTTCAGGGTCGTCGGTTTCGTCTTCACGCGGCAGCCAGAACAGCACTACGGCCACTGCGCCCAGCATGCCGATGGTGTAGACGCCGAGTTCAACAAGCTGCACGACTTCGTAGCCTAGTCCAAACGCAGAAAACCAGCGCAGCGAAAGCACAAGCACCGCGCCAACGCCCGCCAGAATCAACGTGGACGGCCGACGGACAACATCGCGGGCATGGGCAAGAGTCAGGGCCAGCATTGCGTGCATGCCGGCAGGTTAGTGCAGTCTCGGCTGCGGCGCTAGCGTCGCACGCGGGGGTAGATGTCGCGGTAGAACCAGCGGGCGTCGCTGAACATCAGCGGAATCCTGGCAATGTCGGCTTCGCGCACCCAGCGATAATCGCCCACTTCTGCGGGGTCGGCGACGACCGCGCGGGGGCCCGCCAGTTCGCACTGCCACCAGTGCAGCACAAACGAGGCGCGGCGCGTCACGCTTTCCCAGACCTTGCGCACGGGCTTGACCTGCAATCCGATTTCTTCGCGCGCCTCGCGAATGCACGCGGCTTGCTGGGTTTCGCCGGCGTCCATGGCGCCCGTGACAGCGGACCAGTAGCCCGGGTAGGTGTCGGCGGCAGCGCGTTCAATGAGCAACATGTCGTCGCCGTCATGGATCAGCGCGACAATGGCATGGCGGACCGGCCTGAGATCGTTGAACACAGTCAGCATGCTCCAGTAGCTGCCCCGGCTCGCGCCAGCGGCCCTAAACTGTCGTGTAGCCGCCATCCACCAGATAGTAGCCGCCGGTCATGAACGACGCATCGTTCGAGAGCAGAAAGCACACCAGCGACGCCACTTCATCAGGGCGGCCAAGCCGTCCCAGCGGGTGCTTGGCGATAAGCCCAGCGCGCGCGGCCTCAGGTATCGTCGCCAGCAACGGGGTATCGATGTAGCCCGGCCCGACGCAGTTGATACGCAGGCCCCGCGCGCCGTACTCTGCCGCCGCGTTTTTGGTCAACCCGACCACCCCATGCTTGGCCGCCGTATAGGCACCGTTGCCCAGCGCCGCCACCGTCCCGTGGATGGAAGCCATGTTCACGATCGCGCACTGCTGCGGCCCCGCCTCCAGCATCGCGGGAATCTGGTAACGCATTCCGTACAGAACACCATTCAGATTGATGGCGATCACGCGCTCCCAGTCGGCCAGGTCGGTCTCTCCGGCCGGCGCGTTTGCGCCGCCGATACCGGCGTTGTTGACGGCGTAGTGCAGAGCGCCGTAAGTAGCCACGGCGTGCTTCACGACTTTCTCGGACTCCGCCGCCTTGGCGGTGTCCTGCTGGATGGCGCTGGCAACGCCACCCGCCTTTGTGATCTCGCCCGTGACCCGCTGGGCGGCCGCGAGGTTGATGTCTGTCAGCACCACCTTGGCGCCTTTGGCTGCCATGGCCTTTGCGATAGCTTCACCAAGCCCCGAGCCCGCGCCGCTGACAATTGCGACTCTGCCGACGAATGATGCGTTCATGGTTGTCCCCCGAGCAACTTGTTGAGAGTCATCATCAGTCAACACGATTGGCCCAGCCTGTATTCCTTCGCCGGAGCCCGCAGGCGTCAACTCCGCGTTCACGTTACTCTGGAAGCGGTATGAACTCGTGTTCGTCGCCGGGCACTTTCGGGAAGCGCCCTTGCCTCCAGTCCCGTTTGGCCTGATCGAGCCTGTCTTTCGAACTCGACACAAAGTTCCAGTCGATGTACCGCTTGCCGTCCAGGGGCGCGCCGCCCAGCAGCACGACCCGCGTCGCCGCTTCGGCCGTCAGGACAACTTGGGCCTCTTTCGAGAAAACCAGCATGCGCCCGGCTTCGGCGCGTTCGCCTCCGCAGCGCAAAGCGCCTTCGATTACATAGGCCGCGCGCTCATCATGCCCGGTCGGAAGCGCCAGCTCGCTGCCGGGCGACATTGCCGCATCGACGTAAAACAGCGGCGACAGAACCTGTACCGGAGAAGTCATGTCATAGGCCGAACCCGCCAGCACACGCAGGCGCACACCGGCCTGCTCACGCGCGGGCAGAGTACTGCCTGGATAGTGATGAAATGATGGGTCCGTTTCTTCGTGGGCCAGTGGCAGCGCAACCCACAGCTGCAAGCCATACAGGCGCGAACCGTTCCTGCGTTGACCAGGCGGCGTGCGCTCGGAATGCACAATACCGCGACCGGCTGTCATCCAGTTGATGTCGCCTGGGCGGATCGGCTGCTCAAAGCCAAGGCTGTCGCGATGAAGAATCTCGCCTTCGAACAGGTAAGTGACTGTGGCAAGGCCGATGTGCGGGTGCGGCCTTACGTCAAGCGCGGGGCTCTCGCCGACGATCAGCGGGCCCATCTGGTCAAGGAACGTGAACGGGCCGACCATGCGGCGCGCACTTGATGGCAACACCCGCCGGATAGCGACGCCGCCCAGGTCCCGCGCGCGGGCGTCGATCACGGTTTCGATTGCCGTCTTGCCGTCGCCTGCTGCCGACGGCTCGGGGCATGCGGGCTCGTTGACGGGCCGCACGCTCATGACGCCACCGGGTCCACGCGATCAGCCCCAAGGTCGGGGGTCTGGCCGAGAAACTCGACCCAAGCGCGCTTCATGCAGGGGTAGTGCTTGGCCGCTTCGGCCAGCGACAGGAAGGACTGCACGTTCTGTTCAAAGCGCGCCCGCAGCGCGTCATTGGCGATTTCGCCCTCAACCAGCGTCTTATGCGACTGGGCAAGCGAGAACATGTCCGGGTAAATCCGCGCGCCAAGGTGCTCCAGCGGCACGCGCAGCGCCCAAAGCCCGCCGTTGCCGCCGCCCATCGAGGGCGACGCGCTGATCAGCAGGCCGTGCCGGCCGTCAAACGGCTGAGGCCGGAAGCGCGAGGCCCAGTCGATCAGATTCTTGAACATGCCGGGCATCGAGCCGTTGTATTCGGGCGAAGCGATGATGAAGGCGTCGTTTTCGGTCAGCCGCCGCCGCAGCTCCTGCGCGCCTTTGGGAATGTCCTGCGCCTCTTCAAGATCGCCGTCGTAGGAGGGAACGTCGAAGTCGCGCATCGACGCAAAGTCCACGGTCGCGCCATTTTGCGAGGCGACGCGCCCCGCCAGGCCGGCGAGCCTGCGGTTCACCGAGTCCTCGCGCAATGAGGCCGCCAGCACAAGCACTTTCAGCTTGGGTTCGGGTCGGGACTCAATCATGTTGCGCTCCGCCATTCCCTGGCAAGTGTGCCGCGAGTCCATCAGCGCCGCCCGCGCAGGCTACTTCACAGCGGCTCACTCAAAGAACCCAGACAACGAACCCGTCGCTGGCACTGCGCGCTAACCGTGTTCTCGCAGTCGAGCCTCAAATCGCGCGCCTATGTCTTTGGGGTTGGCTTTGCCTTTCAGCTTGCGCATGGCTTGGCCTACCAGAAAGCCGAGCACTTTGGTTTCGCCCTTCAGGTAATCGGCGACGGCTTTGTCTTTGAACTCAGTGATGACCTCGGCGATGGCGGCGTCTACTTCGCCCTCGTCCTGCTCGATCAATCTGCCAAGGCGTTTGGCCGTCGGCATTGCGTCCTCACCGGTTTCCGCCATGGCTTTGAAAACCTCTTTGGCGGTGATGTTGTTCAGCTTGCCCGCATCAAGCAGCCGGACGAGTTCAACCAACTGCGCCGGCTTGACCTTGAACACGCCAATGTCCACGTGGCGCTCCTGCAACTCGCGGTTGACCTCGCCGACTACCCAGGCCGCCACCTTGCGCGGTTCGTCGTAGAGTTTCAGCACGGCTTCGTACCAATCGGCCAAAGCCTTCTCGCCGACCAGAAACTCGGCGTCCGGCTGGTTCAGCTTGAAGTCGTGCAGGAAGCGCAGCAGGCGCTTTTCAGGCATTTCGGGCAGCGTGGCGCGGACTTTCTCGACCCACTCGCGGGGCACGTCGAAGGTGGCGAGGTCAGGCTCGGGGAAGAAGCGGTAGTCGGTGGCTTCTTCTTTACTGCGCATGCTGCGGGTTTCGAGTTTCTCCTCGTCCCACAGGCGCGTCTCCTGCGTCAGCTTGCCGCCGCTTTCGAGGACTTGCGTGTGGCGCCTGATTTCGAATTCCAGGGCTGCGCGCACAGCGCGAAAGCTGTTCAGGTTCTTGACTTCGCTGCGCACGCCGAACTTTTCCTGGCCTCTGGGCCTGATGCTCACGTTGGCGTCGCACCGCAAGCTGCCTTTTTCCATGCTCAGGTCGCTGATGCCCAGATAGCTGAGGTTGCGCTTGAGTGTGTTCAGGTAGACGTAGGCTTCTTCGGGGCTGCGCAGGTCCGGGCCGCCCACGATCTCGACCAGCGGCGTGCCGGCGCGGTTCAAGTCCACCAGCGTGCTGTGGCCCATGTGGATGGACTTGCCCGCGTCTTCCTCAAGGTGTGCCCGCGTAATGCGGCAGATCTTCGGGTTGCCGGACGCATCGTTGATCGGCATTTGCAGCTCGCCATCAAAGCACAGCGGCTCGTCGTATTGGCTGACCTGGTAGCCCTTGGGAAGGTCGGGGTAAAAGTAGTTCTTGCGGTCAAACTTGACGCGGTGCGCAATCTGGCAGTTCAGCGCCAAACCAATCCGGATCCCGAACTCAACGGCCAGGTGATTAACCATCGGCAGCGCGCCGGGCAAACCCAGGCACACCGGGCAGGTCAGGGAGTTGGCGGGGGCGCCAAAGCGCACTTCGCACGCGCAGAACATCTTGCTGCGGGTCTTGAGCTGGCAATGCACCTCAAGGCCGATCACTGGCTCGAAATCAGTTGTGGTCGCGTTGGTCATCTGGGGCCAGAGGCTAGAGGCCAAGCGCCGGCGTTTCCAGTAGCCGCTTGGGGTTGAGTGCCGGCTAGACAACCGTCGGCAGCACATTCATCAGCGCGGCAAGCGTCGGGGCCTCATAGGCCGGCACGTCCTTCAGGTCGCGCGGCAGCTGCCGCTTGCCATGAAGTCCGACCTGCAGCTGCACGGTGGTCATGCGCAGCATGTTGGCCGGACGAATGTCGTTGTCGATGCGGTTGCCCAGCATCACGCAATCCCCCGGGCGCACGGCCAGTTGCCCCAGCAGAAGTTCCAGCAACCGGACGTCCGGCAAACCGATCTTGAGGGCCGCGGGTGGCCCCTTGACGTCAAACAGGTCCAGCAGGCCGGCCTTTCGCAGCGCCTCGGTTTCGTCTTTGTCCGGCGCGTGGGCGAGCGCGACTTTCCACTTTCGTTCTTTGCAGATCTTCAGGATCTCTTTGGCCTCGGGGCGGATCTTCACGCTGCGCGGGTTGTTCTTCTTGAAGGCGCTGATGCAGCGCAGCGCCAGCGTCGTGTCACGATTCACGAGCTTGAAAATCATGGCGTCGTACATGTTGGGCGCAAAGCTCTGGATGGCAAATTCTTCGGCTTGCGTGAGTGCCTGCTCTGAGACTCGCTGCCCAGCCGTTGCTACGACCTGGCGCACCAGCGCCAAAGCATTGCGGTCGTTGTCCGCCTCGTCGGTCAAGGTGTCGTACAGGTCGATGATGATGGCTTCGGCCAAGGGCTTGCCTTTGTTTTGTGCTAAGGGTTCAGGCGATAGATGGTGCGCGGGAACGGGATGGTTTCGCGCACGTGCTGGCAACCGGTGATCCACTGCACGCAGCGCTCAACGCCCATGCCGAAGCCGCCGTGGGGGACGCTGCCATAACGCCGCAGGTCTACAAACCACTCGACACTTTCCATGGGGACCTTGTGGTGCTCAATCTGCTTCAGCAACTCTTCCAGGCTGTCTTCGCGCTGGCTGCCGCCCACAATCTCGCCCACGCCCTCGGGCGCAATGACGTCCACGCACAGGGCCTTGGTGGGGTCCGCCGGGTCGCCCTTCATGTAGAAGGCTTTCACGTGGCGCGGGTAGCGATGGATCATCACGCACTGCTTGAAGTGCATGCCGATGGCGGTTTCGTCCGCGGCGCCCAGGTCGGCGTCGGGGCCGCTCTTGAGAATGTCATTGCTTAACTTCTGAAGTTCTTCGTTGCCGCTGGCAGCGAACTCGGCTTTCAACCTGGTCAGGACACCCTGCGCCTCGGCGTGGCTGATGCGCGGGAACGGCTTGCTGACCTGCTGCAGGATGGCGGTGTCGCGCTCAAGCACCTTCAGTTCTTCAGCGCAGCGTTCCAGGGCACGTCCAACAACGTACTGGATCTGCTGCTCTGCCAGGTCCATGACGCCGTCCAGTTCAAGAAACGCAACTTCGGGCTCGACCATCCAGAACTCGGTCAGGTGGCGCCGGGTCTTGGATTTCTCAGCACGAAACGTCGGGCCGAAAACGACGACTTTGCCAAACGCCAGCGCGCCCGCTTCGCCGTACAGTTGGCCGCTTTGCGACAGGTAAGCGGTGGCGTCAAAGTACGGCACTTCAAACAGAGTGCTGGAACCTTCGCAGCTCGCAGGCGTGAACATCGGCGCATCGAACAGCACGTAGCCGCGCTGGTAGTAAAAGTCGCGAATCGCCTGCACCACTTCGCTGCGCACGCGCAGAATTGCGTTGGGCACCCGCGAACGAATCCAGAGGTGGCGCTTGTCGAGCAGCTTGTCGATGTTTGGCACGTCTTCGGTGATCTGGATCGGGTAGTCGTGAACTTCCTGGATCACCGACAGGTCGCTGCATTGCAGTTCTACGCCCAGGGCCGAGCGATCATCTTTCGTGACTCGCCCGCGGACGACAATGCTGCTTTCAATGCCGATGCGCTTGGCGGTTTCAAACACCGGCTCAGGCACGTCCTTCTTGTTGACGACTACCTGCACAATGCCGGTGCCGTCACGCACCTGCAGGAACAGCAGCTTTCCGCTGCCGCGCCGGTTGTACATCCAGCCCTTGAGCTCGACCTCGTGGTCGACGGAGTCCTTCAGTGTTCGTACCGTAACGGTCATGTGTCCGCCCTCTGCGGGGGCACTATGCATGCAAGGTTTGGCGCGCACAACGGGAAGCGCTGGATGCCCGATCTATCGAGTCTGCAGATTGCACATCCCGCCACACTGCCGTGGGTTGGCATCAGCGCAGTTGTTGGCTTGCTGGTGTTGCTGCTGCCCTGGCGCCATGCCAAAGGCGCGGTGGCTCTTGCGGGCTTGATTCGTGTGGTCGCCGTCGCGGTGCTGGTGTTAGCACTCGCCGGATTTGTTGAAACGCAACCCGAAACGATCCGCTTTGAACCGCAAGGTGTGTGGCGCCTGCTGCTGGATGATCGCGCCCCCGCCGCCGACGCCAGCGACTTTCGCGAGACGCCCCTTGCCTTCACAAACCGCGTGCGCCAGGCGCTTGCCGGCGAGCAACCGCCAACGCGTGCCGAGATATGGGGCACGCACGAGCAAGCCACCCGCGCCCGCGACGCGGTACTCGCGTTGGGTCTGCCATGCACGGCGCACTGGCCCGAAGCAAACGTGCTGCCGGCGCCGATGATTCTTCACATCGACGCGCCCACAACCTTGCAACCGGCAGAAGCCGGACAGGTCAGCGTTTCGGCGTTTCTCGCGGGCGCAACCCTGAAGGTGCTGCTGGATGGCGCGGAGTTGCCGCACAAGTCCGGCAAGGCGGAAATCCGGCTGGAAAAACCGGGCGTGCACCTGCTGGAAGCCGTGTTGCACGACGCGCAAGGCAACGTGCTGCAGCGCGACGGCGCCATTGTGCGTGTGGGCGAACTGCCGTTGTTGTTGATGCTGGGCCTGAGTAACGATCAAGAGAAGCGCGTGAGTGCTCTGGCGCCCGGCTGGAAGACCGAACGGGGCGAACTCACAGGTTTCGACGCAAGCCGGTTCGACAACGCGGAAAGCCCGGTCGGCGTAGTGTTGACCAGTGTCGATGCCCTGTACCAGTTGTCGCTGTCGAATCCGTCAGTGATTTATGGCCTGTCATTCTGGGTCGCGCGCGGCGGTGGACTGTATGTTACGGGCGACGGCGCAAAATTCGTGGCGCCGGAGTATCTTGCGCCCGAGGCCAGGATGCTCTTGCCCGTCACGCTGCTCAAGGAAGGCAAGCCGCCCGAACCCGAAGACCCACCGGTCGAAGAGATCAAGGGCAAGGCCGAAGTCGCCAAGGCCAGCATAGTTTACGTGCTGGACCGCTCAGGCAGCATGAACGCCACGGTCAATCGCCGCGCCGACCTGACACGCTGGCGCGTCGCGTGCAAAGGCGTGACGGAGGCGCTGAAGAAGATCAAGGAAGCCAAAGAGCAGACCAACACGCGCGTCGGCGTGCTGTCATTTACACTGAAGCAGACGTGGATTGACAAGCCGCGGGTGTTCATTGACTTCGACGTGAAGAACCTGGCGCAACGCCTGGCCGCGACCGAGGGCGACGCCGACTACGACGAGATGTACTACAACACCGACGTGTACGCCGCGATGCGCGAAGCGCTGGACGTGATCAAGAAAGAAAAGAGCGCCGTGAAGGTGATCGTGCTGATGACCGATGGCGCCGACCGCCCCGCCAACGCGCGCGAAGGCAAGCTGCTGTCGAACATCGCCGAAGAGGCGCGCCGCGAAACCGTGAACATCATGACCGTCGGCATCGGCGATGCTTTCGTGGGCGCCACACCCGAAGTACTTGCGGCCCGCAAGACCATAGAGGACCTGGCCACCAAGCAGGGCTTTTCGTTCATTCCCGGCGAAGGCGAAGCGGCGGAAAAGGCCCACGTGATCTTCGTGACCGCCGTGGAAACGGCGTTCAAGGCCTACGACGACCAGAAGAAAGCCGAAGAAGAAGAACGCAAACGCAAGCTCGACGAACAGAAGGCCGCCGAGCTGGAGCCACCCAAGGTCGATGTCCTCGCCGGCGAGTTTCCACTTACGCTGCTGGCGCCCGGCAAACAGCTCTTCGGGCCGGATGCGCTGCCTAAGCCCGCGCCTCGCGCAGCCTGGTATGCGCGCAGCATTGCCAAGCCGGAAGCCGCCGTCCCGCTGGGCCTGAATGCGGCGCACGACCCGCCGGCGCTGGCGTTTCAAGCGTACGGGCTCGGGCGCACGGCCTTCTGGTCGGTAGGGGGCGAGCCAGAATCATTGGGCGAGATCACGGCTTGGGGCGACTTTCCCGGCGTGTTTGCCGCAAGTCTGCGCTGGCTGCTGCCGCGCGAAGTGCCGGATGTGCGGCTGGTAGGCGAAGCAACACCAGAGGGGATTCGGCTGCTGGACCCGCTGCCGGGTGCCACCTACTTTCTGCGAACCGCGTCGGGCGACCTTGCGCTTGAGCTGACTGACGGTCTGCTGACGCATGCGGGCGGGCTCCCGACTGGTGCCGCAGAGTTGATCGAGCAAGTCGAAGATGAGCAGCGCCGCATGGGCGACGTCTATGTGGCCATCAAGGGCTCGGGCGGAGGATTCACGAAACCAGTGGACGACAACCCGAAGCAGGCAGAGCTTTCCTCGAAGCTGCCAGAGACACGTCTCACGCGGCGAGATTGGCCGATGGGGGCTGTGTACCTGTGCGCGCTGTTCCTTATCCTGATGCCGCTTGAGCGCCTGGTGCGGAGACGCAGTTGAACGATGACAGCGGAGAGTTTGAGGCATGGGACTTTCCCATGCCGCTGCTGATCACCATGGGTGACCCCGCGGGCGTCGGCGCAGAAGTGACGCACCGCGCCGTGCGCCGATTGCAGAAGCGACACGAGGTTCTGCACCAGCGGCCGCTTGCCGTGATTGGCGACGCCTTCCTGTACGCGCGCCACCTGTCCAAGCCTTCGTCGATGCACGCTTACCACATCATTCCGGTGGACGATTTCATCAGTGACCCGGGCTACATGCTTGAGCACATTGAGCCAGCGGGCGACAAACCGTGGCGGCCGATCTTTCTGGATTGCGGCTTCAAAGACGAGCGCGCGGTCAAGCCCGGCAAGCCGACGGGCGCCACGGGCGAGCGCGCGGGCAGCTACCTGGCGGCGGCCACAGAAATGCTGGCCGGCGACATCAGCGATGCCGTCGTCACCGCGCCGATCTGCAAGGAAGTGATGGACGAGGACGAGTTTCCATTTCCGGGCCAGACCGAATTGTTCGCGCACGTGTGCAAGGCCAAGCATGCGGTAATGATGCTGGTGGGCGGCGGTCTGAAAGTCGCGCTGGCCACGATTCATGAACCCCTGAGCCGGGTGCCCAAGCTGATTACACGCAAGCTGCTGCGCGGCGTGCTTGAGACGGTGCATGCGGCGATGATCAGCGACTTCGCGATTGAAGCCCCGCGCATTGCGGTCTGCGGCTTGAACCCGCACGCCGGCGAAAACGGCCGCTTCGGCGATGAAGACCGCAAGCTGATCAAGCCGCTCGTGGACGACCTGCGAAAGAAGGGCTGGAAGCTGGAAGGTCCGCTCGCAGCCGACAGCGTGTTCGCACACGCCCGGGAAGGTCGTTACGACGCCGTGGTTGCGATGTACCACGACCAGGGATTGATTCCGGTAAAGACGCTGGCGTTCTTTGAGGGCGTGAACGTGACACTGGGCCTGCCGATCGTGCGCACCAGTCCCGACCACGGCACCGCATTCGACATCGCGGGCCAGGGCAAAGCCAACCCCGGCGCGATGCATGAGGCAATCAAGCTCGCGCATCAGATGAGTGCCCGCCGCGCACAAGTGTACGTCTAGGCTGCGAATTCTCGGATGCACCTCTTGCGGCGCAGTGCAGTCGCAACGCATGCAAGCTGTGCATTCTGGCTGCACAGCGTGCTTGCTTCGAGGGGTCAATTCGGCAACACTCGTCGTGCTCACTACATCTCAAGGAGTTAAACATGGACGGGCTCGCTTACAACGCATCACTGCGTGCAGCAGCATTGCTTGCAGTGGGCATGCTGGCGATACTGCTTGGCGGATGTGGTGATGATGACAAAGGCGGCAAGAGCCGAAGCGGCGGGGGCTCATCCGTCTATCCGTCGATACCGACCGTGCTGCCGACTCTCGTCGGCTTGCCCGTGGCCATCGACACCAGCGGCGGAACCAGCACAGGGGCCGCCGGCGGAAGCGGCGGCGACATCACGGTCTGGGCGTCGGCGGGGCGCATCGTGCTTGATGACGGCCGTTCCCGTCCCGCAATCAACAACAACTTCCTGACGCCGACCGTGCTGGCCAACAGCAGCGTCACCTACGCCGAACTGATCGCGATTCAGCCGGGTCGCGTGTCCGTGGCCGGCGGCACCGCCTGGGTCGACCTGATCGGCGAGGACTTTCACCTGCCTGCGGGCGCCACGCTGGACATTTCGGACGCGCCAATCGCAGTCGACCAGGTGGTGATTCGCACCAACCTGGCCGGCGACTTCATTCGAATCGACGGCAACGTGAACGGCGTGCGGCTGACGCTTGATTCTGTCGGCTTGGGCCTGTTGTCCGAGCAGGCGACCGGCAATGCAATCTCGATCGACGGCAACGTGGACTTGCGCGGTTATTCATCGCCGGTGACTTATGACGGCGGCGAGTTGACACTGATTGCTTATCACGGCGCGGTCATTCTTGCCGGCACCGTGAACACCACCGGCAACAGCCCGGGCGCAGCTGCCGGCGGAACCGGCGGCAACGTGACACTGCTGAGCGATGCCGGCGACATCATACTGCCCGACGGCATGATCCAGGCCAACGGCGGCGGCGGCACATTGGGCGGCGCGGCTGGTGACTCGGGTTTCTCGGCTTCATCGGCGGTCATGATGCGCTTTGCCTGGAGTGTACGCGCCAATGGCGGCGCCGGAACGGGCGCGAACCAGGGCGGCGATGGCGGCGATGTGAGTGTCGATTGCGACGGCCCGCTGGATATGTTCATGGCCACCGAGGCACTGGGCGGTGCGACCGGCACGGGCGATGGCGGCCAGGGCGGTGACGTGTCGGTGCGCGGTTTGACTTCTCAAGGCGCGGTTGTCAGCAGCAGCAATGGTGGTGCCGGCGGCCTTGGCGGCGACGGCGGTAATGGTGTTTTTGAGGGCGAAAGCGTGTTCGGCGTGGCTGTGCAGTTCACGGCCCACGGTGGCACAGGCTCCGTCCAGGGTGGCTCCGGGGGCAGCCTGCAGTTGTACGCCGACGGTGCCGAGTGCGTGAACGTGCTGGCGACGTTCATGGCCCGGGGCGGCAACTCTGCCGGGCAGGGCGGGCAGGGCGGCGATTCCGTTTATGAAAGCTACGGTGAAACGCTGAACCTGACGTTGACCGGCGACGTGAGCGGCGGCACCGGCACCGGCACATCGGGAAATGGCGGGGACGGCGGCGAGTGTGTCGCCCGGATGTGGTCACGCTTCGGCGAGGCCATCACGGCTTCGACGTTCAACTTCACAGCCAATGGCGGCGGCGGCGCAAACATGGGCGGCGGCGGTGGCAACTTGACGGTGGACCTGTCGGCCTCAGACCGCAACGCGATGACCGTCAGCTTCTCGGGCGTTGGTGGTGCGGGCGGCGCTGATCTTGGCGGCACCGGCGGCAGTGCCGACTTTGGCATGGGCACCGGCGTCTCGCTGGTTGCAGACCTCGATATCAACGTCTCCGGCGGCGGCACGACCAGCGGCAACGGCGCCGGTACCGGCGGCGACTTTTCCCTCAACAGCGCCGGCATTTCGACGATCGCGCTTTCCGGCAACGTCACGGCCCGCGGTGGAACAAACAGCGGACTGGGAGGCGGCGGCACGGGCGGCACAGCCTCAGTCTTTGCCGCTTTCTGGGCCGTGCTCAGCTTCGACACCATGGTGTTCGACCTGCGCGGCGGCGACAGCGCTTCCGGCCGCGGCGGAAACGGGGCGGGCACAAGTTTCGACCTGGGCGTGGGCGGGCAAGTGACATTTACCAACGGCAGCATACTGGCTTCGGGCGGGGCGGGTTCCGCAACTTCCGGCACGACCGGCGGCGGTAATGGCGGCGGCGTGTCCATCGTTACGCAGTTCGGGCACCTGTTGATGGGCGCCGACATCGACGTGTCGGGCGGAAACGGCAGCACGCAGGGCGCGGGCAGTGCAGCCGGTCAGGTCGACATTGCCTGCCAGACGGCCGACCTGCAGATTACCGGTGACATTGTCGCTGACGGCCGGACGGGTCTCAGTGCGGGCCCAGCCGGCGACATCAACATCGCCGGTGACGGCACAACCCGAATGGTGATCACGTCGCTGCTTTCAGCCAACGGTGGCGGCAGCACGTCCGTCGCCGGCCCCGTGGGGGCGGCGGGCGGCAATATCGACATCGGCGGTGGTTTCGAATTCTCGGTGCGGTTTGCAAGCACGGCGATTGTCCGCGCCAACGGCGGAACGCCCAACGGGGCTGCTGGGTTGATCGACATTGACCTTGCGGGGACCGGCATCTCGGGCATCACCGAAGACGCGGGCAGTTTGCTGCAGACGAACACCGGGAACGGAACCCCTGTGCCGGCCAACATTGATCGCAACACAAACTGATCCGTGCTGATGTGTCAGCAAACGCCGGAGCGCGAGGAAACTCGCGCTCCGGTGTTTGCGGCAATGTTCATTGCCTGTACAGCCGGCGAATCGTCGCAATCTGGCCCGAGTGCCAGCTGATGTGGCGAATCGTGCCCAGGACAAACTCGGCGGTGGTCTTGTTCGGCGTGAAGGGTGTGTCGAGATCGTCGGCTTTCAGCAGTGCGATTTCGTCCCTCAGGGCGGCGTTTGCCGCTTTCAGTGCAGCCAGGATCTCAGGCAGGGGCAGTTCACCCGCCGGTTGGGTTTCGGGCGCGGCGCCCGTCGCTTGCTCTCGGGGCCGTTGTCTTCTCTGTTGCAGCATCGTCGTGTAGTGGCGGTGGCATAGCTCAAGATGATTGAGAAACCACAGCACTGTGCCCGGCTTGCCGACGCCCGGGTCGTGTGGTTCTTGCGCGTATGCCGGTGGCTGCCACGCGGTTTCGGCGGCACTCAGGTCTTCGGTGGCACCGGTGAATGACTCCCACGGGTGGGTGAGGGCGTTGTCAAATGCAAGCAGCAAGACGTCGGTGGAGTTCATCGAAGGTTCCCTGGTTCGGAAGCGCGGTCATACTACCGCGTGCTGAGTTGTCGCCTACTGGTGATGCTCACGTCGTGATCTATCCTGCCCGCGACTGCGCAAATGAGAGCATCCAATGGCGACCCAGCTGCAATTCGCGCGTGATGGCAAAATCACCGACGAGATGGCCTACGTGGCTGAACAGGAAGAACTCACGCCCGAGGAAGTGCGCGCGTTGATCGCGCAGGGCCACCTGGTGATCCCGAAGAACCACAATCACGACTTCGCGCCGCGTGCCATCGGGCGTCGCACGAAAACCAAGGTCAACGCAAACATCGGCATTTCGTCCGATCACGGCTCGCTCGATGAAGAGCTGAACAAGCTCAAGGTCGCGATCGACTTTGGCAGCGACAGCGTGATGGACTTGAGCAGCGGCTACCAGGACCTCGACCTGATCCGCGAAAGCGTGATCAAGAACAGCAACGTCATGGTCGGCACCGTGCCCATCTACGGCGCGATGTCTGACAACATCATGCAGGGCAAGGGGTTCAAAGACTTCACAGCACGGCGGCTGCTCGACGAAATCGAAAAACAGGGCCAGCAGGGCGTGGACTACATCACGGTCCACTGCGGCATCACGCGGCAGACGTTGAAGTACGTGGACGGACGCCAGCGCATCGTCGGCATCGTCAGCAAGGGCGGCAGCGTGCACGCGGCCTGGATGCGCGCCACCGGCAACGAGAACCCGCTGTACGAGTACTTCGACGAGCTATGCGAGATCGCGGCGCGCTACGACATGACCTTCAGTCTTGGCGACAGCCTGCGCCCGGGCGGTACCGGCGACGCGACGGACGCCGCGCAAGTGCAGGAACTGCTCATCCTGGGCGAACTCACCAAACGCGCGTGGGCCAAGGGCGTACAGGTCATGATCGAAGGCCCCGGGCACGTGCCGCTGGACCAGATTGCAGCCAACGTGAAGCTGCAAAAGAGTATCTGCCACGGCGCGCCGTTTTACGTGCTGGGCCCGCTGACCATCGACACGGGCGCGGGCTATGACCACATCACGGGGGCGATCGGCGGCGCAGTGTGCAGTGCTGCGGGCGCCGACATGCTGTGCTATGTGACACCGGCGGAGCATCTGCGTCTGCCCAACGCCGACGACGTGCGACAGGGCGTGATCGCCACGCGCATTGCCGCCCAGTCGGGCGACCTGGCCAAGGGCGTGCCCTACGCCAAGCGTTTGAATGATCGGATGTCCGAGGCGCGCAAGAAGCTGGACTGGGAGACGATGTTCGCCTGTGCCATCGACCCCGTAGAGGCGCGCAAGTTCCGCGCAACCAGCGAAGACTACGACAGCGATGTCTGCACCATGTGCGGCGACCTGTGCGCCGTGCGCATGGACAATTTTACCGACCTCGGCCAGCGCGCACCCGCGGACCTCAAGGAAATGCCTATGGCCGACGACCGCAGAAAGCGCCGCGTCACGATGGCCGAGAAGGCGCAAGCCGAAGGCAGCTTCGACGAAATGGGCAACTGGCTGCCGCCCAAGCACGTGCAGGACAAGCAGAAGGCCAAGGGCCAGCAAGCCAAGCTCGAGGCCAAAGTTCCCTACGAACGCGCCGACAGCGCCAGCTACAAGAAGGGCGCCGCCCCAGAGCCCGAAAAGGTCCTCCGCGACAAGGGCTAGTAATTCTTCAGCTTCGTTGCACAGGGCCGTGGCATTCGCGTCTCGCGAATGAGTTTCGCTGGCCTCTGGCCGGCGGCGACGGCCGGAGGCCGTCGCAACTCATGCGCTGGAAGCGCATGCCACTCGTCAGATCGGCTCTGAAGACCCAATTTGCCGATCGGGATGTTTGTTGATTGTGTTCCGACTCACGCCGCAGCCATCGACAGATCGTGCCGGGCAGCTAACTTTTCGGCATGAAGATCTGCCTGCTTTCGCGTAACCCTACGCTTTACTCCACGCGCCGCCTCAAAGAGGCCTGCGAAAAGCGGCGCCATCGCGTCACCGTGGTGGATTACCTGCGCTGCTACGTTGACATCACGGCGCGCAGCCCCAAGGTCATGTACGTGGGCCGCGCGCTGGAAAAGTTTGATGCCGTCATCCCGCGCATTGCCAGCGGTAACGAAGCGGGATACGGCGCAGCCATAGTGCGCCAGTTCGAGATGATGGGCATTTACTGCGTCAACGCCAGCCAGGCGGTTGTGCGCAGCGGCGACAAGCTGCGCAGCATGCAGTTGCTATCGCGCAAAAACGTCGATCTGCCGAAAACAGGCTTCGCCCACGCGACCATGGACAAGGACTCGTTGATCGACCTGGTGGGGGGGCCGCCGCTCGTGATCAAGCTGCTGCAGGGCAGCCAGGGCGCGGGCGTTGTGCTGGCGCCCACGCGCAAAGCCGCCGAGGCGGTGATCAGCGCCTTTCAACAGTTGAACGCGAATTTTCTTTTGCAGGAGTTCATTGCTGAAGCCGACGGCCACGACATTCGCGCCTTCGTGGTCGGCAACCGCGTGGTCGCAGCCATGGAACGCACCGCGCCCCCCGGCGATTTTCGCAGCAACCTGCATCGCGGCGGCACCGGCAAGGTGGTGGCGTTGTCGCGCAAAGAGACCGCGATTTCGCTGGCGGCTGCCAAGGCCATGAATCTGAATGTCGCGGGTGTGGACCTGATTCGCGCCAAGCGCGGCCCGCTTGTGCTGGAAGTGAACAGCAGCCCGGGCCTGGAAGGCATCGAGACGGCCACGGGCGTCGATGTTGCCGACGAAATCATCAAGTTCATTGAGCAAGAAGTCGTCGAGCACCGCGAACTCGACCCGCAACGAACCAAGCTGGATGCGTGAGCGGCGCACAGCCTTCGGATGACACTTGCCTTTCTTTCGATAAGGCCCATAAAAGCAAGCCATGGCAGAACCAAGGCCGACAGCAAAGACTGCCCCTCGCACCGAGCAGCGCGACTCGCGGCGCGATGCCGCGCAGTCCGCGCAGCGCGCGTTCGCGCCCAGCCTGAACGCGGTGACATGGGCGCTGCTGCAGAAACCGCACCGCACGCCTGAAGAGAACGAGAAGATGCTCTACGCCGCGTTTGCCAGCGCCTTTCACTATCTTGAGGTGGGCGAGCCCGCGCATCACCAACGCGCAGAGTGGTTGATCAGCCGCGTATACAGCTCGATGAACAACGGCCGCGAGGCCGTACGGCACGCGCGCCGCTGCCTTGCGCTGACCGAGCAGAACAAGGACGCGCTGGCGGACTATGACCGCGCGTTTGCATTCGAGGCGATGGCCCGCGCGCACGCGGTGGAGGGCGACAGCCAGGAGTCACACAAGTACTTCAAGCTCGCGCTGGATGCGGGCCGCCTGATCGCCGACGCCGAGAACAAGAAAGTGTTCGAAACCGAGTTCACGTCCGGCAACTGGCACGGCGTGGCGTCAGGCGTGTTCAGCCTCGAACAATAGCCGGCATACCAAGCACGATCTCACCCGCCTGCGGCGAGTCGGGTACGTCAAAGCCCCGAAGGCAGTGGCACTCCGGAGCCGTTGCCTCAATTGCGCTGGTAGCGTTTGTCCTCTTTGAACCACGACTTGCAAAAGCTGTAAATCGTGCCAATCACCGGAATCTTCTTGATCGTCTCTGACTCGAGGTTCTCCACCAGCTCCTGGCCGAGTTGCGCCGGGCAGAAACCCTTTTCAACGCCTGCAACCCGTTTTTGCAGGTCTTCGTCGCTGATCTTGCCCGAGATGCGGTCGCCGATCGAACCCAGAGAGTCGGTCACCTTGTCCCAGTTGCGCTCGTTGTAGCTCAGGATCGAGCCGAAAAAAGCCTTTGGCAGTCCGAGCACCTTGTCGAGGCCGGTAATGCCGACCGCGGCGTCCACCGCATCCTTCACTTCCGGCTTGGGCGCGTCAGGGTTGTTGGCAGCTTTCTGGCGCATGTCATTGACCCAGCGCGCCAGCACAATCGCGTTGTCAAGCCGCGCGACGTTGTCGGCAAACGTCTTGGCCCCGGCCGGGAATGCCGGGTTGTCCGGCTTGTTGAAAATGTTGTGCAGGTCTGCAGCTTCGTTCGTCATCTTGGCGCTGCGCGACAGCGCCAGGGTTGCCCGGCGCGCGGTATCGAGCTGGCTCGGCTTGATCGGCAATCCGCTTTCCAGGATGTCCCGCTGCACGCGTGACAGCCGGGCGCCGATCATGCGCAGTTTGCTTTCGTCCAAGGTCCCCTGTGCGATTGCGTCATCGAGTTCTTTCTGAGTCGCGGCGACTTCCAGGTCGCACATCACGCCGTTGCCGATTCGTCTGCACATGTCCAGCGCGGCGCGGGTCACATCACTGTTGACCTTGCAGCGCTCGAACAGCGCCTCAAATTCGCGGCAGACTGCCAACGCGGCTTCACGATCCTGCGCGGCGCGCAGGCGGGCAAGGAGCGGCTCAAGCGCAGCCGCCAGGTCGGACTCTGCCAACTTGGTCGCTTCTTCGCCCTGGACTTCCCAGTTCAAGAGCCTGCCTGACTTGTTGTTCTCTTTGTCTGACTCCTTGCACTGGTCGAACGGGTCAATCATCACCATCAGCTGGGTGTCACCGGCTTCGGGCACGAAGGTGTGGCTGTAACGGTTCAAGAAGTGCTCGGCGCCGACCACGGGCAGCAACGTGAAATACCTGGATTCACCGTGCCGCCAGCCTACCGCTTCAAACTTCTGCTCAGCGAGCACGCGAAAGCCGTCGCCGTACTGCGGGTTCTTGACGTAGAAGCGCACAAGGCAATTGCCGGCCTTGGTGACGCTGCGCCCGAGGTTGGTCGCGTTGACCGTCACGATCAGCATCTGGTTCGGCTTGGCCGAGGCGGGGTTGATCTCAAATGATGTCACCGCCAGGTCCGGCAACTCGGCCAACGATTCCCGCAACGCTGACAACTTGAAGCGCATCGTGCCGGTACGGTCGAGCAGCTTGATGTTTACAACCACTTCGGCCTTCGCGAGTTCTTCCAGCGAAATGGTGTTGCCCATGCCCTCGTCAGGTTCGGGCAGGGCGACCACCAGTTTGACATGGCCGTCGTATTCGGGGTTCCGCCAGCGCTCGGGGTTGGCAACGCGCGTGACTTCGCCGATGGTGTTGGGCTTTTCAACGTCGGCCCACGAGTAGCCCTTGAAGTGAATGGTCATCGGCAGCGGTTCGCGCCCCGGCAGATGCAGGGTTGCCGAGTCGTACATCTTATCCAGCGCAGCCGCCACGGTGCGGATGAAGCTCTCGTCGGCTTTGAACTGAATGCGGCGGCCGTTGTCTGCCAGTGTCACCGTCAGCGTGTTGTCGGCAAGTGTCGTGTCGTGCAGCTTCTTGTTCAGGGACAGGTAGCCCTTGTCGGTGCCGATTGCGTACATGAGCCAGATGCCGTCGGCGCTGGGCTTGATAGCGCTTTCAGGTTTGTCCAGTTCTGATTCGCCCAGGCCCTTGAGCGGCCCCGGCTGTTCGGCCGGCAGGTGCGGATGGTCGGCGAACCATTCCGGAAAATCGTTCACCAGGTGCTGGATCAGCCACTCGAGCACGTCTCCCCATGCGCCCTTTTCGGTGTCGCGAAGCCACTGCAGGTGATCAAGTCCATGCAGCGCGTTTGTATCGCGGCGGTCGCGCGGGGTGGCGTACATCAGGTGCCAGCCGCGGCTGTTGCGGTCCTGGCCGCGCCACTGGCGATGAAGCCACTTGGCGCGCGCACCGGTGATCTCGTCATGCTTCAGGGCGTAGAACATGCCGCGCGCATGCATCGCGCCGCCACGCCCCAAGTTGACCGCATAGAATTCCTGGTTTTTGGCAATTGGCATCCGTCGGCCCAGTTCTGCGCCCGCGGCAACATCGCCCAGCGTTGCCAACACAAAGTACGCGGTGGCGGCGACTTCCGCATCTGTCGAAGCCGCAGCCAGCGCGCGCAGGCCTGCAATGCCCGCTTCGTCGCCGGACAGCGCCAGCGCGCCAAGCAGATACGCGCGGGGCACGCCTGCCATCTCTTGCGACTTCAACAGGTCAGCAAGGTTCGGCCGTGCGCCCTCATGCACCAGTCGAAAGATCGCCGTGGTGGCCGCCACGGCGACAAAAGTGGTCTTGGACCCTGCAAGTTTCAGCAGGCGCGGCATATGCTCGGCGCGCGCCGTGGACTGCACAGCCATCGCGCACTCGACCAATGGATCACTGGATTCCAGGTTATCCATCAGCAGGTCCATCACCTCGTCGCGTCCGCCCAACTCGGCCATGGTGGCCGCCGCGCCCAGGGCGACTTTCTCGCTGACTGCGTTCACGAAGCGCTTTCTGAATTCGGCCCGCTGTGCAGCCGTGGGTTGAGGCTGCGCCTCGGACAAGCGACGCTCCAGGCGCTCCATTACTTTGAGGTGTGGTACCAGTGCAGGCAATTGTCGGCTGTGCCGTCGCAACTTGGCCAGTACGGCAGTGGGCACGTACGAGAAGTTTCCGTTTTCAATGGCTTGAAGCAGGTCATAGTGACAGTCGCGGGCCTGCCGCAATGTGGTGTCGAGGTACTCGTTCTGCCAGGCAGCGCGCTCCGACTCAGGGGCGGAACGTGCAAGCACCGCCAGCGCCTCAATCGCAGGGTCCGGATCAAGATTGCGTCCGGCCATCAGTGATGCGCGTGCAGCCGCAACGGCCTTGGTGGCGTCGCTGTGCATCCGTGCGACCAGTGCCCATGCCCGGTACTCGGCGTCTCGGCAACCAAGGGCCGCTGCCGACTCTGCGGCTGCGGTTGCCAGCGTGACCACCCGCGCGGCGCCGTTGGCCTCATGGGCCGGTGCCAACAGTTCATGGGCGAGCCACAACCGGGCCTGCAGGGCGGAGTGCTTCAATGCGGCTTTGTCCATGACCTCAATCGCCGCGACGGCGCGATCGGCGCCAGCCACGGTCGCGCCTGAGCGCAACGAGAGCCGGGCGAGCATCCATTCGCGATGCACATCCGGAAGGGCTGATGCGTATTCAGGGTTATGCAGCGTGGCCTGGGCCAAGACCTGGTTCACGTCGGCGATGACGGCCGCCATCGCAATGTCGGCCATTTGCGTTGCGTCAGGCTTGCGTTCCAGTGATTTCAGATGGTGCGTAAGCATCTGGCAGCCGCGCAGTGCGTGCCAGTACGAGCTCGCCCTGGCCAGCAGATCGATTGCCCGCTCAAGGAGTTCGGGCACGAGCGCTCGACAGGCCTGGGCGTAGTCCGTCCGGTCATGCAGCCCGGCCAGCGCAAGCAGGATGTAGCCCTCGGCAAAGCGGTTCTCGCCCGCTTGCGCGATCCTGATGCCCTGGATGTACGCCTCGTGGGCCTGCCCGAACTTGCCGGTGCTTTGAAACGTGTCGCCCTGTCCACTGAAGCTCCAGGCGGCGTTTGAGTCCTGTGCCTGAAGCGATGCCGCAAACAGGATCAGAAGAACCAGAGTTGTGCGCATGGCGGCCTCCCCTGAGATACCGGGCAGGCTAATATCGTTCGTCTGACCTTCATCAAGATTTTGTGGCGGCACCGGGTCGCTACGGGGCGACGATGCGGCAGATGTAGCCGCCGTCGTGCCAGGCGGGCACGGGCAGAATGAACTTTTCTTCCTCTACTTCCCAACCGGCCTTCTCGCGCGGGCCGATGAACTTGTGGACCACATCTACGCCTTCTTCCATCAGCACGCTGCACACGGAGTAGACGATGGTGCCGCCGGGCTTCAGGTTGGCGGCGGCGTTCTCGAGAATCTTCAATTGCAGCGCCGCCAGTTCTGCCAGCGCCTTGTCGTTGATTCGGTGGCGGGCCTCGACGCGGCGGCCAAGCACGCCGCTGTTGCTGCAGGGCGCGTCAATCAGCACGCGGTCAAATGGCTCTGGGAAGCGCACATCGGCAGCATCGGCCACGACGGTAGCAATGCCGCGATAGCCCATGCGCGTGATGTTTTCGCGGATGCGTTCTTCTTTGGCCTCCGACTGGTCGCAGGCCAGGATGCGCGCTTTGTCGCCGGTCAACTCAGCCAAATGGCCCGACTTGCCCCCCGGCGCGGCGCACAGGTCGAGCAGCGTTTCTCCTGCTTCAGGTTGCAGCATCGGCGCCACCTGCTGGGCCGCAAAGTCCTGCACATAAAACCCGCCGCGCGAAAAGTCCGGGTGGTCGGTGACGGACCGGACGCCCGCGGGCAGCGCAAGAGCGCCCTGGTGCTGAATCACCGCGATGCCCTGGGCGGTCCACCAATGCGGGAGGTGAAATGCCTCTGCGAACAGCGCGTTCGGGCGAATCCATGTCAGCGGCTTTTCGATGCACGCCAGCGCCGCCTGCACCGCAGCCTGCGGGCCATGCTGGTCAATCAGCCGATCAACCAGTACTCGCGGGATGCTGGCGACGACCGACAGGTGCGCGGCCAGGTCGGCAACCGGGTCGGGCAGAATCGCGCGCTCGCCGACGAGCATGCGCCCGGCGCCAAGCCGGCAGCGGTCGGCCCACAGCGGCAACTGCTCGTGGCGCTCGGCTGCGCCGCGATAGTCTTCGAGCCCTGTGTTTTCGATGCGAAAGAAGCCTGACAGCTTGCGGGCGCAAGCGTTCACGAATCCGCGCCCCGCATGCTTGGCGGTCAGCAGGTCGACGGCCGCGTTGCCGTGCGCGTAAGCTGCTTTGGGGTCGTGGATCAGCCACGCCAGAAACATATGCAGGGCGGCGCGTACGTCGCGGTCAAGGTCGGCAACCGCGCGCGAAGCCACGTGCGAAATCAAGTAGTCAAACAGAAACGAAAATCGCACAGCATCTTCAACTTGCGGCAATACACGCGAAGCCAGTGCCGGGTCCGCGCCATGGTGGCGCAGCGTGCCGAAGACGGCGGGCTCAATGCGCTCGCCGGGTTCAATGCGGCGCAGGCTGTCGTAGGCGGCTTTGCGTGGGTCCAGCGCGTGGGCCGTCCGCGGGTGCGGCTTTGCGCGATCGGCGCCGCGATTGGGCTTGGCGCCGCCGCGTCCCCACTGGTTGCGTGCGGGGTTGGGTCCGGGCTGGCGTGCGCGTCCACGAGGTCGGTCCATACGTGAGCGTTAGTAACGCCCGGCGGGTTCAGCGTCTACGCCCGGCAATCCGGAGATCGCAGATTTCTGGTCCGGTGTGCGTCCCGCCGACCATGGGCCATGCCATTGCCGCACGGTGTGACCATGCTACGCTCATGCCCCAATTCTCCGGCGAAAGTGCCGGGCACGTCGTTTGTAGTTGTGACACGGACAGGGCTTACGCATGCAGCGCATATTGATCCTTGCACTTCTTTCCTTTGCCTCGGTGCTCTCTGCCGGCGACTTTGAAGCCGACGTCAAAGACCTCGGTGACTCCATCAAGCGCACTGCCGCGATTGAGCGGCTTGCCAAGGCCGGCGCCGACGCGTTTGACGACCTGCTCGACGGGCTGAAGCAGGACCCGGACGCTGCCGGCATCAACGCCGAAGAAAAGGCGGCCCGCAGCACGCGTCGTCTTGAATGCGCACGCCTGCTGGGCGCGCTGGGCGACACCCGTGCCGCAGCAACGTTGAACGACGTGCTCAAGGCCAATGCGGTTGACAAGTCCAACTACCCGCTGCTGGCCGGCGCCTGCGCCTCGGCGTTGGGACGCATCTACAGCGACGAATCCGCCTCAGCGGAACGTGGCGAGCTGGTCAATGAACTCAAGCGCATCACGGCTACCGAAACCATGGACACCCGCATTCGCTGGGGTGCGCTGCATGGCCTGGCGGCGCTGCGCGAGGGGGCAGACGTGGCGGCGCCAATCCTGGCCGACGCGGCCAAGCCCGTGCTGCTGCGCGTGGCGGCCATCGGCGTGCTGACGGCGACCAAGCACATGGCAAGCGCGGACACATTTCTCGACTTGTGGGAGACGCAACGCCTTGGTGTGAAAGACGCCGAGGGCAAACGCGCCGGCGCGCTCGCCAAAGACTACGGCAACCCGCTGGGCCTGACCGCATTGTTCGGCCTGGCCGAACTGGCCGACGCGCGTGCGGTGCCGGGCCTCGTGGACGTTGCGACCATGAGCGAGTTTGCCGGGCTGGTTTCATTGCGCGGACAGTCAATCCGGCTGATGCAGCGCGACGCCATCAAGCAGGTCTCGCTGGATGCTTTGATCGCCGTGTTCAAAGACGAAACCCGCACCGTGCAGCACCAGCGCGCCGCGCAGACCATGGGCGAGTTCGGTGCCGCGGGCGTCACGGCATTTCTGGCTGTTGCTGACTCGGCGGTGCCCGAAGGCAAGGCTGCGACGTACTGGAGTGACCTGGTGGACCGCCACCTGGCAAGCCTGAACAGTGAAGACGCGCTCAAGGCCTTCGTGGCAGCCTATCGCACGCTGGGCTCGACCGAAGAGAAAGACAAAAAGCTGCGCGGCAAGGTGATCGACCACCTGTTAAACTACCGCACCAGCCTGAAGACCGACGGCATCAACCTGGTCAAGGAAGCCGCCGACGACACAACGCTGGATGTGCCCAAGCGCGCGCAGTGCATCAACGCCTATGCTGAAAGCCGCGGCAAAGACAGCTTTGCCGACCTTGAGCGCTGGGTGAAGAGTGAAGACGGCGTGATTCGTGCACAGGCGGTCCAGAACCTGGGTCGCAGCTATATCCCGCTGAAGAAGTCCAAAGACCTGCTGGTGGCTGCGGCCAAGTCCGCCGGCACCGAGTTTGCCAAAGCCCGCCAGAATGCATTGCAGGGCCTGCAGCGCAGCGAAGACAAAGAGCTGCTGCCGCTGTTTCTGGACGCCCTGAGCCCCGAGAAAGAGCCGGATGCCGAAGTCCGCAATGCCGCGCTGAGTGCCATTGATACGTACCGGCGCAGCGCGCGTATCAAGGACGAAGATGTGTTTCCCGCGATCAAGGCGCGCCTTGGCGACCCTGACGCAAACGTGCGCGCAGCCGCCATCAAGTTCGGCGTGATCACCGCGCAACGCATGGGCGAAAACAAGCAGTCCGTGGAGATGGTGGAGCGCGGGTTGACTGACGACAAAGAAGAGGTCCGCAGTGCAGCTTACGCGCAGGTGACGATGGTGGCGACAGACATCGACGCCAGCAAGGTTGTCGATGCCGCACTGAAAGAAGACAGCCAGAAAATGCAGGGCGAAGCGGTGCGCGCGCTGGGCCGCCTGGACAAGTGGGGCGAGGCCGACAAACGCCGTAAGGTGCTTGATCTGGCGCTGAGCATGCTGGCCAACGCCACCAGCGAATACGACGCGGGCGAGTTGATCAAGAAAGTAGCCGCCAACGACGGCGCGAACTTCAACTATGTGTCTGGCGAGGTTCGCAAGCGTGTGGACACGCTGACCACGGGCGCCGTCAAAGAACACCACCGCGTGCCGCTGCTGATTGACGTGCTGATTGCGATCAAGGACGACGGGTACGCCAAGCGCATCCAGGAACTGGCCGAAGAGCCGAACGTCCAGCTGCGCCGCAAGTGCGTCGACTACATCGTGGCGTTTGGCGTGAAGCGCGACGTTGACTGGCTGCGCAAGTTGCGCGACCGGACTGACAGCACCGCCGAGCCGGTGCGAAGCCACATTGATGAGGCAATCCGCAAGCTGGAAGAGCGCTAGCCCCGATCAGCGAACAGGTTACGGGGAAATACTGGACCCCGGGGTGCGCGTGTGCGTAGATATAGAGGTAGGATTGGCACTCAGGGACAGTCGTGCGGCGGCCCGCGCCTGGTTGAGTGAACCGGCAAAGACCGTGCGCGACACCTTGAACTCCGAACCCAGCAGCGGAGAAGTCCGGTGAGAACGCGCATACTTCTAAGCATCACGGCCTGCGCTGTGCTGTTGTCGGTACAGAACCCGGCTGACCCGGCGCTGCAGGCGCAAAAGCCTGAAGACTCACTCGTCATCAATCCTGACCTGACGCTGCCCCCCAACCGCATCGACCCCAACGTGCAGTACTCGGTGCGCGAAGCGCGCAACCGCGAACTTGAGGCAATCGCGCTTGAGCGCAAGGGAAAGAAGGACGAAGCCCTCGAAAAGTGGCGCGACGCCATGGCGCGCTACGAAAGCCTGCGCAAGGACAAGCTCTCGCCCGATATGCCCCTGAACAGCGAACTGCTCGTGCGCGCGGAGTGGCAAGGCGGAGAGCACGTTTACGCCGAGACCTGGATCCCGCTGGCCGATTACATCAACTCGCGTTACCGCATTCGCGACTGGCCCCGGCCGCTGCGCGATCAGCTGAGCATGCGGCAGGCCGCGCCGGGCGCGGAGTTGCTGCGCACGGCATTGGCCGCCGGCGATGAGGCCATTCTGGCGCGCTGCGCCCGGTTCTACCAGTTCAGTCAAAGCGGCCGCACCGCGCTGCGCATGCTGGCTGAAACGGCACTTGAGCGCGGCGATGCCGTGCTGGCGGTGCGCTGGCTGCATGAGTTGCAGGAAAGCTGGCCCGAGTACTATGAGCGCGAGCCCGCGCTGCAGGTGCTGTACGTCCGCGCCTGCCGCGATGCGGGCATGAACTACCGCCTGGGCAAAGAACTGCGCCGCCGCGAACGCGACAGCGCGTCGGGCACGGTCGATGTCGGTGGCGTGAAGGTGGAAAGCAGCGTTGCTGTCAAAGAGTTGACCAGCAGTCCTGCGCCCCAGGAGCGGCCTGAGTTGCGCCCCAACGGGTGGCTGACGCTGCATGGCAACGGCGCCCGCAACGGCGTGGCGCCGCCCGTGGTCGGCATTGGCGAGATGATTGACCTCGATGCCATTGACGGTGTGCAGGGATCACAGATCGCGAAGAACATCCCGGGCGTAGACGAGCAACGCGACCAGTACAACTACGAAGAACGCAAACCCGTGCCGGTGCCTTTTCCAACCGTGCACGAGTCCGGCTTCTTTGTCCACAAGATCGACGAGCTTCAGGGCGGCGACGAAAAGCTGCTCTGGTTCAGGCATGGGCGCGAAGCCAACCCCGTCACGCTGGAGGTGCCCAAGGGCGTGCGTTACACCGTCAAGACCGCGGAAAACCGGCGCTACTATTACGGCGGCCGCGAGCAGGAACGCCTGAAGTATCGCGTCATGGGCAGCACCATCGGCCGCCTGCACTGGGATCTGGACCAGCGCGAAAGCGACGTGCTGTTTGCAGTCATGGGCCCCGGCAGTGCCAGCCGCGAGAAGGGCGCGGAGCCCAGCGGCAACCAGATTCAGTCATGGGACCTGACCGACGACGCCAAGTTGCGGGTGACGCTGCCCAACAAGAAGGTCGAAAGCGAAGAGGACTACAAGTTTCTGCAGCACGTTGTGTTCAAGGGCGCGCCGTTGATCCGCGGGAACCGGCTTTACATTGCCGGCGCTGTGACCGAGAAAGATTCGGTAGAGGCCTGGATGTTCTGCTTTGATGTGACGCCCAAAGGCGACGCAGCGGCAGGCGAAGGCAAGTTGCAATGGCGCGTGCACCTGTGTTCGCGCCGACAGGAAAGCCAGCCCTGGAGCTGGGGCCCTGAGCCCGTGACCGTGCCCGAAATCAGCGCGCCCGCCGAGCAGGGGGGCATGCTCTATGTTTCAACGCACAGCGGGGCGACGGCCGCGGTGGACCGGATGACCGGTGAGGTGTGCTGGGTCTCGCGCTACGGCCGCGTGAAGTCGCAGATCTTCAACGGCTGGTTCCCCAACCCGCCGATCGCCGCCGAAGGCATGGTCGTGACCACGCCCTATGACTTTGACCTGGCGCTGATTCTGGACGCAGTGGCTGGTACCCACATGATGGAGTACCCGATGTTCCGCAAGGGACTCAGCGATGAGTACGAACATGTTCTCGGTGTGGTGGACAACCGCATGATCATCCAGGGGCGCACCCGCGTGTACTCGGTCGGGTTGACCGACTTTCGTAAGGGCGGCGAACGCGCAGCCGACTTCGGACAGCTGAACTACCAGACTGCCGACTATGGCAAGCAGCCGATCGGGCGTGGTGTGATCGCCGGCAATCGTGTACTGATCCCGTTCGAGGGCGAAATTGCGTTCTATGACGTGAGCAACGGCAAGTTGATCACGCAAAGCCGTCTGGCCGGCATCACCTCTGACAAGGTGCCTCTGGCGATTACGGTCTACTGCCGCGGCGAGGCGTATAAGGACGAGCAGGGCATTGCGCGCTATAAGCCCGTGTCGGTCACTGACCCGGACACCGGCAACGTGTACAACGTAGAACATCTGCGCAACGGGGACACGTACAAGTTTCCGTCAGGCAAAGTGGCGACGGTAAAGAAAGAGACATTCGTGATTCTGGCGTCGGCCCGTTGGGTCTACGCGTTCAAGGCTCAAGACGGCGGAAAGTAGCTTCGGGCGCGCCCCGAACGGCGCACACCGAACACAGAAAGGCAACCATGTCAGACCAGCAATTGCAGGGCGAAGACCTCAAGGCCGTGACCGACCTGCGCGACGCCCACGACCGTATCGTGGCGCAGCTGCACAACGTGGTGGTCGGGCAGGAAGAAGTGATCGAGCAGTTGCTGATCTCGATCTTTGCCAAGGGCCACGCCCTGCTGGTCGGCGTGCCCGGGCTGGCCAAGACGCTGCTGATTCGCACGTTGGCAGACACGATGTCACTCAAATTCAGCCGCATCCAGTTCACGCCGGACTTGATGCCCAGCGACATCACCGGCACCGAGGTCTTGCAGGAAGACCGCAGCACCGGCAAGCGCGAGTTCAAGTTCCTGCACGGGCCGATTTTCGCGAACATCATCCTCGCCGACGAAATCAACCGCACGCCGCCCAAGACCCAGGCGGCGCTGCTTGAGGCGATGCAGGAGCACCAGGTCACCGCGGGTGGGCGGCTGCACAAGCTGGAACAGCCGTTCTTCGTGCTGGCCACGCAGAACCCGATTGAACAGGAAGGCACGTATCCGCTGCCCGAAGCGCAGCAGGACCGCTTCATGTTCAACATCAACGTCGATTACCCCGACGAAAATGAAGAAATGCAGATCATGAAGATGACCACGGCCACGTATCGCGGCCAGGTCGAAAACGTGCTCGACGGTGCCAAGATCCTGCGGCTGCAAGAGCTGGTTCGCAAAGTCCCGATCAGTGAACACATCATCAAGTACGCCATGCAGTTCGCGCGTCTGACCCGCCTGAACAACCCGCAGACCCCCGAAGAGATCAAACGCCTGCTTGCCTGGGGTGCCGGTCCCCGCGCAAGCCAGTACCTGATCCTGGGCGCCAAGGCGCGCGCGGTGCTGAACGGGCGCTATTACGTCAGTGGCGACGACATCCGCGCCGTTGTTCACCCGGTGCTGCGCCACCGCATCATCCCCAACTTCTCGGCCGAGGCGGAGGGCATCAACAGCGACGTGATCATTGACCGGTTGATTCAGTTGATCCCGCGCGCAGACTCCGAGACGCTGGCCGACACGCGGCTGCCGGGGGTAAGCAAGTAACCCCACACTGCAGTTCGAATCGCCCAGGAACTCACCGATGAGTTGTGCCCCCGGCTTAGCCGCCGGGATCGACGTTCACAAAATGACCGACGAACCCGAAAACCAGGAAAGCAAGGACGAGGCGCTCCAGCGCCGCAAAGAAGAACTTGAGGAAGAACTCGAGGCGTACGCGCAAGCCGGGGTCTCAAGCCCCAACCTGCTTAAGACCGCGCGCTGGGTTTCGCGCGCGATGTACCTTGGCATGGCGGCGCTTGCGGCGTACCTGCTGTTCAGCGGCTGGGGCAGCGTGAGCAAGAAGCAATACAACGAAGCCATTGAGCGCGCCCAGGAGTTCAAGGGCAAGCTCGATGAGACGCGCAAAGAACGCGACGACCTGGCGTCCAGGGCCGGAGTCAACGAAGCCAGGGCAATCCTGGCAGTCAATGAGCTCGAGGCCGAGCGCACCGGCGCGCCCGCCGCAGACCGGGCACTGCAGGCGGCAAGCGCGCTTGTGGATCGGGCCTGGGGCGAGAAGGCCTATGCCGCCCACTGGCGCGAGAAGCTGAGCGGCGTTCAGCCCGACGCGCACGGCGTTGACCCCGTGGAAGGCGTGAAAGAGCTGCTTCGCCAAGCCGCAGTGTCGCCGGCAGGCATGCATTTTGAGTTGCTGCGCGAAACCGTGGATTTTGGGGCGGCTGCGTGCGCTGAGGGCGCAAAGGCGTTGCTTGAAGACCCATCGCCGGCCGTGCGATCCGTTGCGGGCGCATTGCTGGGCCGCACACAAGCCGATGGCGCGGTTGAGTTGCTGGCCGCCAAGGCCAAGACCGAGCGTGACCCGCTGGCGCACCGTGAATTGTGGTTTGCCTGGTCGGTGCATGCGCTGCGCGGGCCAGAGTCGGGTGTGTGGACGCCGGAGGCCTGGGTCGGCTATACAGTCAGGGCCGCTGACCCCACTCTGGATGACCTGCTGGATGCGTACAACAAGGCCCCCGCAGAGCGCAAACTGGACCTGTTGGCGCTGCTGGCAGCCGCCGCGGGCAAGAGTTATGCGAGGCAGATGAGCGACGTCGCGACATCGCAGGAGCGCAGCACAGCCGAGCGAATCATCGCGGTGCGCTGGTTCGGGGATCGTAAAGAAGACAGCGGCCGAGCCATATTGAAAAGCCTGAGCGAGGGCAAAGGGCCCCTCGCGACAGAAGCAGCCAGGACATTGGACAGACTCGGTAGCTAGGCACAGCACGCAGACGCGCACTATGGCACAGGCCTACCAGAAGTATCTCGACCCTGCAGTGCTGAACCAGATTCGGCACCTTGAGGTGACCGCACGCAATGTGGTCGAGGGCTTTCTCGCGGGCCTGCACAAGTCGCCGTACAAGGGCTTCAGCGTTGAGTTCGCGCAGCATCGCGAGTATGTGCCCGGTGACGACCTTCGCTATCTGGACTGGAAGGCATACGCCAAGTCAGACAAGTACTACATCAAAGAGTATGAAGAAGAGACCAACTTCCGGGCCGTGGTCGTGCTGGACACCAGCGAAAGCATGCGCTACCAGTCCGGCGAGCTGAAAAGCAAGCTCGACTACGGGCGCTACATGGCGGCCAGCCTGGCATATCTGGTCCAGAAGCAGAGCGACGCCGCGGGCCTGGCGCTGTTTGACGAAAAGCTCTACGACTGGGTGCCGCCGGCGACTTCTCAGGTCACGCTGATGCGCATGCTCGCCAGCATGCACGAACGCGTACCGCAGAAGAAAACCAACATCGGTGACGTGCTGGTAGACGTCGCCCAGCGCAGCGGCCGTCGCAGCCTGGTCATGGTCATCAGCGACCTGTTCGACAAGGTAGAACATCTCAAGCGCGGGCTTGAGCACCTGGCGGCGCGAAAACATGACGTGATCGTCTTCAACGTCATGGACCCGCAAGAGCGCGAGTTCACGTTCGACCGGCTGACGCAGTTCATCGGGCTGGAAGAGTACCCTGACCTGCTGGTCGACCCGCGCAGCCTGCGCAAAGCGTACCTGGAAGAAGTCGAACATTTCACAACGGCTGTGCGACGTGCCTGCCTTCGGGCACGCAGCGACTATGTGGCCATCGATACGGCGATGCCGCTGGATGTGGCGTTGCAGGCCTACCTTGCCAAGCGTTCAGGAAGAAGGGGATAGCGGCTTTGCCTACGTGGTTGATCTGGACACTCGGCCTTGGGATTCCGCTGGCAGCAGCGGCAGTGCCGATCATTATCCACATCATCAACCTCACGCGTTACCGCAAGGTGGACTGGGCGGCGATGGAGTTTCTGCTTGCGGCGTACAAGCGTACGCGCCGCCGTGTGCAGATGGAATCGCTGATCATGCTGCTGCTGCGGGTGCTGGCCGTGATGCTGATTGCCGCGGCGCTGTTTCCGATGGGCTGTGAACGCGTCAAAGAGTGGGCCGACGAGACCATGGGCATCACGCGCGGCACGCTGTCGACCGACGCGCCGCTGCACCTGGTGCTTGTGCTCGATAACAGCGCCAGCATGGGCTACAAACAGGAAGGCCAGACCAGCTTTGACCGCGCAAAGCAGTTCGCGTTGGCGACCGTGGACAGCCTGAAACCAAACCGTGACCGCGTGTCGGTGATTCGCCTGAGCGACGTGTACGTGCCGCCCGGCATCGGTGGCATGGCGCTCGCGGACGACGCAGCCGACAAGTCCCGTCGCCGCCGCGTCAGCCAGCTTTCAAGCCTGAACCTTGACGCCGCGCGGCGCGAGATTGCGGCCACTGGCGTAGCTGCCGTGGACACGAACATGCTGGCGGCGCTGCGCGAATCTGCCCGGATGGTTGAGGGCACACCAGAGAGTGATGCCGTCGGCCTTGTGGTGATCAGCGATTTCTGCACATCAGGCTGGCGCGAACTGTCCAAGGACGGCACCGTTCATGCCGACTTCGTGGCCGTGATGGACCGGATGAACGCCCGCATGAAGACGAGCGGAACCGCGCCGGTGTTCTACGACGCCGGTTTTGAAAACGCCCAGAATGTGGCCATCACCGGCGTGCGCGTGAATGAACGCATTGTCGGCAACGGCATGGAAGCCAAGGTGCTGATCGACGTGCAGTTCAGCGCCAGCGACCCCCGCGCGCAGGACCGCAACGTGCGCCTTAAGTACCGCATTGACGGCGGGCCCGAGCGCCCCTTTGGCGCACCGATCGTGCTGCAGCCCAACCGAGCCGCCGAGCCCGTGCAGCTTGTGCTGCCGGCGCGCGACCTGACCCTGAAGCCCGAAGAAGAGAAAACGGGCGCGTCGCGAAACATCGAGATCTTCACCGAAGAGCCGGACGCCCTGACCACCGACAACACGCGCAACGTCGTCATCCACGTGGTGCCGGGCGTGCCGATTCTGGTCATTGATGGCGTGCCTCACGCCGATCCCAACCTGGATGAGACCTTCTACCTTGAGACCGCCCTGGGCATCTCTTCCAGCCGCGTCGATGGCGAACGCGGCGAAGCACCGGACGTGCGCATCACGCCCAACTACATCGTCAGTATGCGGCCCGAGCAGATGGCGGCCATCGACAGCTTCTTTGACTACCGGCTGGTGATCCTGGCCAACGTGCAGGACATTCCCGAAGGCGTGGTCGCCAAGCTGGAAGAGTTTGTCGAAGCGGGCTTCGGGCTGCTGATCTTTGACGGCGACAAAGTGGACTTCGGCAAATACAACTCGCTGCTCTACAAGGAAGGCAAGGGCATGTTGCCGGCCAAGCTTGGCCGGCCGGGCGGCAGCGACGACCCGACAGCCGAAAACTACGGGCTGACTGTCAGCGGCCCGGACCATCCTGTGATCAAGCTGTTCGCCGAAAGCCCCGAGAACCTGACGATCATCACTGACCCCGTGGCGGTGCGTAACTGGCGCGAGGTCACGCTGCCGGCCGGCACAGAAGTTGACCCGCTGCGCCAGACGCAGACCCTGCTCAGCCTCAACCTGCCCGGCGGCCCGGTGCCATTCATGCTTGAGCGGCCCTACGGCCGCGGCCGGGTGATGTATGTGTCCACGACCGCGTCTGAGCGCTGGAACGGGTTGTGGCGCACCAACGGTCTGCCGCTGTTCCTGTACCTTGAAGTCGCAAGCTATCTCACGGGCAACGAGGCGCGTTACTCAAACCTGTCGGTGGGCGAGCCGTTCCGGCGGGTGTTGCGTGTGGTAGACGTCGCGCCGCAATACACCGTGCGCGACCCTGCAGGTACCAACGTTGACATCGCTGCCACCAGCGATGCCGGGGTGAATCTGCTTGAGTTCGCGGGCACGGCACAGCCGGGCGTCTACACGCTGACGGCATTTGAAAAGACCGACTCCGGCGAGCCGCGCCGCAAATGGCAGGAGCGCTTCAGCGTAAATCTGCATGCGCGCGAGAGCGACCTGATGCGATTGAGCCTGGCGGAAGGCGGCACGGAGGCGGCCTTGAAGGAAGCACTGGGCGAGTTGCCAATGCTGTATCGTCGCGCCGGCGACGAGCTTGGGGGCGGCGACGCGCTGGCAGGCGACCAGGGTGGGAAAGAATGGATGTGGCTGGCGGTGCTGGGCGTATGCTTCCTGCTGTTTGAAACGATATGGAGCGGCGTGATTTCCAAGGCGGACAAGTAGCGTCGCAGCATTGGGCATGGAAACGGACCTGAAGTGAGCGGAATCCAGAAATTCGTGATGGCCTTCTTCAGCGTGCTGCTGCTGGCAGTGCTGGTGGTGGCTGTGTACGGGGTCATCTTTCCGGGCCGCATCACCGAGGTACTGGCGCCGGGCAGTGTGTTCTCGTGGGAGAATTTCGACCCGTTCTCGCGGCAGTCTGAGGGCAGCGCGACCTGGAAGGGCATTTCGCTGTTTGACATCAGCCCGCTGATCTGGACGGCGCTGCTGGTGATTCCGGTCTGCGTGCTGCTGCCCGCGGTCATCTACTTCTATGAGAAGAAGAAGGTGTCGCGCCTGACACGGGTGTTTCTGGCATCGCTGCGCGCGGGCATTCTGTTCCTGCTGTATCTGCTGATCGCCGGGCCGTCGCTGGTCGCTACCGAGACCTACGTCGAGGGCAGCAAAGTCGCCGTGCTGATCGACGACAGCCTTTCGATGGGGGACGAATCACGCGAATTCCCGATCTTCAACGTGTTTGATGATCGCGAATCGGCAGACGTGCGTGAGCTTCGCGACCACTTGCGCGGACTGGGCGTGGACGTTCCGCCGCCGCCGAACCAGGGATTCGTGACGCTGTCCGACGACGAGGTTGCTGTCCGGGGGTTTGTGCGCAGGGTAGTGCGCGAGCGCGCGGCACGGCTGGTCAAGCGCCTGTCTGAGCTGCATGGCGGCCGCTTTGACATCGGCGGATGGCAACGCTTGCGGCGGGAACTGGATGGCATCGCCGCCGAGGCTGACCTGCGCCAGAGTGAGCTCTCGGCAGAAACCAGCAAGGAAACGCCGAACGAAAGCCAGGTGCGGCGCCTGCAAAGCGAGCTGGACGAACTGTTGCGGCAGCTGATGCTGCGCGAGCAGGAGTTTGCCAAGTTGCTTGGCGGCAACGCGGACGACCAGGCTGTGATGCAGAAGCGGGTGCTGATCAACAATCTGCTCGGTACATGCCATCCTGAAGGGCCGCGCCGCTGGGACATTGCCTGTGAGCTGGTGACGGACGGCAATACACTCAGTGCCCTGAAGCAGGGCGACAAGTCCTTGATCGACGTGCTGCGCGCGCGCGCCGCCGAGATCGCCGAGAAGGCTGACAAGCGCCGCACGGAAAACCGCGTCGCGATGCTGCGCTTTTTCGTGTTCTCGACGCGCTTTGGCCGCGATCAGCTGACGGACGAAGCCATCCTCGAAGTTGACCCCGCCGAACTCGACTTCCGTGAGCCCCGCGGGCGCCTGACCGAGCTTGACGCAGCGCTGCGCGAAGTGCGGCGCTACTACACCGCCGAAGACGACCTGTCGTCAATCATCGTGCTGACCGACGGCCGCGACACCAGCCCCAACGAGGAACGCAGCGCCGACGAAGCCGCCAAGGCTCGAAGCGGTGTCGAGGTGGTCGGCATCGCGATTGGCAACCCCAAGCCGGTAAAGGTGCTTGAATTGCTGAGTGTTTCGGCGGACCGCGAGATACTCAAGGGCGACTTCCTTGACTTCAAGCTGAAGATCCGCGCCGACAAGGCGTATCGCGCCGACCCGGAAAAGGGCACTCCCGGCCAGCGCGTGAAGATTATCCTGTGCGAAGATTCGCCGACCAACCCGGTGGCTTACAGCGAGCTCAATGGCCGCGCAGTACGGGGCGCCGACGGCACCGAGATCGAGCTTGGCCCCGAAGAACTGGCGGAAGTCAAAATCCGTTTCAAGCCCGCGGTTACCGGCAAACACATCTACTACCTGAAGCTGAACGAAGACCGCCTTCCGGATGAAGACACGTACCGAAACAACGTCAAGGAGCACGAAGTCGAGATCATCGACCGCAAGATCAAGGTGCTGTACCTCGAGGGTCGCTTCCGGTACCAGGCGCGCTACTTGAACGAGGCGCTCAAGCGCGACAAGAAACTTGAGTACCAGGGCTATTTCTTCGACGCCCAGGACGGCTGGACGCAGCCGACGAGCCAGTACGACGAAGAAGTGCGACGCAAGCTGTCGCCTCTCGTGGCGCCGTTTGCCGTCGGTGACCGGGTGATTCGCGACAAGGAAGAATTCTTCAAGCTCGACTACGACGTCATCATCATGGGCGACATTGACCCCGATGACAATCGCTTCCGGCGCGAGCACTGGGACTGGCTGGAAGAGTGGGTCAGCCACCACCGCGGCGGCCTGGTACTGCTCGCGGGCCAGGGCTACAACTTCAGCGCCTACCGCAACATTGAAAAGGCGCGCGTGCTGTACCCGGTTGAACTGGATACCCCGCGCGACGCAGAGGGCGCCATCGACCATAAACAGCAGAAGTTCTGGCGCCTGACCCCCGCTGGTCGCGCCCATGAAGTGCACCGCCTGAGCAGCAACCCCGCCCGAAACGACGAACTGTGGGGCAGCGTAAAGGACGGCAGCTTTGTCAAAGGACAGCTGCACGGATTGTACTGGTACCAGGGCACGGCCGGCATCAAGCCGGCACCGGCCGTCGCCCTGTCGCGCGTAACCCGCGAGGGCAAGATTACCGGCGAAGGTGACGTACTGACCGCCGCCATGCCCTATGGCAGTGGCATGACCTTCTACTGCGGCAGCGACGACACCTGGCTTTGGCGCGAGTTCGTTGGCGACGTGTACTTCTATCGCTTCTGGCAGAACACGCTTCGGTTTGTTGCCAGCCGCCGCCTCAAGGGCAAGCAACAGCGGGTGGACGTGTACACCGACAAGACCCGCTACCAGGTGAGCGAGCAGGTCAAGGTGTATGTCGAGCTGCTGGGGGACATCTACAACGAAGTCACCCAGAACCAGAACAAGGAACTCTCTGAGCTGCCGCGCGGCCCCGACGATTCCGAGGCGCGTCGCCTGATCGTTGAGTTGCAGGCTCGCAGCCAGGGACGTTTGTCGGCGCGTCGAGTGGTGTTGCAGGAAGTGAGCTGGAGTCCAAACCTGTTTGAGGGCGTCGTTGAGGCCAACGAGCCCGGCCAGTTTGACGTGTGGGTGCAGGGCTACGAGGAAAGTCGCAAGCAGCCGCACCGCTACACGGTGATTGCGCCGGTGGCAGAACTGCGCAACCTGACCATGGACTTCGACGGCTTGCAGAGGCGCTCGACCAAGCTGCCCGCGAACGTTGCGCCGATGGATTACCAGGGCGGCAAGCGTATTTACTTGATGACGGACATGGGCCAGGCGGTCTTTGAGATCCGCGAGAAAGAGAACGAACTGAAGGGCATCACCAGCTTGCTCTGGAACCGCAAGGATGAGCCCTGGAGCCTGCGTTCGGCGCTGCTGGTGTTGATGATCATGCTGCTCGCCGGTGAATGGCTGACCCGCAAACTTGTGCGCATGGTGTAATGCCAGCCGTGATGGACCATCACAGGACCCATGCCGACACCCGTACCAGCCAATGACTTTCTGCGCGACCCGGGAAAGCTGCCGGCCGCGCCCGTGTATGCCGTGTTCGGTCCCGAAGACTACTTGCGGGGGAAGTGCCTGCGGGCGCTGTTGTCGTCGCTGGAAAAGCGCGGCATGGAAATCAGGCGCATGGAACCTGAAGACACGCTCACTCGCGTGCTTGATGAACTGCGCTCGCCAAGCCTGTTCGGCGGCGCATTGGCGATCGTCATCGGCAACCGTCGGGTCGGCAATCGCCAGGAGGCGACCACCCGCTTCAAAGAGGAGTTTTTGGCATACCTCGACAAGCCGGGAAAGCGCAATGTACTGGTGTTTGACGGCGCCACCTTCCAGCGCAATCTCGCGGTTCCGAAGCGCGTCAGCGCGGACTTTCCGACCGTCATCTGCGAAGAACTCAAGCCCTGGGACGTGCGTGGCTGGAACCAGCTGGCGATCAACGCAGCCGCCGAAATCGGCCTGAAGTTGTCGCCCGACGCACTGACGGCCCTGCGCGAGTACACCGGCGGCAGCCTTGGCAGGGCCGAGTCAGAGTTGCACAAGCTGGCGCTGCTGAGCAGGGACGGCAAGGTCTCGGCGGCTGACATCGCCCACGCCTGTGGTTACGAAGGTGCGGACCTGACGTTTCCGCTGTGTGATGCAATCCTCACCGGGGACACTCGCACGGCGCTGGCGTGCGCTGCTAAAATGGCTGGCAAAGCAGAGTTGGGGTCGGTACTCTCTCTGTTGGCACTGCTGCGGTTACAGGTGGTTGGCCTGGGCCGGGCAGCATTGGCACTGCAACAGGGCAAATCAGCAGCGGAGGCACAAACCCTTGCCAAAGTCAGGCTTAGGGAAAATCTAAAAAGTGGATTCTTGGGCACCGCCAGGGGGCTGGATCGCGGGAGAGTCCGCGTAGCACTTGAGGTGTTGATGGCGGCAGACGAAAGCATGAAGTCTGCTTCACCAGACCCGGCGAATCTGCTGATCGGAACCGTCTCACGACTTTGCGAAACGTTGAAGTCGGGGGAACCACAGGGGCTGGTCGTTCGTTAGCAAGGCTCAACAGGGACAGGGGACAAAGTGGTACCTGACTACGACGACGATGATGTAGTTGAAGACTACGAAGAGGTAAGCAGTTCTTCGGATGTTCGGCGCGTAAAGTCCGCCCAGGGCGGGCCTGTTCAGCGTCCGTCCAAGGGCGTCAAGCCCTCAGAGCCGGTGCGTCCGCCGACAACGGCTGTGCCACAGGTAGAAGACGGGCAGCCGCTGCCGAGCAAGGGCAAGATATCGCACAAGTCGGCCAAACTGATCTGGATTATCTGCATTGCGGTCTCGGTGCTGGGCATCGCTGCGTTCGTGCTGGACATTGCCTTTGACGCGTTTGGTCGCCGAGGCACGATTGATGACAGCGGCAATACCGTCGCCAACATCCGGCCGCACAACTTGCCGGCCAAGAAGAGCGCAGAAACGCTGACCGAGCACCAGGTGCGTGCGCGCGCGTTTGCCGTCTCGGCCTATGAAAAGGGCCGCGAGATGAAGAAGTCCCGCGCCTACGACTACATTCGAATCGCCATCAAGAAAGTGCGGCTGGCGCAGAAAGCCGGCATGGATGACCGCGGCAACGACGAGCTCTGGATCGCTGCCTGGCAGGATTGGTACCAGACGGTCTATGCGCTGGAACTGTTCCGGTACAAGTGGCCGTACAACATGGACAACATCCCCATGGTCAATTCCTTCAAGCATTACGAGGGATTTGAAGAGATGAGCGAGGAAGCACTGAAGAACGAAGACAACGAGCGCGAGATTGCCGCGTACCTGATTTACCAGGAACTTGAGCACGAGATCAACGAGGTCAAGAAGGGCATGCAGCAGATCGCCAAGGCATCCAGCATGATGACCAGCGAAGCCGTCAAGCCCGCGCGCCAGAAGTGGGAAGCAGCACGCGACGAGCAGAAGTTTGAGCAGTCAGATCTCGACGACGTCAACCGCGCACCGCGCAACCCTGACAAAGAGCCCGTTCCGTACTAACAGAAAATACACCAAAGACCCCGCTTTGTGCGGGGTCTTTGCGTACCCGCCGGGCGTTTTACTTTGCGGTTTGAGTGCTGATCTGGTTCTCTTGAGACAGGACAACGGAGGTTCCAGCCATGGGTAAGGTCTTCAAGCTGTGGGTCGGGCTGTTTGCGGTCGTGGGCGTGATCACCAGCGCCGGCGTTGGCTACGTGTACGCCACCAATGGCGAACTGATGGGGCAGTTCTGGGGCGTCAAGGACGACTTCAAGGCCGTTCCCGCCGAGCGCAGGCAGGAAGTGTTTGCCGAGCTGCCCGCGCGCATCACCTTCGAGAAAGAAGTCAGCGCCGACATGCAGGCCTTGCCCGAAGAGCGCCAGAAAGAACTGTACGACCAGTTGACCAAGAGCCGCGACACCGTTTTCGAGCAGTTCAAGAAGCGCATCGCCGCCGAGGCCGAAATCTCGCGCAAAGCCGCTGAGTCCAAGACTGCGGCTGGTGACGTTGCCAAGGAAATCGAGAAGCAGCTGGGCAAAGTAGACGTCGGCGTCGACATCACCGGCAAGAACAAGTCGTCCACGCCCAAGCCTGACCCGCTGAAGTCGGTGAACAGCGCAGAGTCCGAACTTGCCAAGGCAACGCTGGCCTACGGCCGCAGCCTCGACTCCAGCGACGGCAAGGCCAGGGTCAACGCCGCGGTCGGCGTGCTGCGAGCGCTCGACAAGCTGGGCACCGAGGTCCAGATCGCGCTTAAGAAGAACCTGGGCAGCGAAGACAAGGCCGCCGTGGATTCCATTGTGGCCGAGGCTCGCGCCACCTTCCAGGACGTCAAGAAGACTCCGGGGCTCGACAGCAACGCCGAGGCCAAGAAGCTGCTGGTCACTGTGCCCACCAAGCTGACCACGGGCTAAAGCAGATTCGCCAACTCACAAACCGCCGATGCATTGCATCGGCGGTTTGCGTCAGCGCAGGGCCTCTTCGAGAAACTTGCGCGGGATGCCGATTTCGGCGACTACCACCTTGCCGCAGAATGACGGCCCGGCTTTGTCCAGGAATCCCGGCTTGGCTGCCACGAACGTTACCGTGACCTCAGCCCGCACGCATGCGCCCAGCACGTCGCCGGTGTCCGCATCCAGCCCGCTGGGAATGTCCACCGCCAGCACCGGTGCTCCCGCTTCGTTGACTGCCTGCACAGCCGCGCGATATGGGTCTTCCAGCGTTCGGGTAAGGCCGGTGCCGAACATGGCGTCGACGATCAGGCAGGCGTCGCGCATCAACGGGCGCAACTCATGCACGGCGCGGGCATCGGGCAGAATCGCGATGTCTACTCCAAGGGTTCGCAGCAGCGCCGCGTTCTTTGCGACATCGGCCGGTGCGGCCTCAAGCTGGGCGGCGGACCCGACAAAGAACGTGCGAACCGCGTAACCACGGTTGTGCAGGGTGCGGGCAATCGCCAGGCCGTCGCCGCCGTTACTGCCGGGGCCGCAAAAGATGAGTGTCGGGTCGGGAAACTCGTTCAGGGCCTGCTTCCACTGTTCAAGCTCTTCTACGGTGCGCGGAATGTCGTCTTTACTGCCCGGGGACCGCAGCTTGCGCATCGCGCGTTGTACGCCGTGCAGGCGCAGGATGCGCTCGCACTCATCGGCGCAGGCGCGCGCGGCATTTTCCATCAGCACGAACGAGGGCATGCCGAACTCTTCAATCGCCCGGCGGTCCAGCTCGCGAACCTGCTTGCGCGTCAGTGTTTTCTGTGGCGGCATGAAGTTACGCTAGTAAATCGCGGCGGCCCGGGGAATACCCGTCCGCGGCGTGGGGCCCCAGCGAGGTGCGGCGTGAAAGAGAATATGCCAGATCCATTTGCGCCACACCGCTCCCAGCTTGCGGGCGCCAGGCTCGAGGTTTACGTATCCACCTGGTGCCCGGATTGTTCGCGGTTGAAGTCCTTTCTTGACCGGTTCGAGGTTGCCTACAGCACGGTGAACATCAGCAAGAGCCACGACGCGGCTACCCGGCTCGAGGAAGAGACAGGCAAGCGTGGCGTGCCCTACGTGCTTGTCAACGGCAGCAAGTGGGTGAGGGGGTATCACATCGACCAGCCCGGCCGCCTGAACCTGGCGCTGTTTGTCAGCGAGTTGGCGGAAGCGCTGTGAACAGCTAGAACCCTGTCATGCCCTTCGACACCCAGGTGCGCGTACGCTACGCCGAGACCGACCAGATGGGCGTCGTGTACCACAGCAACTACATCATCTATTTCGAGATCGGCCGCACCGAGGCCATGAGGCAGATCGGCATCACCTACGCCGACCTTGAACAACGCGGTTACGTGCTGGCCGTGATCGAGACCCACGCCAATCACAAAGCCAGCGCGAAGTACGACGACCTGCTGACCGTGCGCACCTGGTTGCGCGAGGCCACGAAGACTCGGCTGCGCTTTGAGTACGCGGTGCTGAACGGCGATTCGGTGCTGACCACCGGCCACACAGTGCTGGCGTTTCTGGGCAAACAAAACGGTATGCGACCGGTGCGCTGTCCGGAAGATGTGCAGGTCGTGGCGCACAAGGCAATCGAACCTGCGTAGCGATCCAAACCGCCGCTTGCCAGCGACTTACGTCCGTGACACACGAATGACGGAATAGCAGTCACGGCGCGGAAGTTTCGCCCTTGTCAGCCCTTCCCCGGGCAACCGAGACAAGGAGGCGCCATGCGATACGCGATGATGCTGAGTTTGCTGTCAGTGTTCTTTGTTACCGCGTGCCAGACCTCGAAGTCCGAGATGTACACCGGCACAGCGGGTGACGCGTTCGAGGAACGACGGGTTGTCAGCAACCTGAAGGTGCTGCCGGTCAAGCTGCCCAAGCAGATTCACGGCAAGTACGACCAAGCTGATCTCGAGCGCTTTTACCGCGATTGGCCGATGGCCGGCGCGCGTCTGGTCGCCGACGGCGTGTTCGAGGAAACGGCCGAGGAAGTGCGGGCGATGGCCACACTGGAGCGCCCGTCGACAGGATATGTGTTCGAGCTTGAGATCGAGTATCTCGACCTGGGTGACCCGGACTCGCGGGCATCCAGCATCCTGCACAACAAGAAGCAAGGCTGGAGCCACGTCCTGGCGAAGGGGCGGCTGATCAATGCCGAGACGGGCGACCTGGTCGTCGAACTTCAGTTTGAGCAAAGCTCGGGCGGCATTGCCAAACCCGCGTTCGAAAACGACATGGCCAACCTGGGCGAGGAACTCGGCCGCTGGCTGAACGACCATCGCTAACAGGTCACTCCCGGGGCCCCGCGCGAGGGGCCCCGGTTCTATTTGCCGATGCAGAACCGTGAAAAGATAAGGTCCAGCACGTCGCCGGGCGCATCGTTGAGCAGGGCCTGGTCCAGCAGGGTCAGTGCGCGCCGCACATCGGCTGCCACGGCTTCAGTGGGCGCGAGCGGATCAGCCGCAGCCACTTCCAGCATCGTCAATGCCGCAGTGGCATTGAGGCGCAGCAGGCTGGTCGAGCCCCCGGTGGCCAATTCGCCCAGTCGTACCCCAAGCTGTTCGCGGAGGGCTGCCAGACCCTGCCCGCTGGCGGCGGAAACCGCGTACTGGGGCAGGCCGCAAGGGTTTGCTTCCTGGGCCGCGAGATCGGACATGGTCTGGACCCACAGCGCACGTGACCGAAGCGCGGCATCTTGACGTGTCAGCGCGGTGAACTCGTGCGCGCAGTCGGCTGCCTGCCCCGGTGCGCACAGCACTAACAGCACGTCGGCGGCCAGCGCGCGCTGTCGTGCCTGGGGCGCATAGCGGCCCAGGTCGGCATCGCCGGCGCCCACGCCGCTCAAGTCCAGCAGTTTGCAGGCGCAGCCATCGAACACCGCGTCGGCCTCAATGGCGTCACGGGTCGTGCCCGGTGTCGCGCTGACCAGGGCACGCCGCTGTCCAACCAGCGCGTTGAACAGGCTGCTCTTGCCCGCGTTGGGCGGGCCGAACAGGGCCACGGAGGGGAATTCGCGCCGGGGTTGACTGCCCTCGCGCCCGACGAAGGCGCGCAGGTCGGCAAGCAGCGCACGCAAGTCGCCCGAAAGCCGGTCCTCCTGCGCCAGGGCGTGTTCTTCCTCGCTGAAGTCGAAACTCATTTCATAGCGCGCGCTCAGAGTCCTCAGGCGCGCGGCGAGATCCGTCAACCGCCGTGCCGATTCTCCGCCAAGGTCGGCCAGGGCGCGCCGGCGAGACACCTCGTCTGATGACGTCACCAGCGCCAGCGTTGCCTCGGCCTGCGCAAGGCTGAGCTTGCCCGCCTCCACGGCCAGGCGTGTGAAGGCCCCGGGCTCGGCATCGTGGCAGCCGCACTCGCGCAAGAGGCGCTCAAGATCGCGCACGATCTCAACGTTCCCCGGCACGAGAATTTCAAGAGTGTCGCGGCCGGTCAGCGTGTGCGGCGCGGGCATCAGCCACGCGATGCAGGGTACGGTCCCGATCGGCAGGCGAATCGAACCTTGTACACAGCGGCGCTTCCAGTCGCTGCCGCAGAACTTCTGGGCAAGGACGCGAGCCTGCGAACCGGCGATGCGCAACAATGCGGCGGCTGAAGCCGACGCGGGGGTGGCCAGGGCAAAGATCGTGCTTGCTGTTTCGCGGGCAACCATGACTGCGCCATCCGCTGCGGCAGGTGCTACTTCGAGCCGTGGTAGTCGGGCTTGTCGGTTTCTTTCACGGCTTCGCCCTTCTTGCGCGGCGGAGGCGTGATGCCGAGCTTGACCAGGTTGCGCTTGATCAATTTGCTTTCGGCAATCGAGTACATGCTCGACACGATGAAGTAGAACGCGAACCCGCTGGCGAATCCGTAGAACATCAGGCCCATGAGCGGGAAAATGCACCCCATCTGCTTCTGCATCGCGGCCTGCTGCGGGTCGTCCGGCTTGGGCTGCATCTTGAACTGCAGGATGCTCAGGGCAATCCAGAGCATCGGCAGAATGTTGATGGTCAACCAGCCGTTGTGCGCAAGAAAGCTGATCCAGCCTTCGCCAATGAACGTGCTGGCGGGAATTGTCGCATCCGGCAGGCTCAGGTCGTGGATGCCCAGGAATTTCGCCTGGCGCAGAAAGAACGCCGCCCCGAACGCCCGGTACAAGCCGATGAAAATCGGCAACTGAATCAGCATCGGAAGGCAGCCGCCGATGGGCAGCATGCCGACGTTCTGTTCTTTCATGACGGCGCGCGTTTCGGTCAACATGCGCATCTGGCTGTCGCGGTCGGTCTTTTCTTTGTACTTCTCTTTGATCGCGTCCATCTTCGGTTTCACGATCTTCATCTTCTGCGTGTAGACCGCCATGGCCTTCTGCCCGCGGTAGCTGAGCGGGCTGAGCGCAAAACGCACGAACAAGGTCAGCAGAATGATCGCAAAGCCGGCACCCACAAGGTTCGTCAACAGGCGCAGAAACCAGATCAGAGGGCTCGCAATCAGGTCAAAGAAGCCGCTGGTGGCCAGTTCGGCCCATTGTGCCCCCAGCTCGGCATCTTTGGGCGGCTCGACAAGCCACGCCGCCGACAAGGCGTCGCGGTCGCGAGGGCCGGCGTACAGCCGCATGCCAACGCTCTGCTGGCCCGGCTTGCCGGCCTCGGCCGCCGGCACCACCAATGCGGGACCGGTCAACGAGATCGCGGCTGTGGTGCCGATCGGCAGAACTGCGCCGCTCCAGCGCTGGTCGCGCACGTCCGGGTCCTGGGCGATGAAGGCGAGGAAATACTGGGTGCGCAGGCCGTGAGCAATCAGGAAGCGATCCGGGTCTTCGATTTCGTCGAGGTCGCGGTTGGTGATCCAGGCGTTGGTCTTGCCCAGTTCTTCGTTGCGCTCTTTCACCGCTTCCGCCAGGGACGGAATTGTGGGCGAGTCCTCAAGGCTGGTAAAGCGCTTGCTGTCGGTGCTGCCGTACAGTGCCACGCGGCTCCATTCGCCGGCGGTGCGCATGCCGTCGTTGGTGATGCCGACCGGGCCCCAGATGCCGACAAACTTCTCGCGCACCTTGTCGCTGCGATTTTCGATGCGCACATTCACGTCAAGGCGATACTCGCCCGGGTACAACGTGATTTTCTTGTACAGCACCGTCCCGTCTGACTCGGCGTCGTGCTCAAAACCTTTCGAAGGCGGAAACCGGAAGGTCAGCGACTGCACACCGCTGTCGCCGGTCTCGTTCAGGACAAGTTCCCAGCGCGAGGTGTTGCGGGCGTCGTCGTTCTTGTCAATCAGCAGCGCAAACGGGGCAATGTCCGGTGCCGCTTCTTCCGGTCGCAAGAGCTGCAAGGGTTCACCGGGCTCGACCGTCGGGTTGTCCGGCGTGCGCCAGAAGACCACGTTGCCGTCAGCGTCGACAAACGTCACCGAATCCAGCACGGCCCCGCGGTCAGACACCGTCGCGGTCAGGCGGCTGTTGGCGAGGCTCCATTGCCTGGCGTCGGCGCGCCCTATCGGCGCAAAACCGCGAGACTTGTCGGCCTCGGTGGCTGTAGAGGTTGTGGCTGCCGCAGGCCCGGTGCTCCGGATCTCGGGCGGCGGCTGATTTGCCGGCGGGGTGCCTGGTTGGTTGGCAGGCGGCGCCGGGGTCGCAGATGGCGGGATGATCCAGGCTTGGCACGCATAGAACCCGGCCACGATCAGGATGATCACCACGACCATCTGGATCATTTCTTTGCGTTGCATGCGGTGCCTGCCTGAAAATCGCCTGAAACCAGCCTGCGAAGGGCAACCCGTATAGACCAGCGCTTAAAGCCCGTCAATGCAACGGCGCCAAGCAAATCAAAGGCTTTGCCGCGACACGATCTGTGACTTTGCCGCCCCGCAGGTCATTCGGAATTGAGCCCCTTCTCTTGCCGTTGTACGGGTGCAGCATTTGCACCATAACGCTAGCTTGCCCGGCGGGTGTACCCCAATGAAAACACTGGACCTGTTCGTGCCGACAGACCCGCCGCTTGGGGCCACGTTGATGGTTCCCGACCATGCCATTGCCGCTGCACTGGTTCATCAAGGCGGGGGTGTGCATGACCGCGACGGCAACATGCCCGCCGTGGGGTTCCAGAGCAGCCTGTATCGGCGCCTGGCAACGCTGCTGGGCGACAAGGGCATCGCGACGCTGCGGTTTGACAAGCGCGGCAGCGACAAGCCGGCGCTGTACCCGCACACATACACCCTGCCCCAGCGTGTGGACGACGCCCGCGCCGCGCTGGGGTTGCTGCGCGGGCATAAGCTGACGGCGCGGCTGCCGACGTTTCTGGTTGGACACAGTGAAGGCGGCATGGTGGTCACCAAGCTTGCTGAAACCGAGTCCGTCGCCGGTGTTGTTGCCCTGTGTGCGCCCTTCGGAAACATCTTCGAGCTTGGCCGCATCCGCGCACGGCGCCTGGTCGATGAAGCCACCGGCGCCCAGAAAGCCAAAGGCGAGAGAGCGCTCGAGTACTACAGCCGGCTCGAGCAGTTCTTCAAAGAGGGCACAAAGCTGCCGCCAGAGCAGTTCGTAGAGTTCGCCAGGCCCTACCTGGATGCCGGCTACAATGGCTGGGACAGCTTTGAGTGGCTGGCGGGCCATTGGGCCGAGTACCTGAAAGCCGATCCGCCAAAGCATGGGCGCCCGATGCTGGTCGTACAGGGCGGCCGCGATGCACGGCTGCACCCCGACAACGCGCGACACTGGCGAGAGTGGTGTGATACCCGGCCGCTGGCAGAGTTTCACCTGATTGCGCACCTGGGTCACGACTTGAATGACGCCCGGCAGAAGCTTTTTCGCGTGGACAATGAGCTGATCGAACTTGCCAGCGGCTGGATCGAGCGCATGTCCGTGTCGAAATGATACGCGCCGCACGGTGGCGGCGCGTTTGAAGACGGATCCAGCATGCCTCAGGTGGTGGCGTGCTGTTTGAACTCGGGGAAAAGGTGTTGCAGGTAGTCGGCCATGGTGTTGAACGTCGGCCCGTACCCGCCCTTGTAAATGTAGAACTCGAGGTCGGTGGCGGCTTCGCCGGCGTCCTGGTAGCGCTTGCCCTTGTCACGTTCAAGCATGCGGTCAAGCACGCGCTGCAGGTCGTCATCGACGTTGGGGTTGTAGTGGCTGATCGGCGGAATCGGCTTCTTCTGTACATTCTCGATGCAGATCAACGTGTCGTCGTCGGCAAAAATGTTGCGGCCGGCCAGCATCTCGTACAGCACGACGCCCAGCGAAAACACGTCGCTGCGGCCGTCAGTCTGCTCGAACGCGGCTTGCTCGGGGCTCATGTACTGCACCTTGCCCATCAGCACGTCGCCTTCTTTGTCTTTCATGATGTGGCGGGCTTTCGCAATGCCGAAGTCGGTCAACTTCACGACGCCCTCGGCTTCAATCATGATGTTCTTGGGGCTGATGTCGCGGTGCACCACGCCCAGCAGCTCGCCCTGGCGGTTGCGTTTCTTGTGGGCGTACTCAAGTGCACGGGCGACACGGCTGGCAACGTACACGCAAAGCTCGGTGGGGATGCGCTTTTTGTACTGGTGGTGGCGGTCAATGAACTGCTCCAGGTTCACGCCGTGGATGAACTCCATGGCCATGTAGTACTGGCGGCCGACCTTGCCCAGCTGGTAAATCTGGACGATGTGCTGGTGGATCAAGTCTGCCACCAGCTTTGCCTCGCCGATGAACATCTCGACGAACTCTTCGTTGGTAGAGAAGTCCTCGAGGACTGTCTTGATGGCCATGCGTTTCTCAAAGCCATCCGACCCAAGCTGGATGGCCTCATAGACCGCACCCATGCCGCCCTCGGCAAGCTTGCGGACAAGCTTGAAGGTGTTGGTGTCCTGGATCGTAGACAGTGACTCGATGTTACGTTCTTGTTTCTTGAAGAGGCCCAAAGCCCGCTCCTTGGATATTGCCCTGCACTCCGAAGCCTGCGACTGAACAAGTGTTACAGTGGGCAGGTACTATCGCAGACTGACACGCGGGCTTCAAGACCCGCGTCCGATCATGGCCCAGAACGCACAACTTGAACCTGCCGTTGCCCTTGAGCGAAGTCGCAATCGCGTGAAAGCCGCCCGCCGCTGGATCAAGCGCATGCGCTATGGCCTTGGAGCCTTGCTGATGCTTGTCGGGGTCTACGCCCTGATGAGTTACAGCGTGTACACGCTGCCGGGTGAATACGACCCCAACAGCACCAAGGTGCAGTCGCCGATTGAGGATATCCAGCGCGGCGACACGGTCTTGCTGCTGAAACTCAACCTGTGGCGAGACCCCAAGGTGGGGGACATCGTGCTGTACGACCACCCCAACCCGCGGGATGGCGTGCCCGAGGTAATGCTGGGCCGCGTGGCGGGCGCGCCGGGCGAAGAAATGCGCCGCGCCGGGCCCACCATGGCGATCGGCGGCCGGCCCCCGTTGTCGGTCGGCTTCGACATCGGCTCGCAGGCTACGTTCCAGGACGGACAGGTCATTCCCGAGGGCCAGTACCTGATCCTGATGGACACCGATGCAGTCAACTACGGCGACAGCCGCGACTTCGGGTTAATCGCCCGCGACGCAATCCGTCAGAAGGTCGCACTGAACATGGCTGGCGTGCTTGGCCAACGCGCGATGAAGTAGTCATGCCGGCGCGTCTTCGAATGGCGGTACGCCTGCTTTTGCGCAGGCCGCGCGCATCTCCGTCGTGAGGTCAGTTGTCAGGACGGTGTCCTTCAGCTTGAGCAGGAAAGCAACCCCGGTGTACCAGGACTCTCGGGCTTCCTCCAACCGCTTCATGGCGAGGAGGCATTGGGCCTTTTTTGCACAAGTGGAAGCCTTCGAAGCGGCGGTTGCCGACTTCGCGGTGAATGGCCAGCGCCTCGTCATATGTGATCTCGGCTTGGCGAAGGCTGCCTGTGCGCTGTAAGTTCAATGCCAGGTTTCCCAAGTCAATGCCCTCTGCCCGCCGGTTGCCGACCTCGCGCTGGATCGCCAGGGCCTGCTCGTACATGCGCTCGGCTTGCTCCAAGCGGCCGGATACACCATTGACATTGGCCAGGTTTCCCAAGGCCATACCCTCAAAACGCCGGTTGCCGACTTCGCGGTGGATGGCCAGGGCCTCGCTGCAGCGGAGCTCGGCCTGTTCCAGGCGTTTCGCTTGCTGAAGAATTCCCCCCAGGTTGCTCAAGGCGATGCCCTCGGCGCGTCGGTTGCCAACCTCACGGTGGATTGCCAGAGCCTCGCTGCAGCTGCGTTCGGCCAGTTCCAGGCGTCCGGTTTGTTGGTACACCAATGCCATGCTTCCCAGCGCCATACCTTCGAAGCGGCGGGCGCCGGCGCCCGCGTCGCGCAAGTGGACCAGCGCCAAATCAAAAGTGCGCTCAGCCTGTTCGATGCGTCCAGTCATTTGATACAAGCTGCCGAGGTTCGCCAAGGTGAGGCCCTCGAAGCGACGGCTGCCGGCCGCCCGGTGCTCGGAAAGGGCTTTCTCGATGTGGTTCTCGGCATCCTGGGTCCTCCCGTCGTGCATTGCCAGGATGCCCGCCCTGCGCAGGACCTCTCCGCGTGCCACGCCGGTACACTGGACTTCCAGCTGCTGCCACAGACTTGCCGCCCTGTCATTGTGGAAGGACATTTCCGCGTGCTCAGCCGCGCGGCGCAGGTACAGCATGTGGAGAGCGGGAGACACGCCTGAATCGGCGCACGACTCTTGTGCGGCCACGACCTCACGGTCGGGGCTGCCAGCCAGAGCCAAACGGACGTGTTCAGCAAGTTCGAATGCAACAGCGTCTATAGGGTGCGGTTGCCAAGGCGGGGGATCCGCAGAATCCAGCGGCGCAGGTTCGGGTGCTCTGCCGCCGAGGACCTGCTCGATCAAGTGAAACGCAAGCTCGTGTAACCTGGCTCGGTCACTGGGCAGTTGCATCTCATACGCAGCGTGCTGCACCAGAGCGTGGCGAAACAAGTATGCGGTTTCGGCGTCAGTCATGCCTCGCCCTTATCCAGCGGCAGCACGCCGGCTTTGGCGCAGGCTTCGCGCATTTCTTGCGTCACGTTCGCCAGTTCTTCGTCCTGCTTGAACTCTTTCAGAATCGCTACGCCTGACGCCCAGGCTTTGCGGGCGTCAATCACATTGCCGCCGGCAACCAGACACTTGGCCAGTCCACATTGGAGTTTGCCAATCTGCAGCCTGTCGCCAAGTTGCCCTAATGCCTCGAGTGCGAGCCGATACTCCTTTTCGGCCTGGTTCACACGGCCGGTGGTTCGATACATCTCGGCCAGGTTGCCTCGCATCATTGCCTGGATACGAACTTCTCCGACGCGGCCAAGGATTGCCACGGCGTCCAGATATGCTCGCTCGGCCAAATCAAACTTGCCTTGGACACCGTAGAGGTTTCCCAGGTTACCCAGCGTGAGGCCTTCAAAGCGCGGATTGCCCACTTCCCGGTGAATGGCGAGTGCGCGAAGATAGTGCTGCTCGGCCTCGACCGGCTTGCCACTCTGGCGAAAAAGGATCGCCATATTGCCCAGTCCGTCGCCCTCGCCGCGCCGACCACCTGACTCACGATGAATGGCCACGGACCACGCGCACGCCTCGACAGCCTCAGCCATCCGCCCCGTTTGCCGCAACACGTTCGCCAAGTTCATCAAAGTCGTTGCCTCAAGGAGGCGATCCCCGTACTCACCATGGATACCCAATGCGCGTCGGCCGGTTTGCTCGGACAACTCCAGGCGCCCCTGCATGTCGTACACTACGGCCAGATCTGTGAGCACCTTGCCCAGTCTGCGCCTGTGGTCGGCCCCGCGTAGCATGTCCACGGCTTGCAGGCAGACCTGCTCGGCCTCGTCGATGCGGCCGGTCTCGCGGTAGACCTCACTAAGCATCCCAAGCTCCACCGCTTCCGAGGCGTGATCCCGCATCTGCCGATGAATTCCCAGAACTTGCTTTTGCAGTTGCTCGCCCTCGGCTACCCGGCCAGTCTGGTGAAGCAGCTTGGCCAGCGTGCTGAGAGCCCGCGCTTGGAGGCGCTCGTTTTGCGTCGCCTGCGCAGTCACCAGGGCCTCGCGGCACAGCGACTCACCCCGCACGGACTGACCAGCGCGGTGCAGTTCCATACCGGCGCGCCTCAGCAACTCGCCCCTCTCGGTGTCGTCAAGCATCGGGGCCAGTGCCTCACATGCGCGGACGAATGAGTCGGTCTGGTACAGCCGCAACGAGTGCTGCACAGCCCTGCGAAGGTACAACTGGAGTCGGCCGGCCGCCCTCATGTCCGGTGCAAGTTCAGCAAGCCGCGCCAAGCGGGCGTGCTCGGCCAGTTCCGCGGCGACGACGTCGGTTGCATGCGCCGGAGACTCCCAACAGCCTTCGCTGTCAAAGCGCGCAGGCTCGGGGGCGGGGCCGCCGAAGGCGTGCTCGATCAGGTGAAACGCAAGGTCGTGCAGCTTCGCGCGGTCGCTGGGCATCTGCATGTGATACGCAGCGGCCTGCACCAGCGCGTGGCGAAACAGATAGGCGGTTTCTGCATGCATGTGGGCGCACTATACGGCAAGGGTGAAGGCCACGAAACAGTGGTGCGGCAGCCATGCGACCCCGTGCGATAGGGGCCCGTGCTCGTCAACCCGTCGCTTGCGCTTTGGGCTCTTGTCCCCGGGGGGCATGCCCCATTGATCATTGAGCATAGTTCAATGATGATCGCGCCATGCCATTTACCAAGTACGGACTACGTGAACTTTTCCTGTTCGGCTTTGCCATTCCCGCTGTGCTTTGGGTTGGCGTCTGGGCTCTGGCGTGGTTTGTGCATCCCGCGCTTTGGGCCGTTGGCGTGATCCCGCTGTTTCTGACGGGTTTCAACCTGAACTTTTTTCGCGACCCTGACCGGCCTTTGCCCGGCGACGAGTTCACCGTCGTCAGCCCGGCGGACGGGACAGTCACGGACGTGGGCGAAAAAGAACTCAGCGAGTACCTGGTGGGCAAACACCAGGGCATCGGCATTTTCCTGAGCGTGTTCGACGTGCACGTGAACCGCGCGCCCCTGGATGGCGAGCTGGAGTATTCGCGGCACCAGGACGGTGAGTACCGCGACGCCCGCGACCCCGAGTGCAGCATTCTCAACGAGGCGCAGAATCTCGGCTTCAAGAGCAAGTGGGGGCCGAAGTTTTACGTGCGCCAGATTACCGGCTTGATCGCGCGACGTATTGTGCTGGGCATCAGGGAAGGTGCGCAAGTAAAGCGCGGCGAACGTTTCGGTATGCTTAAGTTTGGCAGCCGCACAGAACTGTACTTCGACAACGCCTTCCAGGTCGACTGGAAGGTCAAGGTCGGCGACAAGGTCAAGGGCGGCGGAACGGTCATTGCCATTGTCAAGGTGGCATCGGGTGTCACGGCTCAGGCGCCAAGCGCGGCATCAGCCGCGAATTGAGGATGAATGAGGCGATTGGCTACTGTATGCGTGCTCTTGCTCGCGCTCTCGTCGCTGGCTCGGGCGCAGGTTCAGCCGGTGGAGCTGAACGTAACCTGCGTGTATCCGGGCGCAGAGCTGGGTGCGGCGCTGACCGACTTTGCCGGTCAGCTTGGCTACCAGGTCGACCTTGGCGAGCTTGAGGACAGCGACGAACTTGAGGAACCGATCTGGGTGCTCGCGCGCAAGGTCAAGCCCGAGGTGGCACTGAAGCTGATTTCCGAATCCGGGCGTGTTGCCCTGCAGCTTGATGCTGAGGCGCGGATGCTGCGTTGCCGGTTGGATGGCTCGGCTGTGGGCAAGCCCGAAGTTCGCGGGTTTGACGTCAAGGTGTTGACCACGGCCTTTCGCGACTACCGCAAGCGCTTCGACAAGCCGTTGCCCGCCGAGGCGGGGCAGGCCCCGTCCGAGATACTGCTTGAGGTGGTGCAGCGGGTGCTTGAGGGCGACGCCAGCACCGACACCGGCTCACCCGTCGGCACGCGCCTCGTGTTCACGCGCACAGCCGACGAATTGCGCAACATAGAAGAGCTGTTGTCGCTTTTGGCCGCTGACAAAGGCGGCGACAGCGTTGCGCTAAGCCAGGACCGGGCGCACCGGCTTGCGCTCGAAAAGAATGCGCCGCGCGGGTTGTCTGCGGCTAGCAGTTTTGGCGCGGCGTTGTGGCGGCTGTTCGAGAAGTTTCCGGCGCCGGTATATGTGCACCGCTCATTGCTCGAGACGGTGTTTCTTGACGACGCCGCCGATGTTGCGGACATGGAAGCCGGCCCGAACGAAGTGCTTGCGCTGCTGGCGGCCGAACACGGGTTTTACGTGGACGCCCGCCATGGGGCGATGCGGCTTCACCAGTTGCACTACGCAGGCACTCCGAGTTACCGGGTGTTCGCGCTCGATGCGCTGCTGGCCGACCTTGAGAAGCAGTACAAGGAAATGGCCGAGGGAGCGGATAATCCCGATGAACTTTCGCTCAAGGCTCGTGGCGGCATCGCTGTGATCGTCGATGCCCTTGAGGCTCAGCTTGAAAGCGCGGGGCATCTTCCGCAGGTGCTGGCTTATGGCGCTCGCATTGTGGTCATGGGCGGCAGTGACATCGTGGACGCCGCGGCAAAGATTCTGCGTGAACTCGGCTGGAAAGAACCTGCCAAGGACACTGGTAAAGAAGAAAGGAGCGGCAAATGAGAACCGCCGCCTTCGCACTGGTGGTGCTGGCACTGGTGCTTTCGTCTGCGCACTCGCAGGACAAGCCGGAGCCGGCCACGATTAACCTTTCGTACCTGGGTGTGCCGGCTGAAATTGCACTGACCGAGTTCGCGAAGTCTGCACGCCTGCGGCTGGACCTGGGGGATGTACCGCCGGAGATGGAAACGCCGGTGTGGCTCAGCGTTCAGAAGATTGAACTGGCGCACGCCGCAAAACTGTTCTCCGTGGCGACCGGCCTGAGTGTCGTAGCCGACGGCAAGCGGCTGGTTGTGCGCGAGGTCCCTGAGGCGGGCGGCCACCGGTTCACGCGCGGTTACGACGTAAGTGTGCTGTCTGGCCGCTTTGTGGACTATGTGCGCGCGTATGGCCACCCCGATGAGGAACGGGCCAAGAGTTCCCCGGGCAGCAAAGATGAGCTGTACCTGGCAACCGGCGCCGAAAGCCTGGCGCACCTGATCTGTCTGCTGCTCGATGTGCTGTGGGATACGCAGCCCGCGTGCTCGGTGGTGGGGGAGCGCATTCTGCTTACAACAGACCACTGGACGCACACCCGCGTGCGCGAACTGCTTGAGCTGCTGGTGTCTGACGCCGGCGGCGACCACCCGTACACGATTGCAGGCCGCGCGCACTTGGCAAAGCTCTCTGCCGGCGCGGTGAAGTACGAAGCCGACGACCGGCCGCTGGGAAGTGTGGTCGCCGGGCTGTGTAAGCTGGCCTCGGCTGACTTTGTGGTGCACCACTCGGTCGCCACGATGTTTGCCGACGAACACACGACCATGCGTGGCAGCGACACTTGCGCGTCGCTTCTTGAGTCGATCGTGCGCCATGGCGGCTACGAGTTCACGACCTCGACGGCGCTTGGAGTGGTCTGCTTTCGCCATGTCGACACGACTGAGTACGGCGGGTGCGGTATGTTTGAGACGGCAACACTGCTGAAGCGCATCGACGCCTCGTACCAGCGCCAGAAGACAACGCCGGGCGGGCCTGAAAACCTGCGCGCAGCAGGTGGTGTGCAGGTGGTCGTTGATGCCATCGAAACGGCGCTCGACGCGCAGGAACAGCAGGCGATCGTTACGGCGTTCGGCACTCGCGTGATTGTCATTGGCGTGCCGTCCGCATGCGATGGCGCTGCCGGAATACTGAAAGAGATGGGTTGGGAAGCACCCAAAGAATGATGCCCGACAGCAAAGTCCCATCCAGCAGCGACCGCCTGCCGCCGTCCTCGGCCAGTGGCCGCATCATACAGCTTGACACGTCAAGTGAGTCTGGCAGCCATGCATCGGTGAGCACAGCCCGCCGCCGCAAGCGGCAGCGCATGCCCGGGCTGGCGATGTTGCCGACCGCGCTGACGCTGGGCAACGCGATCTGCGGCATCGCCGCCCTGATCGAACTTGCGAAGGCATTTGCAGCTATGGGGATTGGCAATGGCGCCGAGGTGACGCTTCGGCTGGGCTATGCGGCGCTGCTGATCGGCGCGGGTATGCTGTTTGACGCCATGGACGGCAAGGTCGCGCGCATGACCGCGACCACCGGGCGCTTCGGCGCTGAGCTGGACAGCCTGTGCGATGCCGTCACGTTCGGTGTTGCGCCGGCCATGATGATTCGCGTCGGTGGCGAGTTCTTTTTTGCGCGCCCGCCGTTCGCTTTCGACTTTGACACGAAACTGCTGTGGGCCGTGTGCGGCCTTTACGCATGCTGTGCCATTCTGCGACTGGCGCGCTTCAATGTCGAAACCAGCGAGGTCGACGACCACAGCGTGTTTCACGGGCTGCCCAGCCCGGCGGCTGCCGCCAGCGTGTGCGCGTTGATGCTGGGTTGCACCTGGCTGTACGACCACTATCCGGCATTCAGCCAGCAACCATGGCCGTGGATCTTGAGGTTCGTCATCCCGATCACCTGTGCCTTCATCGGCTTGATGATGGTGACGCGCATTCGCTATGTGCACCTGTTCAATCGGCTTGTGTCGCGGCGCCAAAGCCTGAAGACCATGGTGTTCATTCTCTTGATTGCAGTGACCGTGGTAATGTTGATTGATTACTGGAAGCTGCTGGTGCCGGGGCTGATGTTTGGGTATGTCCTTTCCGGTCCCATATACTTTGCCTATCGTTTTCTGCGAAACCGGGGGCTGCTGGGTCGGCGTCTCGCAATTGCAGAGCGCAAACGCCGGCGCCTTGAAGAGAACGCCCGCCAACCAATCGTGGACGATGCCCGCAAAGATTCTGCCGCCAAGCCAACTTGACGAAGCCGCAAGCATGCTGCGCGACGGTGCGCTGGTGGGCTTTCCCACAGACACCGTGTACGGCGTGGCTGCCCTCGCAGACTCTGACTTCGGCAATGCAGCGCTCAAGTCCTTCAAGGGCGGCCGCAGCGAAGGCTTTTCACTTCACGCCGGAAGCACTGACTTTGCGATCCGGGTAGCAGGGCCCCTGCTGCCCGCCGAGGAGTTTGCCGTCCGGACACTCACACCCAACGGTGCAACCGTGGTAGTGGCAAGGGGCACGTCGTCGCTGGGGTTGCGGGTAGTCCGGCACGCTGTTGGCTCAGCGCTGCTTGACGCGGTGGGCGCGCCCGTGGTCGCCACCAGCGCGAACGAACACGGCCAGCCGCCGCTGCGCGACCCGCAGGAAATCGCGAAGCTGGGTCTGGATGCGGTCGTCGATGGCGGCGTGTTGCCCGAGCGGCCGCCCAGCAGTGTTGTCCGCCTACTGCCCGCCGGGATCGAGATTCTGCGCCGCGGCGCCCTTGAGAAAGACAGGTTGGCCCAGATGTACACGCAGTCGGTCCACTTCGTTTGCCTGGGCAATCTCAATCGAAGCGCGTTTGCGCACCGGCTGCTTGAGGCGATGCAGAGGTGGCTGTTGGGACAGGTGCGCGACTTCGTGCCCGCTTATGCTCCGACCAGCAGCGGACTGATTGCTCGGTCGGCAAAGCGCTCCCCACCCGACATGCAACAGGCCGCGCGGCACTATCATGTGGCAATGGCGTCGCACGTGCCCCAGCCGCTTGATCCGGCGGTGCTGCCGGCGCTGTGCGTGTCGATGGGCGATGACGTGGCAGCCGACGTGGACGACGCGGCGCCGGGCAAGGTGCTTCACTGGCAGATCGATGACCCGATGGGCAAGCCCCCCGGCGTGTACGAGCGCACCGCCAGGCAAGTGGTGGCGCAGATGCGCGCGGACCTGCTCGCGCGCTGGGCCGATGGCGGCGCGTTGGAATCCGAGTTCTTGAAACTATTCTGCGGGCAGGGAGATTCGCCATGATCATCGCCATTGCCTCCGATCACGCGGGATTCAAGCTGAAGCAGACGATCATTGAGCATCTGCGCAAAGCGGGCCACCAGGTCCTCGACGAGGGCCCGATGGACGAGCAGCGTGTGGACTACCCCGACTTCGCCGAACGCGCAGCCCGGGTGGTGGCCCGCGGCGATGCACAGCGCGGCGTGCTGGTGTGCGGCAGCGGCATCGGCATGTGCATGAGCGCCAACAAGATACCCGGCATACGCGCGGTAGTCGTGCACGACGCGTGGGAAGCCGAGATGTCGCGGCGGCACAACAACGCCAACGTCGCGTGCTTCGGCCAGCGCAGCATGGGTGAAGATGTCGTGACCCATGCGCTGGATGTGTTCCTGCGCGCCGAGTTTGATGGCGGCCGCCACGAGGGCCGGGTTGCCAAGATCGGGCACATCGACGGCAGCGTGAAAATTGAGGCACCCGGCGAATAGGCGGCCCGACGCTTGCGACGAGAATTCATGCCACGCTTCGCGGGCGGCTTAGCTAACCTCCGGCCATGACCTTGCTGGTTTACAAACATTGGCACAGCGCGCTCGACGCCGATGCGTGCATCAGTGTCGACGGCACAGCGCCTGGAAGGCTCAATCTTTCGCACTGGCCCGGCAACCGCACGCCCGAGCGCTTTCGCCATGACCTTTCCACGGGCATGTGCCTGCGGCTGGCAGGTGCGCCCGACCGTGATGAACTGTTGCGCGGCATCAGCGTCGTGACGAACAATCACTACGATACCGACGGCGTGTGCAGCGCGTTCGCCTGCATCGAGCCCGCATTGGCCAATGTGCACGCGCACACGCTTGTGGCCGCTGCAGCAGCCGGCGACTTCTCTTTGTTCACGACTCCGGACGGCGTCAAGCTCGACTTGACGCTGACCGCCTTGACCAAGGCCGACAACAGCCCGGTCAAGACCTCATTGTTCACAAGTGATCAAGAGGCACGACAGGCGCAATACGAGTTTGCGCTGCAGCACTTGCCGCAATGGTTGGCAAACCCTGATACCCATGCCGACTGGTTTGCGCGCGAGTTCTGGACCATCCAGCAGCACCTGCGTCTGCTGCGCGAAGAAGAAGCCGAAGCGGAGATCTTCCATGCGCTCGACCTGGCTGTTGTGACCACGGCTGAGCCCCTCCACGAAACGGCGATCAACACTGCCACCGCGTGCGACAGGATACTGACAGTCCTCGTCGGTGATAACGCCACCGCAAAGTACGAACTGCGACTCACGACACTCTCATGGTTCGAGTTGCAGAGCCGCCCCTTCAAGCCGCGCCTCGACTGGTCCGAACTGGCGTCGCGTCTGAACAAAGAGGCTCCGGGTGACGGGCTGTGGCAGGCGGAAGACACCTCCGACCCGACCCCCAAGCTGGCGTTTGTAGATAAGGAAGGCGTTGCCGCACCCAACCGGACCCAACCGGCGCTCGTCAGGCGCGTGATCGCCGACTTTTTCACCAAAAGCCCGCACCTGCCGGCTGGCATCTGATGCCGACCAATGTCATGTGCATTCGACGAGTAAGCATAATCCCCGCTTGACGTTGGGAGCGTTCTGGGCCATGCTGTTTAGACCCCCAACGCGGAATCGAAGAATCTGTCTCGTCAGCTAGGTTGGCTCTGCCAATCTGCTTGCGCCTGCGTTTCGAGGGACTCATGGCAAAATCGGCATGGGGCATTGAGCTGGGCACGTCCAGCGTCAAGGCAGTCAAGGTTTCAGGCGACCGCGGCAGCGCGACGCTTGAAGAGGTCGAGATCATCAGCCTGAGTGATTTCGGCCTGGGGGCCGGCACATCGGCTGAAGACGCCACGTCCGGCGCCCTGAATGACCTGCGCACCCGCAAGGGCATCAAGCGTGATGACACGGTGTTTGTATCGATTTCGGGCCAGAACACGCTGGGCCGAATCATCAGCCTGCCGCCCGTCGGCGACGACCAGATTCGCGAGACCATCCTGAACGAGGCGCGCAGCCAGATTCCAATCAAGCTGGAAGAGGCCGTCTGGGACTACCAGAACATCGAAGACGCAGACCCCGACGAGCGCAAGGTCAACTTGTACGCGGCCAAGAAAGAGGCCGTGGACAAGATTGTAAACATCTGTGAAAACGGTGGCTTGCAGATCAAGGGCGTGCAGGTCGCGCCCCTGGGCATCTACAACTACATCAAGTTCGAGATGGACGACACGATCAGCGACTGCTGTGTCGCCATCGACATCGGCGCCGACAACACCGACGTCATCCTGATTGACGGCCAGAAGACCTACGTTCGCGTCGTGCCGGTCGCCGGCAACGACATCACCAAGGCCCTGCGCGCGCGCTTCAAGCTCAGTGCCGAACAGGCGGAAAAACTCAAGCGCAACGCCGCAAAGTCCAAGGACGCCGCGGCTGTGTTTGAGGCGATGAAGCCGCCGCTCAAAGAAATGGTCGGCGAGATCTATCGCGCCGTGGGCTTCTACAAAAGCCAGAATGAAGCCGCGAACATCAACCAGCTGGTGATGATGGGCAACGGCAGCAAGCTGCTGAACATCAAGAAGTTCTTTGAGCAGCAGTTGCAGTACAACGTGCACAAGGTGGACACTCCGCAACGCATCGCGCTGGCGCGCACGGTTGACCCAAGCGAAGTCCAGAACAGCATTCAAAGCCTGGCTGTGGCCATAGGGCTTGGGTTGCAGGGCCTTGGGCTTGAAGGACTGAACCGGATCAACCTGATCCCGGCTGAGTACCTGAGCGCCAAGGAAACCGAAAAGCTGCGCATGCCGTTCTTCATTGGCGGCGGGATCGCGGTGGCGGGCGGCGTCATCGCCCTGCTGCTTTCGATTCTGGCGACCAGCGGTGTCGAGCCTCTGGTGGCATCGGCCGACGGCACCGCAAAGCTTGCCACCGCTCGCGACGCAGAGTTCAACACCGCCGGCAACTTGGGCGCGCTTTCAGACACCGCGCTGTCGCTGCGCAACCTGGTCGAAGGACGCATCGCCACGCTGCCTGGCGCGACCGTGGAGGGTGTAGTGCAGCCCCCGCAGCCGTTGTACGTGCGCCACAACATCCTGCCGGGGCTGGTTGCGGACTCGATGCAGGCGGCTTTGGGCGCCCACACTGACAAGCAGGGCGAAGGCAACAAGGTGTACTGGGCGCACATCAACAACAAGAGTGCCGGCAGCGGTGAGTCTCTCACCGGCTCGCAGGTGGTTTGGGTGACGCAGGAAATCGCCGCGGGCGCGTATGTGCTTCCGGAAGGCGCCACCGAGGGCGGCTACTTCACGCAGAAGCGCAACCTTACCTTCCGCGCGAACGTCGCCATCGAGGTGGGAAGCAGCAGCTCGTCGCAAGGCGCCAACGACGGCCTGAAAACAGCCCTGACTGAGGGAAGCAGCGCCCTGCTGGTGACCGAGGTGAAGAAGCGCCTGCTTCAGCACTTCAAAGACACGGGGCAGCTGGATGGCGTGAAAGATACCGACGCAGAGAAGATCAAGTGGGACAACATCAGCTTCACGGTCACGGTTGTTTCTCCGACGGTGGCCGGTGGCCAGGGTAGCGTCTTCAAACTGACCGAGATCGTGCCCCAGGGCGGCAGCTTTGAGGTTTCGCCCGGCCGGCCGGCGCCTTTGTCCACGAAGTCTGTGCCGGACCTGAGCTATGCCGTCAGCGAAGTAGCCGTGAAGATCAGTCTGGACCCGGTGACCCCACCATCAGCGGCACCAGCAGGCGAATAGGGCCCGGACGGAAGGAGCACACATGGATAACTTGAAGAAGAACCTGCACTTCGTGGTGTTCGGCGCCGGCATCCTGCTTGGCATCATCCTGCTGGGTGTCGGGTTCCTGATGCGCAGCGGCCAGGAAGGCACGCTGAGCGAACGGGTGGCGCAACTCAAGACCAAGAACCCGGCTTCGCAGGGCGACCTCGACGCAGCCACGGCAGCGCGGGCCGACTTTGACGGCGACTACAAGGCGGCACAGGCGGCTTTGCGTGGCGACGGCACCCGGTTGCGCGCGGGCATCGCGACATCCACGGACACGCGTACCTTCTATACGGACGAGGTCATCCCGTTCATCAACGACATGCGTAAACGGTGGGCCGCGATGGACAAGCCGGTGCCGTTGCCCAAGCGCATCGAAACCTGGATTCTCAAGCGCGGCACGTCCGCGCCGCAGGACTACTGGACGGTCTTCGACGGAGAAATGGCGCGCCTGAACGCCAGCAGCGACGGCGGCAAGCTTGTCGAGAACCGCCTGAAGCTGCGCATCATGGAAGAAGTGACCACGACCTGCGAGTTGCTGCACCAGAGCGGCAAGTTCGGGGCCCAGGGCAGCAAGGTCAACAACTTCAAATTCGAGGCGATAGCATTCAGCGAACGCTCTGAGCCGGAGTCACCCTGGGAGGCGCTGCCCTTTGTGGTGGACCTCGAGTGCTCGCCGGAATTTGGCCTGGCCCTGATGCACGAGCTGGGATGCCGCACGGACCTGACCAGCGGCACGGTGGGTGGCAAGACGCGCCACGGCTTTCCCATGGAAGTGCTGGTCGCACAGTTTGAGCAGATTGCGCGGCCGATGTCGGTTCGGTTCACAATCACGAACGACATGCGTGCCGCCGAGGGCATTGACTCGGCGCTGCGCCCCGAAACCGAACAGGGTGCACGCGTCATGAAGCAGAAGGCCGAAGAGTTCGAAAAGAAAGACCGGCTGGTACTGCCGGTACACTTTGCCATCAAGCTGCGCGCGCTGTCTTTCAACCCGAAGTGGAAGATTGTTGCGGAACCGACTGAGTAATGAACCCCGGGCACTCAAGCCCCCGGAGGAACGAAGATATGCCCGTAGAAAAGAAAAGTAGCGGCCTGGCGCAGTACGGTTCCATCCTTGGGCCCGGTGCCGGTTTGCTGGTGGCACTGGTACTGATTGCGGTGGCAGTGTTCACCGACAACGTCTCGAAGCTCAAGGATGAGCTGACGGGCCAGAACCAGCGGGTGTCCACGGCGCTGAGCAGTAAGGACGTCATGACCGAGGCGCCGCACCTTGCCACGCCTGACCAGGTGAGCGCGGCGCTAACGCCCGACAAGGGCGGCGCCGATCGCGTGCCCCGAAACGTAGACGCGCTGCTGAAAACACCCATTGCATGGGACGTTCGTATTGAGGCGGGTGTGCAGGACGAATTCGACCAGTACGACGAAAGCAAGGACGGGTCGTGGGACGAGCGTGAGTTCCGTGCCACGCCCCATTACTCGGGCCCGGCACCGCGCAACGACTTCAAGAAGTGGGACAAGGACAACGACGGAAAGATCAGCCGCTCAGAACACAGCACACCTCCGGGCAACCCCGAAGAGATCTTCACCAACCAGCTCGACAAGAACGGTGATGGCCAGATTGACGAAACCGAGATGTCGGCAGCCGAAATCAAGAAGATGGACTTCAACCAGGACCGCGTGGTCACCGTGGACGAGTACAAGCGCTACGACGCGGGTGAGCGCCCGGAGTTTTACAACATCGGCGACCCCAGCGGTGTGACCGCCCTGTTCGACCAGGCCAAGATGCAGATCACCATCAGCTGGAATGCGCCGTCCGATTCGGACCTGCCGCCGGACCTGAAGTACGTCATCCTTCGCCGCGCACCGGAGACCGTCGACAAGCGTCAGAAAGAGTACGGCAAGCGCGTGCTTGAGTACCAGAACCTGCTCAAGGCATGGGAAGGCCGTCGCGACGCTTGGCTGAATACAGCCGCAATGGTCGACGCCAAGGGCGACCCCGACCCCAAGGGCAGCGCTGTGGCTGAGAAGACATTCAAGCAGGTACTTACGCGCGCCAAGTGGGATGCAGCGTTCGCGCTTTGGGCCGAAAGGTCCGGCAAAGCCGATCCCAAGCCGCGCGAGCCGGAAAAAGCTTCTGAGTGGGAGTTCGTCACCGAAACCACGCAGACGACACACGACGACAACACGTTCGACCTGGACGTGACCTACACCTACGCCGTGCGCGCCGTGACAGGCAAGGAACTGTTCAAGGGCACGCCTTTCGAAGTCTATGAGGGTTACAAGTCCAGCAAGCGCATCAGCCAGGAAGGTCACCCGGTACTTGTGCGCAACCGCATCGAAATGAGCTGGCAGAGCGGCAGCGAAGGCGGCGGCACGGTACTGCTTACCCAGTGGGTCAACATCCGCGACGCAGGCAAAGTAAACTGGTACCGCATCAGCATTATCGTTGTGGTGGACCCCGATAACGTAGATGTGGGCAAAGAGTATACGGTCGCCGAGATGCTCAATCTCAATGTGTCCATGACCACCGCAGACGGCACACCCGCGACTCCCAAGGAAGTGTTGCCCGCCGACTTGAAAGTGAACTTCAACACCAAGTCACGCTTCGAAGCCAAGCTGGGCGCCAACTTCCTGATCAAGCACAGCGAATTCGGAGACTTCGAGCTGACCCGCGACACCAAGGCCCCTGTGGCGGTCATTCCAGACGCTGCGGGCATGGACAACCCGGCCGAAGTGCGCCTGCTGGGGTTGTCGCCCAAGGCCAAAAGCGGCTTCTTTGAGGTCAGGCGCTGGCACAAAGTCGGCGATGCCTGGTACCTGGTCATCCAGCGCGGCAAGGTCGATGCCGGCAAGACGGTAGGGCGCGAAGTCAGCATGTCGGCTCCGGGCGCAGACGTCGAGGTCAGGGACAGCGCAGGCGCGGTGGTAGCTGCAGCAGTGCTGCGTGGGGCCGAGTTCAAGGACCAGACGGTCAACCTCGCGGTCGGCACCTTCGACGGCGTAGACAAACGAGTGGCCAAGGTCGATGGCAAAGAATTTGACCTGTTCGCCACGCTGTACGTCGAGTAGCGACGACCCAAACCCGGGGCGTGTCGGAAAGCACATCGACCGCCCCGGTTTGTCATTTTTTCGATTACCTGTTTATGACGGCTTCAGGCCCGAACCCACCTGGCAGCCAAAACCTTTCCCTTATCTCCGTTGACACCATCTACACTTACGATAGATTAGAGTCCCCCTCCAAGAGTTCCGTTGGCCCCGATTCCCATCGTCCCCTGGGTTGAATTGCTTAGGCAATGGCCCCGACGTGAGGAGTGGACTTCGCATGAAAGTAGCATTCTCCAGGCGACTCGCCTTGGTCGCAGTGTCCGGCATTGCCGGCCTGCTGGTTGCTTGCGCGTCTGACACGAGCAGCGTCGACCAGACGCCCGTTCAATCAGGCACCGAGGATTACGTTTCCCGCATGGGCGACAACAACAAGCCCAGCCGCGAGGACGCAACCAATGACGCCTCTCGCCCGGCGTCCGACGGCAGCTCGACGAACGAAGTTTCCAGCCGCGACGACGCGGCACGTGGCGCTGTGGCAGCAGCCTCGGACAGCGAGATGAAGAAGCTCGCCGAGTACTACGCCAACCAGGCCGCGCGTATGTACAGCGACAAGCGCTATGAAGAAGCGCGCACTTATGCGCGCGACGCGTTGCTGATGGACCCGGGCAACAAGCTCGCGGCCCAGATCAAGGCGGATTCTGACCAGGTGCTGGGTCGCGGCCGCACAGAAGCCGAAAACATGGCCCGCGCCCGCAGCGAAGAGGAAGCCGCGCTGCGCAGCGAAGCGATCTATGAAATCAGCAACGGATTGAACACAGCCGACAAGCTGATTCGCCAGGGCAAGTACACGGACGCGATTGCCGAGGCCGAAAAAGTTCTCGATGTCATCCGCTGGACCAACTACATGGTCGAGACAGAAGGCTACGAGCGCGAAGCGCGCCTGATGATTCAAGAGGCACAAACGCTGCGCGAACAGGCGCGGCTTGAAGACTACACCAAGATCCGCGAGCAGGAACGCCGGTTGCGCGAGCTTGAGATCCAGGAAGAGCTGAACCGTTACCGCGAAGAAATCCGCAACCTGTACACGCAGGCCAAAGAGTACTTTGACCGCCGCGAGTACCGCGACGCGGTGGTTGTGCTGAACAAGATTCTTCGCGAAGACCCGTACAACGCCGAGGTTGCGCGCCTGAAGCAGATTGCCACCAACCTTGAGCACGGCCAGCGCGACCGTACCGCGTGGGAAGACTACAACCGCAACTGGCGCATCACGATGCAGGAGATTTTCAAAGCCAACGCGATTCCCACCGACGACCTGACGCTGCCCAGCTACGAAGACTGGACATACACGCGCGAACGCGCCGACCGCCTGGAGGCCCAGCGTGTCACGCGCCTGAGCAAAGAGGACATTGCGGTTCGCAGCGCGCTTGAAAACGTCACGATCGCGCTCGAGTTCGATGCCAACCAGCTTGACGACGTGATCGCCCGCTTCCGGGCCGAAGGCCGCATCAACGTCATCCGGGCCCGCAACGTGGCCGGCGATACCGAAGTCAGCCTCGACATCGGCCGCGTGAAGCTGCGCCAGGCCCTTGACCTGGTGTGCGACCAGACCGACCTGAGCTGGCGCGTCGAAAACGGCGCCGTCATCATCGACGAACAGGGCGCATCAGAGGGTCGCAACGTGGTGCGCCGTGTATTCAACGTCGCCGACTTGCTGGTTACTCTGCGCACGTTCCGCGGCGACGAGCCGCGCCTTTCGGGCGACACTGACTCGGACGGCCGGTTCGACGCCGACGCCGACGCCGAAGAAGCCGACCCGCTTTCGATTGAAGACCTGCAGGAAGTGATTGAAGAAGCGATCGACCCCGAAAGCTGGGGCCGCGACGGGCACGGCATCCAGTTCCGGCAGCAGGACCTGATTGTGTTGAACTCGCCCGAGAACATCGAGCGTGTGGCCAACCTGCTTGGTGACCTGCGCCGCAGCCAGGGCCTTACGGTCAGCATTGAGACGCGCTTCATCACCATCCGCGACGACTTCCTTGAAGATATCGGCGTGGACTTCCGCGGCATCGGCGGCTCACCTGCAATTCCTGCGCCGGGCATTCCGCCCGTGCCGGCTGCGCTGGACGACATCCAGTTCGGCAACAACAGCAACCCGGCCGGCCCCGGTGGTACGGGCAACGACGCCGGCTTCTTCTTCCAGGATATGCCGCCCAGCGGCAACGCCCGGCAGGACCAGCGCATCCGCATCGAGAACCTGTTTGACCAGTCGCTCGGTGGGCGACGCGGCAACGTCGGCCTCACCGGCCAAGGCGGCATGAGCTTCCAGCTCGCGTTCGTCGACAACCCTGAGGTCAACGCGATCATCCGTGCCGTGCGCAAGCGCGAACGCGCCACGCTGCTGACTGCGCCGCGCGTGACGGTGCACAACACACAACGCGCGCACGTCAGCGTGATGAACGAAATCGCCTACATCCGCGACTTTGACACCAACACCGCAACCGGTATCGCGGTGGCGGACCCGGTCGTGGACGTGATCCGCGACGGCATTGTGCTGGACGTGCGCCCCACGATCAGCGCGGACCGCCGCTACATCACGCTTGAGCTGCGCCCGACGCTGGCGACGCTGCTGCGCCCGATCCCGACCTTCACCACGTCGCTCGGTGTCGGTACGCCGGTCGCCATTCAGACCCCGCAGCTGACCCTGCAGCGTATCCGCACCACGGTGACCGTGCCCGATGGCGGCAGCTTTGTCATCGGCGGCTTGCGCCAGATGAGCGAGACCGACACCCAGTCGGGCATCCCGATCCTGAGCGACCTGCCGCTGATCGGCGCCCTGTTCACTCGCAAGGGCAAGAGCGTTGTGCGCCAGGACATCATCATCATCGTCTCGGCCCGCATCATCGACCTTGAGGAAGAAGAGGAGTACCAGTACGGCGCCGGCCCCTCCAAGCCCCGCTAAGCTGCTGCAAAACAAGAAACCAGAAACCCGGCGCAAGCCGGGTTTCTTGATGTGTACGCCAGCCAATCGCACAGCCATGGCAGGTCGTGCGCCCTCAGGCACGGCCCTGCTGGCTGTGGCGTGACACGCCGAATCTTTCCGCGACTGCCCTTGAAATATGGGCCCTACACGGCAAACTTCTGAACCCCAAGCCGTCTGATCCGTTGAGAAGCAGTCATGGGACCCAATCCCTCTACTGCGCCTTTCCCTCAATGGCTCCGGGGCTGAAGCACGGAGAAACTTGATATGCCTCTAAAATCTCGACTTGCACCGATCAAGCTGCTGGCTGCTTGCTTGCTGGTCATTCTGGCACTGGCGCCCGCGGCACTCAGCGCCCGTGACCAGATTGAGTACGGCAAGTACCTCGGCACGCGTTTGCGGCTTTACCAGGAGGCTTACCAGGTCCTGGACAAAGAGATCAGCTCGGCCAAGGACAACGCCGGCAAGTCGCGCGCGCGTCAGGCCAAGGCCGAGGTCATGAAGATTGAGGCCGACCATATCTACGCCGAAGACGGGGACATGGATGCCCGCATGAAGCGCTATCGGTCGGCGCTGGATGTTTTCTCTGATGTCACGGAACCCGCGGGCGTGCTCGCCAAGGCGGTAATGCAGCTTGACGTCGCGCGCGAGTTGCGCCGGCTTGACCCGGTGCAGGCCCGCAGCTACTGCGACGAAGCCGCAAGCGCGCTGGACGTGGTGCGCCTGAGCCTTGAGAAAGAGCGTGATACAGACGGCAAGGCGTTCGAGGCACGGGCCGAAGTCTACAACTCGATCTTCTTCAACATGTGCCGCAGCTATTACGTGAAAGCCCTGACTTTCGATGCCGGTTCGTCGGATCGTGAGCACCAGCTGAAGCTGTCCGAGAAGTGGATCGACGAGTTCGATTTCCTGCGCGAAGGCACGACGCGCGAGTTTGTGCTGACCTATGAACTGCGCGCCGAAATTGCGCTCGCGCGCGGTGACGCCGAAGGCGCCGCCAGCAAGTTCATGGAACTGGTGAATTTCGTGGGCGCGTTTCCGGCCAGCAGCGTGGTCGGCGGCCTGGCGCTGGAGCACGGCTATCTGCGCGCGGTTGAACTGCTGACGACCGAGCTTGAGTACGACACGCGCAACCTGCAGAAGGCGATTGACCTGTACGCTGAGGCGTTCAGCAAGTACGGCAACTTCAGCGAGCTTGACTTCTGGTTCAAGCGCTTCCAGTTGTACCGCATCAGCGCGCTGATCAAGCTGGGCAACCAGGGCCAGATCCAGGGTGCAGTGGCCCTGCTGTTCAAGCTGGCGGCTGACCGCGACGCCAACTTCCGCCGCAATGCGTTGACGGTGCTGGCCGACGTGGCGACCCGGCCCGAGCTGGACGATGAAACGCGCTTCAAGTGCGCCGAGACCGTGTTCAGCGAAATGACGACCAACCACATCAACGTGAACCTGAAGAACATCCAGGCTTACCAGTCGCTGCTCGCAAGCTGCGGCGATGCCAAAAAGTTTGAGACCTTCGGCCCCGCGTGCTTTACGCGGATTGCCGACAGCTACTCCAACATGTGGCGCTTTTACGACGCTGCGCTGGTGTATCGCGAGGGCGCATACCGCACCCTGTACTTCAAGGAGAAGTTTGTCGACGCCGAGGCGGTGCCAGAGCACATGAAGGGCCGCTGTGACCTGATCACGGATACCGAGAGCCTTGCCAAGTTCCCCGGCGAAATGGCCAACCGCGGCGCGCGCCACGCCGGCTACCTGATCCAGAAAGAGATCGGCGACCCCAACAATAAAGAGCTCAAGGCGTTTGCCGACGCAATGGACAAGCTGAAGGCCGAGATCTCTGAGGGCGACGCGCTGCTGGACCTGCAGTTCAAGAAGGCTCGCGAATACTTCGACGCCAAAAAGTGGGCCAACGCGGCCGTGCTGTTCCTGAAGATTCCGGCCCGCTATCGCTCGTACCACATGAGCCTGTACATCGCAGGCAAGGCCTATTACACGCTCAGCGAAGACTTCAATGCCCCGCGTATGAACCGCAGCGGCCCGGAAGAAGAACGTGAAAGTGACGCCTTCTTTACCGAGCAGCGCAACCGCCACGCGCTGGACCTGAAAGACCTGCCCGAGTCGATGTGGAAGGGCATGGAAACCGGACATTGGGACGTCATCCAGAACGGCGCCACCAAAGATTCGCTCGCCAACTGGCACAAAGCCGTCTACCTGTACAAGAAATACTTCCTGTTCGAGGCCTTGCGTCACTGGAAAGACATCCAGCCGCTGCTTGAGGGCATCGACAAGCCCACGATCATTGAGGGCATGCAGGCGGTCGCGCAGTTCCGGAACGCGGCGTGGATGCAGGCCAACCCGACCGGCAAAGGCGACCCGGACGCCGACATGAAGCGCATGGGATATGCCGCGTACGACCTGGCATACCTGCTGCGCAACCCGCCCAAGAACCTGCCGCCTGCCGACCGCGAAGCCGCAAGCGCCGCGGGCCGTGATCTCGCGCTGGGTGTGCTGAGGCCGTTCTGGACCATGTACGGCCTGCACCTGGCCGACAACACCGCCTACCAGAAGCACAGCCTGAAGCTGGCATTTGGCGCATTGTGGGAAGCCCGCGACGGCGATGCCTGCGAGCAGTTGTATCTGGCTTACTCCGAAGCGTTCCCGGACGACAAGGAAGAAGTCCAGGGCATGGTGAACAAGGTCTACGGCATCCTGGTCGATCAGTTGCAGCCGGTGACCAGCGCCATGGCCCGTGCCAGCTCGCGCATCGGGTCTCGTGCCGCGCAGCTAAAGAAGGACCAGTTCAAGCGCGTCAACGAACGCGACTACCCCGACGATGCAAAGCGCGTCGCCGACGCCAAGACCGCGTTTGAGAAACAGAAGGCGCTGGCCGACCACTTCTGGAAGGTCTGGATCAAGCAGAAAACGTTCGATCCAAACGAAGATAACCCGATCTCCGCCCATCTGCCTGAGGCGCTGCCGGCCATCGAGAAGCGCTGGAACGAGATGTCCGAAACATACCCCAAGCGCTGGGCCGAAGCCGTCAAGGCCGAGTACGACAAGCAGATCAAGCTCGACATCTATAAGGACATCAGAGCCGCGGCAGGCAAGGCCGCTGGCGGCGACAACCTCTCGCTGCTCGACCGGTTGCAGGCCGCCCGCGACGCCGAAAAGGAAGACGCAAGTAAGCAGCGTTTCGTGCAGCTGATCACGACCATCGAATTGAACACCGGCGAGCTTGCCTTCTTCACGGGCACGGTTTTCATTTATGAGTTCGGCGCGATGCTTGAGGCCATGGCGGCGGACATTGACGAGCGTGCCCGCCCGGTCACGACGCGCATTCTCAAGTACTACGAGCTGCGTCGAACCGGCCTGGGTGGCGGGATTGAGAACATCAAGGACGAAGAACTGACGCTGGTGACAAACCAGTACGTGCGCATCCGCGACTGGAAGAACGCCGTTCGCTACCTCGAGGTCATCTTCGAAAAGAACAAGTCTCAATACGGTAAAGAAGAAGAAATCCCGGTTGATGCCAAGCTCAAGATGATCGGGCGCCCGTCCAACGCCGGCGAGCTTGAGGTTCGCAACCAGCTTGGCAAAGCCTATCTTGAGCTGTACCGCGCATCCGGCGACAAAGAGCAGCTGAAAAAGGCCGCTCTGCACCTGCGCCGCTGCCTCTGCTTCAACGAAATCCGCGATACGAACAAGAAGCTGGGCGACCCGTTCAAGCTGAGCTTCCAGGTCGAAATCGAGACCTATTACCTGGCCACAGCCGAGAACCTGGCACAGGTCTTCCTGGAAATGTTCCGGCTTGGCGACATCAAGATCGAATGGCCGAAGTACGTCGACCAGGTCACCAGCAACTTCGCGCCCAAGAAGGATGACAAGGGCAACCTGGTGCTTCAGGGCGTGCCGGCAGACAAGGCGGGCTTCCTGTGGTTCGCAAGCCAGATTCGCCTTCAGGTGTGGGCCAGCTTCACCAAGCTGTCAGCGTACCAGTACCGCGGCGAATTCCGGTCAAACCTGATCGGGTGGCTTGAGGCGATGATTCGCTGGATTGACGCCTACGGCCAGAAGCCGCCGGCTGGCGTCACCGAGGCCGAGATTCTGCAGCGCATCCAGGACGCTTACCTTACTGCCAGCAACGAAAGCAACTTCACAGCGGCCTACCTGGCTGAAGACACCAAGCAGTACATCGCCAAGCTGCAGGACCTGCTGAAACAGGTTGTCGCAAGTTGCGACAAGGCCAAGATTCCATTGAAGAAGTAGGGGAACGGGAGAACCAACCATGAAGATCAAGCTTGCAACCATGGCCGTCGCCCTGCTGCTTTCAGGGGGCCTGTGCGCAGCACCGGCGGCAATCGTGTTCAAGGGCGGCAAAACCGCCGAGGCCTACAGCATCGACAGCCAGACCATTTCAGGCGTGAACTGGCAGAAAGACCGCGGCAAGGCCGAGGCGCGCGCAAAACTGTGGGAAGTGGACGGCATCAACTACCGCGGCCAGGGCATGGACGAGTTCAACGGCATGCCCCGCAAGTTGTCCGGAGGGCAGGGCGCCAAGCTGATTGCCGACGCGCAGCGCATTATCGGCGGCGCCGCAGCCAAGGATTTCAGCAAAGAGGACTGGGACTTTAACGTGGTGTTGACCTGCAAGTACTACCTCGCCCAGGGTCACCGCCTGAACCGAGACCACGGCGCAGCCATCAAGGCGTTTGAAGAGTTCTTTGCCGACTGTGAGAAGGCACCCGTGACGACCGGCATTCTGCCGATCAACTACAAGTCATCGATCACCGGCAAGCCCGTCACCAACGCCGGCGGCATGAATCGCTACTACCTCGACGCGCTTGAGGCATACGTACTGTGCCTGCTGCAGGAGGGCAAAGCCGACGCCGCCCGCGAAAAGGGTATCAAGAGCCTGCAGGACCTTTGCGATGAACTGTCCGGCAAGTCCGGCGACAACATCTACCACGACTGGACGATTCGTGCCCTGCGCAACGCGGCGCGCTTCGCCGAAGGCAAAGAAGACTGGAAGACCGCCCGCGCATCGTACGAAGCGCTGATTCCTGTTGCGCTAAAGCGCGGGGACAACAAGCCTAACCGCGCGGCGAAAGAGGCGCAGCTCAAGGTAGGCTTTATGCAGATCAAAGAGGGGGATGCCCGCGGCGCCAACGCGCGGTTCTATGAAGCCACCCGCAAGTGGGAGTCGGCACACAACACCCGCAGCGCGGCTGTCCCGCGCGGCGACTGGATCAACGCCGATGAGGCATACATGGCAGCGGGCAGCTATGTCGGGCAGGGGCTGGTCAAGTCGGCTGATGCCAAGAACGCGAACGACTGGGCCGAAGCGCTGAAGAATTTCAGCATGGCTTTGTCGATCTTCCAGTCCGACGACGAAATCCGCAGCATGGCGCTTCTGGGCGCGGCCACGGCCTGTGCAAAGATGGCTGACTTGAACAAAGCCACCGAGACCGTCGCCTCCAACCACGCCAAGCTGGCAGAAAAGTACCTGGCTGAGCTGCTGAACCTGTTGCCCAAGTCCCGGGCGGCAGAAGATGACTCGGTCACGCAGATCCAGCAGGTGATCACCAAGTACAAAAAGGGCGACTAGCAGCTGCCCATGATTCAAGGCACACGGGGGTCAACTCGACCCGGGCTGACCCCCGCAATGCCTCAAGATGCAGACCGGCAAATTCAGAAATACCCCGAACTTTCTGCCAACCCCCCCGTTTTGAAACTATCTCGGATTCGGGCGCCGACTTCGACCTGCCACAGGCAGGCGGCGACCGCAAGTGCAGGAGAAGCCACTCATGAACGTGAAAATCAACAAGCAAGCCTTGTATGGCGTGCTCATTTTCGCCGTTGCCGCTGTTCTGGCGCCGGCCCTGTTTGCCCAGGAGGGCGGTAGTGCATCGTTGGGCGAGAAGATTCTCGGCATCCCATCGGGCGCGCTGGGCATTATCACCCAGTTGGCCATCATCCTGACTTCAGTCTTCATGTTCGGCTGGATCATCGAGTGCTTCGTGAACGTCCGCCGCGACAAGATTGTGCCGCCGGAAGTCATTGGCGCACTCCAGAACTACATTGATGAAGGCGACCTCGAAGGCGCGCTGCAGTACTGTGAAAGCGCCCCGAACTACCTGACGCGCGTGGTTGGCGCAGGCTTGAACCGGATGCAGTTCGGCCCCGAGAGCGTCAAGGACGCCGCCGTCAGCATGGCCGAGGCCGAGCAGGGCAAGGTTGAGTTCCACGTGTCGCCGATCGCGCTGTGCGCATCGGTCGGCCCGTTGATGGGCCTTTTCGGCACGGTGACGGGCATGGTGCAGGCCTTCACGCAGATTGAAAATGCGCCCGGCGGCCAGGTAAACCCGAAGATGGTTGCCGGCGGTATCGGTCTGGCGCTGCTGTCCACGGTCTGCGGTCTGATCATCGCGATTCCGGGCCTGGCCTTTTACTGGTTCTTCAAGAACAAGGTGCAGTCGATCGGCACGAGCATTACGCTGGTCGCCGACGACATGATCGAAACGATTGCCGCCTACGCCGGCCAGCAATAGTCGAAACCCTGTGGGTAAAGGGCGGCACCCGCCGCCCTTTACCGGAGCTCGTCCATGGCAAAGAAACGCAAAGCCCGCGCAGTGCCGGAAGGTGTTGAAGTGGACCTCACGGCGATGATCGACGTGGTGTTCCAGCTCATCATCTTCTTCCTGGTGGTGACACAGATTACCTCGCAGGAGAACGTCAACCTGCGGCTGCCGGACGCCCTGGCAGCCAACGACGAAGACCCGCAGGCCAAGAAGCAGTTCATCGTTCACATTGCACCGTCCGACCAGGGCAGCGACGCCGAATTGCCCGAGCAATACGGCTATTTCTGCCACGGCCACCCTGACCCGAAGAATATCCAGGAAATGGAAGGCATCCTGAACGAGCAGGCCGACCGCGTAGACGAAACCGCGGGCTACACCGGCCGCGGCCCCGACGGCATCAGTGAAAACATGATCGTGGTGCGCAGCGACGCCCGCGCCCCGGCCCAGTACTTCGGCCAGTTGATTGAGCAGATGGCGCTGATCAAGATCTACAAGATCAAGATCGCCATCATGAAGGACCAGGAACTCGACTAAGCCATCACAGGGATAGCCCTGTACCGGAGAATCACATGTCGCGCAAAAAGAAACGCACGCCCAAAGAGGAGAAGGCAAGCCCGGACCTCACGCCGATGATCGACGTGGTGTTCCAGTTGCTGATCTTCTTCATCCTCTGCACGCGCTTCAAAGTCGATGAGCGCAACCACCAGGTGCAGCTGCCCAAGGACGAAGGCTTGTCCAGCGCGCCCAGTGTTCCCAAAGAGCAGGTGACCATCTACTGCATGTGGGATGAAGGCGCCAAGGCCAACAGCTATGTCGTTGCCATCGACGCGCGTGGCCGCAAGCCCGTGCCCGAAAGCTACGCCACGTTGACCAGCCTGGTCATCTTCCCCGGTGACCGTGGCAACGATATTCGAGAGAAGAAGGCGCTCTACGCGCAGATTTTCAACAACGTCGTGGCCGCCGTCGAGCAATACATCATCAACAGCGGCGCAAAGATTGAGAAGCTTGAGATCAGCTTCGCCGTCAACGCCTTGTCCGGTGCTTCATCCGGCACGGCACCCTGGATGTTCGTTTCCCTGGCGGTCGATGCTGCCACCAGGGTGAACTACAACCGCACAGAAGCCGGCCTTGAACCGCTTACCGTGACCTTCAAGTTCGCGGACTCCATGGGCCGGTACGCAGGCTGAGGATCACAGCAATTCACCCAGGGCGCGGGAACTTTCCCGCGCCCTGTTCGTTTGGATGCAGCCCCGGGGCGCTGACGTAACCGCAAGATTTGCTAGGCTTTGCGCCGTCGAATTGCGTTCAATTTAAGTCAGGAAGTCCGGCCGATCGGGACTTTCAACGGAGACGGTGATGCCAGCAAGGCTTGTGTTGATTGCTTTAGTTCTGGGACTGCTTTCGGCGTGCGGTGGCAACACAGCCACGGCACCGGGCCCGAACACGGCGGCTGGCACGCCTGCAAACGCAAGCTCTGGCAACACCGAGTCGCCGGCAAACAAGCAGCCGGACCCGCCACGCAACAAGCCCATCGAGCCTGAGCCCGCGCCGGTCAGCCAGCGCGAAGCCGCCTATGTCAGCTTTGAGGGCGGCCTGCGCGCCTGGCCGGCCGAAAAGCGCGTCGAGATGGATGCGCTGATGCTGAGCGAGCAGACACGCCCGCTTGAGTTCCTGCTTGTCGCCCCGGGCGGTGCAACCCACGAGTCACTGTTTGCAGCCACAGCCAAGGGCGAGCACCTGAAACGCGCACTCGAGATTGTGGGCTTGGCCGAGGGCAAAGAGAAACGCATGGGCCGCGGTTATCTGGAAAAACCCACCGGCGACCGCGTGAAGATCAGCGTGCGTTTCAAACATGCCGATACCGGCGAAACCACTGTCGTTCGCGTTGAGGAATGGCTGATGGACTTCCGGCTTGAAGGCAAACCCGAGATGGTGGGGTGGGTGTTCACGGGCAGCCAGGAACAGTTCCGGCCAGAGCTGAACCGCTCGCTGTTCGAAGCCGACCTGAAGGGCAACCTGATCGCCATGTGGCGAGACGCGTCCTGCGTGCTGGACAACGACCGCGAAAGCGGCACCCACAGCGACGTGTATTCACCAAACCCGAACGCCCCCGGCATTCCCCGCGCCGAGCGCGGCCAGCCGGCGCAAGTCACCCTGATCTTTGAGCCGCACGAATGAACATCGCAGCCACAACCAGCTCGTCGCTGCACGCGCAACTGCGCGTGGTGGCACTGCGCCTGTTGGCCCGGCAGGCGTTGCGCGCAGTGGCGGCCGGCGCGCTGACTGGCAGCGTTGCCGTACTGGCCGGCGTGCTGTTGCTGGTAGCGCTGCCCTTGGCATTGGGCGCGGCCTTCGAGTCGGCGCCGCTGTGGGTGCTGGCATTTGCACTTTGCGGATTCGTGGCTGGCCTGGTCGGCACTTTGCGCCGCACCCGAGTACCCGGCGTCACCGACGCGGCACTGGCCCTGGAGGCTCGGCTCGGCGACGACGATGGCGCACTTGCAACGGCCCTGCAGTTGGCTGAAACCGACAGCTTTCAGCAGCCGGTGCTGAAACGCGCCGGCGAAGCTTTGGGCCGGGCGCTGCGGCTGCCTGCACCCCATGTGCTGACAACCAGTTCGCTGGTGCTGGCGCCGCTGCTGCTGTTGGCTGCAACGACAACCCTGGTCTGGGCGTTCGGTCTGGATGTCCCGGCGGGTCCTGGCACGCGTCCGGATGCTGCCCCCGACACGGCATTCAGCATCAACGTGCAAAGTGGTCGCGACGCCGGCGACGCACGCACCCGCGCCGAGGCGATGGGATTGCAGAAGGCGTCGGCTGCCATGAACAAGGCGGCGCAACTCATGCGCAGCGAAAGCGCGACGCACGACCAGCGGCAGGGCGCGCTGGATGAAGCAAAACGCGCGGGCGAAGCCACAGCCGACACCCGGATACAGCATGGCGCAGCCGATTTGCCGGATACTGCACCGTCCAGCCCCGAGGAACGGCAAGCCCTGGCGACACGTCTTGAAAACCTCGCCATTGGGGCAGGCGAGAAGGCAGGTGACAAGGGCGGTACAGGCGACAGCGGCAGGGAAGGCGGGATCGGGTCGGGGGCTGTTGAGCAGCGCTTTGTGCCGTTCCCGGTTGTCAAACGCAGCGCGGACGAAGCGACGTCAGAATTGGCATCGCAGACGCCGGAGCGGCGGGATTTTGCGCAAAGGGCGCTTGCGGCGCTAGAGAAGTAAATGCGGCAGCAGGCGCGGTATGGAAGGGCAGGAGAACAGATGAGCATCGGAGTCTACTTCATCGGCGCCCGCGGCAATGTCGCCACCACCGTGATGACCGGGGCGCTTGCCATCGCGCAGAATCGCGCCACGACCACCGGCATGGTCACCGAAGGCCCCGAGTTTCGGGGCATCACGCTGCCAGCGGTGCACGACATCGTGTTCGGTGGCGGAGACGTCAGCAGCAAGCCGTTGCATGAAAAGGCCGTCGAGCTTGGCGAGTCGCGCATCCTGCCCGAGAAGCTGGCCCGCGACCTGCGCGATGACCTGACCGCCGTGGACAAGAATGTGCAGACGGTGCAGGCCTTCAGCTTTGGGGCGGTGCCCAAGGGCGGCTACCTGGCGGAACTTACGCGCATCGAAGAGCGGATCGCGCGCTTTCGCGCCGACAACAACCTGGACCGCGTGATTGTCGTGAACCTGTGCAGCACCGAGCCCCACTTCGCCGAAACCGCTGATTTCGATTCGCCCGAGCGCCTGATGGAGGCGTTGCCCAAGGCAGGCGGCGGGTTTGCGTCGGGCACGCTGCTGGCGGCGCTGGCGGCATTGCGCCAGGGCTGCGCATACATCAACTTTACGCCAAGCCAGGCCAGCGAGCTGCCGGCGCTGCGCAAGATCGCGCGGGATTCACGCCTGCCGCACGCGGGCAAAGACGGCAAGACCGGCGAAACGCTGCTCAAGACTGTGCTGGGCCCGATGTTCATTGCGCGCAACCTCAAGGTGCTGAGCTGGGTCGGCAACAACTTTCTGGGCAACAACGACGGTGCTGTGCTCGACGCGCCCGCCAGCAAAGACAGCAAGCTGCGCCAGAAAGACGTGGCCCTGCGAGAAATGCTGGGTGGCGCGTTCGTGCGCACTGACATCCAGTATGTGCCCAGTCTCGGCGACTGGAAAACCGCCTGGGACCTGATCCACTTCGAGGGCTTCCTTGGCACCCAGATGACTTTCCAGTTCACCTGGCAGGGCTGCGACAGCGCGCTGGCTGCGCCGCTGGTGCTTGACCTTGTGCGCCTGGTGAGCCTCGCATGGCAGCGCGGCGAGAGCGGAATGCTGGCCCAGCTTGCGCCGTTCTTCAAGAACCCGCTGGATGGCCACACCCACGACTTCGCCCAGCAGATGGCCGGCTTGTACGCTTGGCTTGATACAGTCCGCGCCGACCACGCCCGCGAGCGCAAGTAGACTGACGCAGCTGGGGCTGGGTTCGGCACTTTCAACGGTGGCAATTCGTTCGGGATGAAACTAGCCTTGGGGCGCTTGGCGAGGGCCTCTATGTCCACCGACGTTCGCAAGGTTCAAGATTCAGGATGGCGCCGACCGCTTGAGGTGCTGGTAGCGCAGCCGGCGCAGGCGCGCGACAACTTTGCCGCGCACCTCGACTTCACGTTCTCCAAGTCCCTCGCTGGCGAAGCAGAGAAGCAGGCAGCGGCCATCATTGATGCCGACCGCAAAGGCATGATCGCTCGGTTGAACGGCTGGCGCTCGTTCGTGCCGACACGCAACGTGACCTGGGCCGAGGTGGTCGATCGGCTGACAAACGCGTTTGGCGTGCCGGCCCAACTCGACAAGTCGATTGAACACCGCGAACGCCACTTGCAGAAACTGTTCCACGAGCGCGGTCTGCCGACGGGCTCTGTGCTTAATTCGGTCGCCGATGCGGTGCACGACGGCCAAGTCATCAAGGGCAACGCTCGCCGCAACTGGTTTGACCCGGTGCGCATCGTCATGCAGACGCTGCAGGGCCTGGCATCGCTGTACACCACAGACGCCGCGCCTGCGGTGAACTGTGTGTACGCGATTCTTGAGCTTCTGCACCCCGCCGAAGTGCCCACACCCTTCAGCGCACTGCCCAAGAAACTGTAACTCCGTGACTTCACGCCATAACGCCTCCTTGCTATCATTGTGATAGCAAGGAGGCGTTATGGCGCAGGTACTGGTTCGAGGTTTGGACAAGAAATTGATCGCCCGCCTGAAGCAACAGGCCAAGGCCAACAAGCGTTCGCTGGAGGCCGAGTTGCGAGAGATCATCGCGGCAGCGACGACTTACACGCACACGGAAGCGGCGGACATTTCGAGACGGCTGCGCGAAGAGTTGGCTGGACGCGTGTTTCCTGACAGCGTGGACCTGATTCGCGAAGACCGGGCAAGATGATCGAATACGTCCTCGATGCAAGCGTGGCCGTCAAACTGCTGGTGCCTGAGCCCCATTCCGATCGCGCAGAAGGGTTGATGCGGTCGGGTGTCCCCTTGCACGCCCCCGACCTTGTTGTAGTCGAAGTAGCGAGCGTGCTTGCCAAGTATGCCCGGCGCGGCTTGATGGAGCCGTTGGACGCCCAAGTGCGGCTTCATCAGTTAAACAGCTTTCCTGTCAAACTGAAGCCGACAACTTCGCTCATGTACCCGGCGCTGGATATTGCGCTCGAGACGGGCCGTGCGGTTTATGATTGCTGCTACCTGGCACTGGCCCAGGTGCTCAAGGCTTCTTTCCTGACCGCAGATGAAAAGTTCATCAACGGCCTTGCAGGTACCAAGTACGCCCGCACAGCCGCCTGGCTTGGCGCGATCTAGTTCACCGGCGGCGTCGCCTCGAAACGACTGCCCTGTCCTTTACAGGCCCAGCAGTTGCTTGCACTCGGTGATGGCCTTGGCGACGTGCTGGTTGCTGGTCTCCAGCAGGGCCTTCTCGGCGGCGTTGAGCTTGAGCTCAAGAATCTTCTCGACACCGTTGCGACCCAGCACGCACGGCACGCCCTGCCACGATCCCTTCAAGCCGTACTCGCCTTCCAGCAGCACGCAGCACGGCAGCACGCGGCGCTGGTCGCGCACGATGCTCTCGACCATGGCCACCACGCTGCTGCCCGGGGCGTAGTAGGCACTGCCGGTCTTCAACAAGTTGACGATTTCAGCGCCGCCGGTCTGGGTGCGCTTGTTGATCGCGTCAATCTTGTCCGCAGGCAGCAGGTCCGTGACCGGGATGCCCGACACGGTGGTATAGCGCGGCAGCGGCACCATCGTGTCGCCGTGGCCCCCCAGCACCATCGGGCTGATGTCCTTGACCGACACGTTCAGCTCCATGGCGACAAAGCTTGCCATGCGCGCGCTGTCCAGCACGCCGGCCATGCCGATCACGCGGCTCTTCGGAAAGCCGCTGCGCTGGTGCGCGACGAAGGTCATCACGTCCAGGGGGTTGGTCACCGTGATGATGATGGCGTTGGGCGCGTGCTGCTTGATCTTGTCTACCACGCTGTGAACGATACCGGCGTTGGTCTTGAGCAGGTCATCGCGACTCATCCCGGGCTTGCGGGGGATGCCGCTGGTGATGACCACGATGTCGCTTCCTTTGACGTCGTCCGGGTTGTTCGTGCCTTCAACGCGAGCGTCAAAGCGTTCCACCGGGCTGCTCTCGAACATGTCCAGAGCCTTGCCCTTGGGCATGTCCGGGACAATGTCGATCAGCAGGATGTCTCCGAGCTCGCGATCTGCACAGCGCTGTGCAACCGTGCTGCCGACGTATCCGGCGCCGAAAACCGAGATCTTGGGTCGATTGAAAGCCATGAGATTGATCCTCGCAAGTGACAGAGGGCACGCAGGAGTGCTCAAGCCCCGCGGAGCGTATACTGACAGCGTTGAGTCGGGTCAACGTGCCGCGGCAAGCGGTCGCGGCGCGCGCGGGGTGTGTCACAAAAGGGCGCGGACAATAGTGAAGTAGTGCCTGTAGTCAAGCGCTTTGCGCTTCAAATTCGCGCCAGAACTCGTATAATTATGGCCCTGATTGAGCTCTTTGGATTGACGGACTTCTTCTTTCGGCCGCTGGAAAAGGGACCCCGATGCAACTGCCGCCAAGACTTCGACCCACCGACGCAGCTACGATTCTTGAACCGACCACGACAGCCGCAGCCAAACCCAAACGCAAGAAAACCAAGGCAGTCAAACCGATTTCGAATCAGCCCTTCCTCACGCTGATCGATGTGCGCATGCCACAGGAACTGACGTCCGGGACGATCCCTGGTGCAACACACATCCCGCTGGACAACATTCTCGACACCGTGCCCAAGAACATTCCTGACCCGACGGCCCCGGTCGTCGTCTACTGCAAAAGCGGAATGCGCGGCGGCATGGCGCAGGGTGCATTGCGCAAGCTGGGCTACACCAACGTCAGCAACATCGTTGGCGGCTTTGACGCTTGGCAGAAGGCCGGCTTGCCCACGACCGGCGAGTAAGTTTCACGACCTACACAAGCGGACGGCTTCGGCCGTCCGCTTCTTGTTTCGGGGTGCCTTTCGCTGGCGCGCAAACCTAGACTCCGGCACATGCGCGCGATGTATCTGCCGGGGCTTGATGGAGAGGGATTCTGCGCCGAGAAGATCGGCGAGCACCTGTCGTCCGTGAAGATGCACGTCTTCCAGTACCCGCTGGGGCTGAAGCTGGAATGGCCGAGCCTGTGCCACAGCATCGCCGAGCGCATGAAGCAACTGTCTGCAAGGCTGCTGATCGGCGAGAGCTTCGGCGGCGCCGTCGCCCAGGAAGTGCTGCTGCGCCACGCCGATGTCGTGAAGTCGGCTTTTCTGCTTTCCACGTTTCCCGTCGAGCCTGAGCCATTTGCAGCGGCACTGGGCCGCGCCGCGACCCGGGTGCTGCCGCGCGCCCTGATCAAGCCGGTTTCGCGCCGGCTTGCCGCATGGAAGCTGGTGGGCACGCTCAAGGGCACAGACCGCGCGAAGTTTCTCGCGCGCTTCGGCGAGGTCGATCACGCCGAGTTGGCCCGGCGTCTGGAACTGCTGAAGGGCTTCGACACGCGCCCGCGCCTGATGGGCGTCAAGATGCCGATTGAGTTTGTGTACGGAACCAGCGACACGATGTGCGCAGCACCCGAGATGTTGCGCGCATGGAAGAACGTGCCAGACTGCCGCGTGCATGCCCTGCAGGGCTACGGCCACCTGGTCAGCGCGGAAGCTGCGCCCGAGGTGGCCGGGTTGATCGAAGCCTGGGCAGCGCGGACGCAACCCGATGAAGCAGCGAGCGAATGACAACGCCGTGGCCGCGATTGATGTCGGCGGCACCTTCACCGACGCGGTGCTGCTGCGCGGCAACACGCTGCTGACCTGCAAGGTGCCCAGCACGCCGCACGACCCCGGGATTGCCGTGGGCGAAGCGCTCAAGCGCCTTGGCGGCGCAGACCTGCTGGTGCACGGCACCACAGTGGCCACGAATGCGCTGCTGCAGGGCAAGCTGGGCCGCGTTGCATTCATCACGACACGGGGGTTTCGCGATGTGCTTGCCATCGGCCGCCAGAACCGGGCACCCGCCGACCTGTACGCGCTTGAGCCCGCGCAGCGCCAGGCGCTGATCCCCGCTGAACTGCGCTTTGAAGTTGCCGAGCGGCTTGCGCCCGACGGCAGCGTCGAGCACGCGCTGACGCGAGCCGAGATTGCACGCATCGTCGAGTTGGTGAAAGCCGCGGGTGTGCAAGCCGCCGGCGTCTGCCTGCTGCACAGTTACGCCAACCCCGCGCACGAGATGGCACTGGGCGAAGCGCTGGAGAAGGCAGGGATTGCCGCGGTGCTCTCGTGCGCGCTGGCGCCCGAGTTTCGCGAGTACGAGCGCAGCCTGGTGACCGCCGCCAACGCCGGCCTGCTGCCGATCCTGCGCGGCTACATCAGCCGCTTGCAGCAGCGGGCCGCGCCGGCGCGCGTGGTGCTGATGCACTCGGCTGGTGGCTGGCTGCCCGCGCCGATTGCGGCGCTTGAGCCGGTAAAGCTGGCGCTTTCGGGCCCTGCCGGCGGCATCGCGGGTGTGCGCGCGGCGCTTGCAGCCGAGGGCATGAGCGACGGCCTGGCATTCGACGTGGGCGGCACCAGCACCGATGTTGCGCGCGTGCACCCGCAGGCAGCGCTGCGCAGCGTGACCGAGATTGCCGGCCTGCCGCTGCGCACACCCAGCCTGGACATTCATACCATAGGCGCCGGCGGCGGCAGCATCGCGTGGCTTGACGCGGGCGGCGCGCTGCACGTCGGCCCGCAGAGCGCAGGTGCCGACCCCGGCCCCGCCTGCTACGGCCGGGGCGGCAAGCTGCCCACGCTGACCGACGCGCTGCTGGTGCTGGGGCGCATCCCGCGCGAATTGAAGCTCGGCGGCGAGATGCCCCTCCACGCAGACAGGGCTGAAGCAGCATTGCGCAGCCTCGACATCGGCAGTGCAAAGCAAGCCGCCGAGTCAGTGCTGCGCGTTGCACTGGCCGGCATCGAGCGCGCATTGCGCCGGGTGATGTTTGAGCGCCACGGGATCAGCGGCCTGCCGCTTGTCCCGTTTGGCGGCGCGGGCGGCTTGCTGGTGTGCGACCTTGCCGAGCTTGTGGACAGTGACACGGCGCTGGTACCGCGCGAGCCGGGGCTGCTGTGCGCGCTGGGCATGTTGCACACACCGGCATCGCGCGACCTCTCGCGGACACTGTTGCTGCGTGACGACGACAACTCATTCGACGCGGCCATCGGCGTTGCCCGCGAGCTTGAACAGCGCGCAACGCAGGAACTGCGCGAGTGCGGCTTGCCTGGGCCATTCCGGTGCGTTGCCAGCCTGGAGGCGCGCTATGTCGGCCAGAGCTTTGAGCTGAGCATTCCCCTCAGTCGGGACTGGAGAGTCCATTTCGGCAAAGAGCACGAGGCACAGTTCGGCTTCAAGCGAGAGTCGGAGCCCGTGGAAATTGTCAACGTGCGCGTGCACGTGACTGCCCCTCACACGCCACCCCGGATTGCGCTTGCTGCGCAGGGCCGTGGCGCGCCACGGCCGACGGGCACTTCGGCGGGGGCACCGGTGTACGACCGGGAAGCGTTGACCGCGGGTGCAACGCTGAAAGGGCCCGTTATCGTCACAGAACTCTCGTCGTGCCTGTACTTGAAAGCCGGGTGGCGGCTGAAGGTGACCAAGTCAGGACAGCTACTCTTGCATGTGAGCAAGAGCCCGGAGCGCAAGCGACGGGCAAAATCTGGAAGGAAGCGCAAGTGAACGCAGCCGAACTCAGCATCCTGCATCACGCGCTGGTAGGCGCCGCCGAAGAAATGGGCGAAGCGCTCAAGCGCGCGGCATTCAGCCCCAACATCAAGGAGCGGCAGGATTACTCGTGCGCGATGTTTGATGCCAGGGGCCGACTGCTGGCCCAGGCGGCACACCTGCCTGTGCACCTGGGCAGCATGCCCGCGAGTGTCGCGGCGGTGCTGCGCACCATGAACTTGAGCGAGGGCGAGTGCGCGGTCGTGAACGACCCCTACGAAGGCGGCACCCATTTGCCCGACCTGACGGTTGTTGCGCCGGTGTTTGCCGCCGGCAAGCTGGCCGGGTACACCGCTAACCGTGCGCACCACGCTGACATCGGCGGGGCATCACCGGGCAGCATGGCGCCGCAGTCGGACCTGATGGCCGAAGGCATCGTGATACCGCCCGCGCTGTTGCGCACCAGCGCGGGGCTGCTGACCGACACCGGCAGGTTCATCTTGGCAAACACACGCACGCCCCGCGAACGCGACGGTGACCTCAAGGCCCAGCTGTCGGCCTGTGATCGCGGCGCAGCCCGCATGGTCGAGGTGCGCTCGCGCATCGGCGGCGCGGCATTCGAGCGCCAGTGCAAGGCCCTGTTCGCCCACAGCCGGGCGTTGATGCGCGAGAATCTCACACGCTTTCGGCCCGGTGTGTACGAAGCGGACGACTATCTGGACGATGACGGCGCCGGCACGCGCGACATCCCGATCCGTGTCACGCTGGCCGTGACACGCGAGACGTTGAGGTTCGACTTCTCCGGCAGCGCTCCGCAGGTTCGCGGCGGCGTGAATGCTGTTCTGGCCGTCACGCAGAGCGCGGCCTTCTATGCCGTGCTGTGCCTGTGCAATCCGCGGCCACCGATCAATGCCGGCTGTTTCGAGTGTATCGAGGTCATCGCGCCCGACGGCAGCGTAGTCAACGCCCGCAGGCCCGCACCCGTGGCCGGCGGCAACGTCGAGACCAGCCAGCGCATTGTGGACGTGTGCCTTGCGGCGCTGGCGCAGGCTGTGCCGGGTGTCGTGCCCGCCCACTCCCAGGGCACGATGAATAACCTGACCATCGGCGGCGCCTGGCCCGATGGTCGCCCCTTCACGTACTACGAAACCATTGCCGGCGGCTGCGGTGGGGGACCGGCGGGCGCAGGCGCAAGCGCCACCCACAGTCACATGACCAACACACTGAACACGCCGGTCGAGGCACTTGAGCACGCCTACCCGTTGCGCGTCGAGGAGTACTCGATTCGCGAGGGCAGTGGCGGCGCCGGTGAGCATCCGGGCGGCGAAGGCGTGATCCGCCGTGTGCGCGCGCTATCCCGCGCCCAATTTGCGCTGCTGGCCGAGCGCAGGCGTCGGGCGCCTGGCGGCGCCGCAGCCGGCACAGCAGGCGCGCCGGGACTTGATCGCGTGGTGCGCAAAGACGGCAGCGAAGAGACGCTCGAGTCCAAGTGCCAGGGCGAACTGCGCCCGGGCGACGCGATTGAGATCCAGACTCCGGGCGGCGGCGGCTGGGGCTAGAGCACTTTCAAGGTTCGTTTGCAGGCTTCCGCTTGCGGCGAGCTTCGCATCTCTTCGTCGCGATCCCTCAGCGTGGCCTGCAGCCACGCCTGCGTCCGCGCTCCTTGATCTGCTTGCTGGGCGCGGCGCGGAATCTCTGCAAACAAACCCTGAAAGAGCTCCAGGTGCCCGGCGTGCCTACGAATCCTGCACGTTGCGATCGACTTCGGTCTCGTCCTCGGTCTCGCGGTTCCAGTCGCCCACGGGCTTGGCGGGCTCTGGCTCTGTCGTGGGGCGCGGCTCGGTCGGCGTGCCGTAGCTGTACTCCTGCGAGACTTTGCCGTCCTTGTTGTGAATGATGACCTGCGCCAGCGCCAGGTTGTGGGCAAACCCGCGCGCGGCTTCAATGGCAAGCTCCTTGGTGTCGCACACGGCGCTGGGTTTGCTGCCGCCCTCTTTCTTGACGTTCCAGCGGCTGTCGCCGCGCCGCGGCGTCACATGGTACACCACGCGCTCGCCCGGTGCGGCAACGATGTTCGGCACCATGATGCCGGATGGCGGCGGCTGTACGGGCTGAGGTTCCACGCGCTTGCGCGGCAATTCGCCGAACAGCTTGACAAAGAGTTCCGTTGCGAAGGTCGATTTCATGGCGGCTCCTGTCACTTGCGGTGCAGCTCTTTCATCTGGCCGATGATGGCGTCGCACTCGTCCAGCGTGTTGAAGAAATGCGGGCTGACACGAATGCCGCCGCCCGGTCGATAGTCGATCACGAATCCGCGGCGAATCAGCTCTTCGTGAACCGGCTCGGCGTTGCCAAAGTCTATGCACACGGTGCCGCCGCGGCGCGCGGGGTCGCGGGGGCTGTTGACCCTGAAACCGGCTTCCAGCGCCTTTTCCATCAGGTGGCTGGTCAGGCGTTTGCTTTTCTCGCGAATCGCCGGCAGCCCGACCTGTTTGATGATCTCATAGCCCGGCCGCGCCGAGTACAGCGCAACAACCGGCGGCGTGCCGGTGGCTGCGCGCCAAGCCGTCTTGTGCGGCGTGAATTCCATCTCGAACTTGAACGGTCGTGCGTGGCTGATCCAGCCCGTCAGCGCCGGTTTGTAGCCGGCAATCAGGTCTGGCCGGATGTACAGGTAGCAGACATTGGGGCCGCCGCAGACCCACTTGACGCTGCCGCCGACGGCGAAGTCCACGTTGAGTTCGGTGACGTCAAACGGAACGGTGCCGATGCTCTGGTACACGTCGAGCAATACTTTTGCGCCGACCTTGTGCGCTTTTTCAATGATCGGCTTCACGTCCTGCAGGTAGGCGCTGCGGAAGTAGACGTGGCTGATCGGCACGATGGCGGTGCGTTCGTCAATGGCATCGACCAGTTTCTGCACGTCCACGCCGATGCGGTCGTCGGATTTCACGACGTGGAGTTTCGCGCCATAACGGGCCCACTCCTGGCACACGTAGTGGGGGCTTGTGAACTGCATGTCGTCGTACACGATGCGGTTGCGCGTGCCCGTGAAGTCGATGCTGCTGAGCACCTGGGCGGTCAGCGTCGCGACGTTCAGGTGTAGCATCACGCTGCCCCTGGGCGCACCCATCACGCTGCCGATCAGGTCAGCGGTCTTTCCGCAGTCATCGAGCCAGCCGCTGCCGTCTTCGTAATGCCAGGCGACGACGCCGTCTTCGTTCCACATGTCGGCGAAGTGCTTCAGGCCGTCATACACCTTGCGCGGCATGGCGCCGAGCGAGTTGTTGATCAGGTAGGTCTTGCGCGAAAGGATCGGGAATTCTTCGCGCCACTTCAGCAACGGATCGTCGGCCATGCCTATCGTTTCTTTTTGCTCTTCATACCCAGTGAGTAGGCGGCCCAGACCCCCAGCAGCACGCCCACGCCAAGCAGCACAATGCGTTCGATCGGCCACTCGCTGGCTTCAAAGATGTCGCCGATCTTGAGGTTGAACCCCGCACTCATGCCGAACAGGTCCACCAGCGCGGCAATGATGATGGCGACGCCAAGCACAAGCACGATCAGCGCGGTATTCTTCGGCATGGTGTGTTTTCCCGATCAGGTGTTGGACTAGTCCTTCTTCTTCTCTTTCTTCACCAGGCCATAGGCGCCCAGCACGCCCAACAGCGCGCCCGCGCTCAAGATCGCGATGCGCAACGGCGGCCACGTGCCCAGCGAGCCTTCGCTGCCGACACCGACCGCGTCGCCCTTGGGCGTGTCGGCCATGTTGGTCAGGTCAAGGATGGCTGCACCCATGACGACGACACCCAGGATCAGGACGATCATTCCCATCTTCTTGGACATGGCGCACCCCTATTGATAGGCCCCGCCCTGCGGGCGGAATTTCGCATTGTATGAGTTGGTTGTGCGATTGATGACGTCCCAAAGGTCCGGAAATGCGGGCTCCAGCGTTGTCCTTTCGAGCGACTTGGCGGGAATGCCCTTCAAGCTCATGACTGCGTCGCCGATGATGCGCTTGACGACATTGTAGTGGCGGTACTTCCAGTGCATCAACTCCTGGTCGAACTGGGTCATCGCCCATGTCAGGTCGTACAATTCCTGGTGCTGGGCGCGCTGCGCGTGAATCTCGTCCAGCGTGATCGCGCGTTTGGCAATCAACGCGTTGAAGGCTTCCAGCACGCGCGGCACTACCTTGTGAATGCGCTGGTAGGTCGGGCTTTCCTGGCCGCTGCCCTTGCCCAGCCCCATGCGGATCTTGTGGTAGTCCCACGGCGCCATGCTGCGCGGAAACTTCAGGCTGTCGCCCAGCCACGTCAGCATTTCACTGGTGCGAATCAGGAAGCGCGACGCGTCGTGCAACCTGTCTTCACCCATCCAGACGATGGTCTGCTCGAGGTGCTGGATGCACACCTTCAGCCACAGTTCCATGGCCTGGTGCACGACTTGAAACAGCAGTTCTTCTTCGTTCACCCATTCATCGGGCTTCTTCTGCAGGGCATACAGCTGCTGCGTGCGGATGTACTTTTCGTAATCGCTTGTGCCGTCGCCAAATGCGGTAAGCTCAGTCATGGACATGTCCCTTGCAATGGCACCATCCTAACGCGACTTGCCCGCTACCGCCAACCGCTTCCCTTTATGAGGCCGGGTGGCATCATCCGGGCCATGCGCGTCGGCATCGGCTACGACATCCATCCGCTTGTGGAAGGCCGAAAGTTGATCCTTGGCGGCTTGCACATTCCGCATCCCAAGGGCCTCAAGGGACATTCGGACGGCGACGGCTTGTTGCATGCCATCACTGATGCACTGTTGGGGGCGGCAGGACTCGGCGACATTGGCGAGCTGTTTCCGGACACCGACCCCAGATACAAAGATGCGGACTCAGGCGCCTTGCTCAAGGCTGCCTTCGAGCAGGTCAAGCGCCGGGGCTATGAGATTGAGAACATCGACTGCAACATCATTGCCCAGTCGCCCAAGCTCAAGCCGTTCAAAAGCCAGATGGAAGCGCGCATTGCCGGGTTGCTCGAGATCGAAACGCGGCGAGTGAATGTGAAGGCCAAAACCAACGAAGGCCTGGATGCGGTAGGCCGCGGAGATGCCATCGTGATGCAGGCGGTGGCGCTGCTGCGGCATTCGTGATGCGGTGCGGCTTTGGCGCATGGCCGGGGCCGACCAGTGAAGTTGAACCCGATGTCTGTCCTGAAGCTCAAGAACACCTACACCAAGTCGCTGGAAGTCTTCCAGCCGCTGGACCCGACCGGGCAGCGCGTGACCATGTACTCGTGCGGCCCCACGGTGTACAGCTACTCGCACATCGGCAACTTTCGCAGCTTTCTCATGGCCGACGTGCTGCGCCGCGTGCTCGAGCGCAACGGCTATGAGGTCCGCCACGTCATGAACATCACTGACGTCGGGCACATGACCGAAGACCATGTGGCTGACGCCACCGGCGAAGACAAGCTGGCCAAGGCCGCGCGGGAACTGGGCACCGACCCCTTCAAGGTGGCGCGCCACTTTGAAGACGCTTTCGTCGAAGACGCCCGCGCCCTCAAGTTCAAGATCTACCAGGGCGGCGAAGCCGCAGACCCCGCGCTGCACCCCCGCGCGACCCGCCACGTGGCCGAGATGCTGGCGGCCATCCAGAAGTTGATCGCCGGCGGGTTTGCCTATGTTGTGGCCAGCGGCGAGGTCTACTTTGAGGTGGCAAAGTTTCCGGAGTACGGAAAGCTAAGCGGCAAGGTCATCGACGAACTGGAAGCCGGCGCCCGCGTGGGCGTGCGCGACGAAAAGCGAGACCCGCGCGACTTCGCGCTCTGGAAAGTGGACGCCAAGCACCTCATGCAATGGGACCCCCACAGCAACGTGGGCTGGGAGCCCGAAGACTGGCGCCGTTATGCGCAGATCTGCCCCGATGGCGTAGACCAGCGCATCAAGCCTGGTTTTCCCGGCTGGCACATTGAATGCAGCGCCATGTCGCGCGCGCACCTGGGCGCGTTGATCGACATTCATACCGGCGGCGAGGACAACATCTTCCCGCACCACGAATGCGAGATTGCGCAAAGCTATGGCGCGTATCGCACGCACGTGCCGGGCCCTCATGGTTCGCCTGACGAGGGCGCGCCCCGCAACGCGTTTGCCCGCTACTGGGTTCACGGCCGCTTCTTGCTGGTCAATGGCAAGAAAATGAGCAAGCGCGACGGCACGTTCTATACCGCCAAAGACCTGCTGGACCCGCAGGGCCAGGGCCTGACCGGCCTGGCGCGCGACCTTGAAGCAGCCGGGTTCGCCGCGGGGCGTGTGCCGGCCAACGTGCTGCGCTATGCGTTGATCTGCAACCAGTACACCCAGCCGATGAATTTCGGGTTTGACCTGCTGGCGCAAAGCAAGGCCAGCGTTGAGCGCCTTCAGACGCGCTACGACAAGCTGCGCGAAGCCGTGGCAGCAACGGCCGCCAACGGCGTTGCCAGCGACCATGTGCTCGCGCTGGTAAGCAAAGCCGAAACCGACTTTGACAACGCCCTGAATGACAACCTGAACGTCCCGAATGCCTTGGCGGCTGTGTTTACGGCGGTGGGGGAGTTGAACCAGATGGAACTGGGGCCAGCCGAGGCCCAGGAAGCGCTGCGCCTGATGGACAGCTTCAACGACGTGCTGGATGTGCTGGACACGGGCGAACGCAGCGGACAGATCTTGCGCGAGCAGGTGCAGTCATGGCTTGAGCCCGAGACGTTGCGGGCCAAGGCTGTGCACCTGAAACATTGGGCCGAAGCGCCGGACCGTGAACAACTGTGGGAACGGGTCGAGGCCGGCCAGTTGCCGACGTTCGACGAACTGGCGCCCGTGGAACAGATGGATGGCGCGATGATCGAGCTGTTCGTCGCGATACGCCAGAACGCCCGCAAGGCCAAAGACTTCGCAACGGCAGATGCGATCCGCGATGACCTGAAGAAACGGGGCGTGCAGCTGGAAGACACGCCCCAGGGATTCCGCTGGATGCTGGGCTGATTTCGCGTCGCTTGAAGCGGCCCTACCCGATCGCCGCCTTGACCACCACCAGGGTTTCGTCCAGCAGGCGCTGTGCTTCACGCTCGTACTCGTTTGCCCGGGCTGTGAACTTGCCTTTGAAGTCTTCGTCCTTGATGCCGGGCAGGTTGATCCACATGTTCTGGACCGCGGCCTTAATGCAGGCGTAAAGGCTCAGCGCCCCGACACCGCAATCTGAAATCGCGTGCTTGTTGCCCACCTTGGCAATTGCAGCCACGTGCTTGAAAGCCTCAACTCCAAGCGCCGCCGTCTGGTCCGGTGTCATGGTGGCTGCCTTCAATGCTTCCTGCATGGCGCGGGCGCGGGCAGCCTTTTGCTCGTCAGTGTCCTTGGGCAGCTTGCCGGCTTCTCCGAATGCCTCAAATGCGCGGGCGTCTTCGGCGAACATGGCAAGCATCCTGTCGCGCATCGGGGTCAGGTGCGCCAAGGCTCCCTTGATGATGTCCTGCACATCAGCGTACTTCTTTTTGCCCAGTGTCAGGTTGCCCACCATTTCGCCCAGCGCGATACCTGTTGCGCCCAGCACGGCTGCGGCTGCACCGCCGCCCGGGGTGGGCTTGTCGCTGGCGAGGTCGCGAAGAAAGTCGTTTACGCCCGCGATGTACGGGAACTGCTCAAGGTCGCTTGCCATGAAATCTTCCAGTCTCAGCTCAATCACTTGTTCGTCGGGCACGAAATCCTTGAGCTTGAGGGTTTCCGCCGCAAGCTGGTTCAACCAGATTTGGCCGGCACCTTCCATACCTTGCAGCTTTTTCGTTTGCGCCATCTGCCGGGCGCACAGTTCCAGCGCCTCTTGCGGCAACAGCCCCACGATCTCGCTGTTCAGTATCGGCACGCCCTCGGCCTCGGCCAGTTCGGCGATGCGCAGGAATGCCTGCGCCGGGCTGGTCTTGCGGTAGTCCACCAGGTTCATGCTGACCTGCACGCAGCTTTCCGCTGGCAGGTCAAAGCCCATGGCCTTCACGGCCGGCATGCCGCCGTCCTTTTCGCGGATGGCCTTGGCGATGCGTTTGGCCAGCTTCACGTCGCGGGTGTTCAGGTTGACGTTGTAGGCAATCAGGAAGAAGCGCGCGCCGACGGCGGTCGCGCCCGCGGACTCGTGGATGCGGTCAGGCCCGAAGTCAGGCTTGCGCTGGCTGTTGCTGCCGATTTCTTCGCGCAGGCCCTCGAACTCGCCCGCCCGCACCTCGGCCAGGTTCTGGCGGTCCGGCCGCTTGGCGGCTTCGCCGTACATGAACACCGGGATTTTCAACTCGTCGCCAATGCGCTGTCCAAGCTGGTCGGCAAGCGCCACACACTCCTGCATCGTGATGCCGCTGATCGGCACAAACGGGATTACGTCCGTGGCACCCATGCGCGGGTGCTGTCCCTGGTGTTTGCGCAGGTCAATCAGCTCGGCGGCTTTTTTGCAGCCCTGAAACGCGCCTTCCAGAACGGCTTCGGGCTGGCCTGCGAGTGTGACCACGCTGCGGTTATGGTCGGGGTCGCTTTCTGCACCCAGCAGTGACACGCCCGGCACGCCGGTGATCGCGGCGACGATCTGCTTGACAGTTTCCGGGTTGCGGCCTTCGCTGAAATTCGGGACGCATTCGACAATCGGCATGCTCAGGCTCCTGCGACGAGGTGGCGTTGGGCTGGCAAGGGCCAAGTGACCACCGGCAATCGACCAATGCAAGACCCGGCGCCGGGTGATTTGCAGCTGCAAGCGCGGGCACTCAGGCCCGTGCTCAAACGTGGCGCGCTCAGTCAGGCTGGAAGTAGCGCAGTGCGTTCGGCAGCACCTTTGCGCGGACCGGCAGGAAGCCCGCGAAGTCGCCGTCCACCTGGATCGGCACTTCTTCGTCGGCGCAGATCTCAACGTCGGTGCAGCGCATGAAGCGGGCCGAGGCCGCGCGCCCCATGCGGCGCACAAACGCATACCCGACCAGTTTCAGCAGCGTGATCGGCGAAATGCGCTCGTGAATCGTCAGCACATCGAAGCGGCCATCATCGGCGATGGCTTTGCCGGTAAGCGCGATCGGCCCGCCATACTCAGGCGTGATCGAAACCAGCGCGTAGCTGGACGGCCCCGACGTCTTGCCCTCTTCGCCGTTGACCACGACACTGCTGAAGTCGCTGTGCCGGATCGCGTTCCACATGATCGGCACGTACTGCACCATGCGGATGCTGCCTTTGCGCTCGGCAAAGGCCTTGGTGCACTGGCCGTCAAACCCGGCGCCGACAAAGCAGGCGAACAGCCGGCCTGTGTCGAGTTGCCCAAGGTCGCGCTTGCGCGTGCGCCACTCGCCCAGCGCCCGCACATAGCGGTCAAGGCGCCGGGTTGCCTTCAGTTCTTTGGCCAGCACGTTGCCGGTGCCCTGTGGCACGACCAGCAACGGCAGGCCGTGCGGGCCAATGCCGTTGATGACCTCGTTGATCGTGCCGTCGCCGCCGACGGCCATCACGCCGTCAAAGCCCTGCCCGGCAGCGGCCGCGGCAAGCTCGCGGCCATGACCCGCGCGTTCGGTCAGGGCGATCTTGATTTCGACGCCGGCACGGATGCCCAGTTGCTCAATGCGCGGCACAAGTCGCAGGGAGTGCCCGCGGCCGGAAATGGGGTTAGCGATCGCGAGCAGTCGGCGCATTATTGTTGGTTGGCGACGTCGTTGAGCACGTCGTGGTAAGCGTTGGCGATCTTCAACGTGATCGTGCCGGGGACAGACGCGAGTTTGCGATCACCGATGGTGCCCACCGGCATCACGTCGCGCGTGGTGCTGGTGATGAAGACTTCGTCTGCGCTGTGCAGGTCTTCTTCGCGCAAGTCTGACTCTTCGCACGGTATGCCGACGCGCCGGCAAGTCTCAAAGATAAAGCCGCGTGTTACGCCTTCAAGCAGCCCCTGGTGCAGCGCCGGCGTCTTCACGACACCGCCCTTGACCACGAACACGTTGCTGGTCGTGCACTCGGTCAGGAACCCGTCCACGTTCATCATGATGGCCTCAACCGCGTTCTGGTTGCGCGCTTCCATGATCGCCAGCACGTTGTTCAGGTAGTTGCCGCTCTTGATCGCCGGGTCGGTGGCCTGCTTGGGGTTGCGCCGCACGTTGGCCAGGATGACTTTGCAGCCGTGCGCGTAGGCATCGTGGGGCCACTGCGGCAGCGGCTTGGCAATACCGATGACGGTCTGCGTCTTGCAGGAGCCCGGGTGCAGGTCAAGTTCGCCGACGCCGCGCGTGATGATGATGCGCAGGTAGCTTTCGTCCCACGAGGCGCGCTTGTGCATCTGCCGGAAGTGCTCCAGCAGCCAGTCGTCGGGGCGCTGCAGCGGCATGCCCAGCGCATTGCCACTGGCATGCAGTCGCTTGAGGTGGCGGTCGGCTGCGAACAGGCGGCCGTTGACGGTGCGCACGACTTCATAGATCGAGTCGCCGAACAGAAAGCCGTGGTCGAGTACGCTGATGCGCGCGTCGGCGGCCTGCACAAACTCGCCATTGATACTGATGACGTATTCGGCCATTAGATCAGTCCCCCCAGCAGGTTCAGATACCAGTCGGCGACGCGCAACAGCCACGACATGGCCAGCGCCGCCGAAATCGCCCCCAGCGCCAGGTAGGGGCCGAACGGGGTGCCATGCTTCTTTTTCAGGATCAGCTGGATGCCGCCGACCACGGACCCCGCAAAGATCGCTACGCCAAATGCCGCCACCAGCTTGGGCCAGCCGAGCATCGCCCCAAGCAGGACCATCAGTTTGACGTCGGCAAATCCCATGGCTTCGCCGCCAATCTCTTCGACGCGTTTGCGAAACACGACGTTGGCGGCTTTGCCAATCAGCCACAGTACCAGCGCAGCGCCGACACCGGCGACGATGACACTGGCGATGCTGTCCAGCCACTCAGGAAGAAAGGCAAACAGCAAGTGAGATTGAGTGCCATCAAGCCCGAAGCGAAGGGCGTCGGCGTGCGCGGCGAACGGCACAAACACGACCAGTGGGCCCAGAGTCAGCGAATCCGGAATGACCGTCAGGTCGAAATCAATCAGCGCCCATGGCACCAGTACGCCGATGATGCCCAGCACGTGAAGCAGCGTCAGCCAGGAAGCCGGGTCGCCCGAGGTGTTGCGCAGGCCGTAGCCGTACAGCACCGCCCACGCCGACACCAGGAACAGCACCGCCGTCAGCAACTCAACCAGCGGGTAGCGCGCGCCGAACTTCACGCCGCAAAACCGGCACTTGCCGCGCAGCCTGACCCAGCCGATCAGCGGCAGGTTGTCGCTCCAGTTCAGCTGTTTCTTGCAGCTCGGGCAGAAACTGCGCTTGGGGTTGTTGATACTCAGGCAGTTGCGCGGAAGCCGGTAGACTACGACGTTCAGAAAACTGCCGACGAAAGCGCCAATCACGAACCAGTATGCCAGCCAGAACCACGGCGGCATCTTGCCGATGATTTCGAACAGCTCGGTCATGGCACGCCCAACTCGCCACAAACTACTATGCCCGCGTAGTACGCGAAGAGCCAACACCCGTCGGCTTTACGGTCTGATGCAGAAGCCTGGAAACTACGCCTTGCCGAACTCTGCCAGCAACGTCGCCAGTTCGCCAGCCTGCTCGCGCGCGCCCTTGTCGTTGACTTTCCAGGTGATGTGAGCCGCCCGCTCATACAGTGGCCGGCGCCTGGCCAGCATCTCGGGCACTTCTTCCGCGACGGGCCGGCCGGTGAGCGAGGGGCGGGCGTCGTCGCCGCTGAGTCGCTTCATCAACTGCTCTTCCGTCGCATCCAGGTAAATCACGACGCCGCTTTGCCGCATGCGCAAAATGTTCTGCTCGGACTCGACAGAGCCGCCGCCGGCGGCAATCACCACGTCGGGCTTGCCCTGGGCAGCTTTCTCGATTGCCGCTGACTCGAGTTTCCGGAATTCGGCTTCGCCACGCTCCGCAAAAATCTCGCGAATCTTGGCGCCGCCCCGCAGCTCAATCTGTCCGTCGATGTCCAGCGCACGGCGGTGCAGCTTCACCGACAGCTCGCGCGCGAGCGCGCTTTTGCCGGCACCGCGGTAGCCTACAAGCCACACGTGCCTGCTGGTTTTCGGCGGTTCCTCCAAATCAAACCGCAACCTGTATCCGAATGCGATTGCCTGCAAAGCCGCCTGCCGCCGAAGCATGCCCAGGCCGTTGTACGCGAGCACGCCTGCTTTTGTCGCGGCGTGCATCAGCGGGGTCTCGTCGGGGTCATAGACCAGGTCGTAGACGAGGCCGTCGTGGCGCAACAGCGGCTGCAGTGTCTCGAAGGGCAGTGGCAGCTCGCCCGCAAAGGGCCCAGCCATACCGCATGGCGTGGTGTTGACGAGCAGGTCGATCTGGCCTTGCGCCTGGTGCGGGTCTGTGACCGCGATGGCGTGCATGGTTTGCGCAAGTTCGGTGGCCTGTTCCGGGCGGCGGGACCAGACCAGAACTTTTGTGCCTTCCTGGCGCAGGGCATACGTGACTGCGCGGGCCGAGCCGCCGGCGCCCAGTACCAGCGCGGTGCGCCCGAACAGCGGCTTTTTGTAAAGGACTTTCACATCGTCGGCAAAGCCCTGCACGTCGGTGTTCTTGCCGCGATAGTTGCCGTCGGGCTGGCGCACCATGGTGTTGATCGCGCCCGTAGCTTCGGCGGCTTCGTCAAGCTTGGTGCAATGCTTGAGCATGTCCTGCTTGAACGGAATGGTCACGCTGGCGCCGGCGACCGGCAATGCCTTGGCAAACTCCGCGAAATCGTCGGCGCTGCGAGCCGCCAACGGAAGGTACACGCGGTCCTGGTTCAACTGGGTCAGCGCCACGTTGTGAAGCGCCGGGCTTAAGCTGTGCGCCACGCGCTTGCCGGTGATGCCGTAGAACTCCCAGGTCGGCTGGATCAATGCCGAACGGTACAGGTTGACCATGCGCCGGAAGTCCACCATGCCGGGCGCGACTTCGCCGCTGCCCAGCGAGGCGTAGTTCAGCGCGCTACCCCAGCTTGGCCCCAGCAGGCGCGACGGCACGCCGTACTCGCCCATCAGGAACGCGCCGACATCCTCTTTGCCTTTCAGGAAGTCGCGAATGCGCAGGTTGTCGCGAATGCCCTCAGCCATGCCGACAATCTTGAGCAGCGCTCCGCCCTCTTTGCGCAGGCGCACAGCCAGAGCGTTCAGGTCTTCGGGAACGCCTTCGAAATCGTGAAAGCTGCGAATGGTCTTGGCTGCCGGCACGTCGGCTTTCACGCCTGCTTCCACATCGACCAGGTCGCAGACCTTGCCGCACAGTTGCAGCACCTTCAGGCGCTCGTCTTCGGTGCCGTCAAAGCGGCCGCCATCCTGCTCGCGGCGGCAGGTGGCGATGACCAGCGGCGGCGGGGCAAACTCGCTGATGTCATCGGTCAGCCACTCGATGCGATCCATCAACGATTCCATGTCTTCCAGCACGGCGCGCCAGGCACCATTCAGGTCAAGGCGCAGCTCCACTGCGGTGCGGACTGGAAACTCGACAATCTCTTGCGGGCGCGGATGGTCGCCGGTGGGTGGGGTAATGCCGACGATGAGGGGGGACGTGAAAGCCAAGGACTTCTCCAGGTGCGGAACAAAAAGCAGCCCGCATCGGGGCGGATGATAGCGAGATTGATTGTGGGATAAAGCTACCGCGTGCGACCGTTGCGAGCTTCGCCCAGCAGCGTGCGGCGAAGGTGCTCGACCTCATCACTTAGGGCGCGTGACTTTTCCACCTTGCCCTCAATCGCCTGCACGGCAAACACCACGGTCGTGTGGTTCTTGCCGCCGAAGAAACGGCCGATTTCTTTCAGGCTGTAGCTGGTCAGGCGCCGGGCCAGGTACATGCAGACCTGGCGCGCAAGCGCGACCGGGCGCTTGCGCAGCCGGCTGTGAAGCTGCTGGCTGCTCACGCCGTAGTGCGCGATCACGACGTTTTCGATGTCGGTCATGTCGACCATGCGCGAGCGCGACGACAAAAAGTCCTGCAACGCCTGCTCGGCCAATTGCAGGGTGACCTTTTCGCCGGTCAAGCCGGCCAGCGCCACAAGGCGCGTGACGTAGCCCTCGAGCTCACGCACATTGCACTCAAGCTTGTCGGCCAGAAACTCGATGACGCTTTGCGGAAACAGGTCGCGGTGGCCCTCAAGCTTGCTCTTGATGATCGCCAGCCTCGTATTGCGGGGCGGCAGTTCGATCTCGGCAATCATGCCCTGCATGAAGCGGGTCGTGAGGTGTTCCATGAACTCCTCAAGGTCCCGCGGGTGCTGGTCGCTCGCCAGCACAACCTGCTTGCCCGCCTGTTCAAGTGCATTCAGCGTGTGCAGAAGCTCCTGCTGGCTTGCGTCTTTGCCGGCCAGGAAGTGCAGGTCGTCGATGATCAGCACATCGAGGTTGCGGAAGCGGCGCCGGAAAGGCTCCACGTCGCGGCGCTGAAGCGCCTGCACATACTGGTTCACGAAGTATTCGGCAGGAATGTACAGCGTTTCCTTGCTGGGAAAGCGCTCCAGCACTTCGCGCGCCACGCCCTGCAACAAGTGGGTCTTGCCAACGCCGGTCTTGCCGTACACAAAAAGCGGGTTGAACGCCGCGCCGGGCTTGCGCGCGATTTCCCACGAGCAGTTGAACGCCAACTGGTTGTTGGGGCCAACAATCACCCGGTCAAGCGTGTAACGCTCGTTCAGGTTGAAGATCTGCTTGGGCGTGGTCGGCTGCGCGCGCTCTTTGGTGGCCGCAGGCTCACCGGCGGCGCGGCGCGCAGTTTCTTCCTGCTTGCGAAGCTGCCGGAACAGGTGGCCGTTGACGCTGTACTTGATGTCGGCGGGGCGATAGCCCACTACGCGATCAACGCTGTCGAGAATGTCTTTCGTAAACTGGCTCTTCAGCCAATCCGAAACGACAAGATTCGGAACACCCACTTCAATCAACTGGGGCTCAAGGCGGACAATCAACGTGTTGCGCAGCCAGAGATTAAAGACCTCTTCGCCAACGTGTTCCTGAAGATCATTCAGGACCTTGCCCCAGTGCTGTTTGGCGATTGCTTCTGTCACGTCCAGCCTTCCGACTCGGGGTCTCGCGCGAAAGTCTCCGCATCATTCGCGGCGCGCACGATGATGTTGCTGTAGCCCCCGACCTCTTTTTCGAAGTGTCCTGCGTGTGGACGGGCGAAAGTATCACCGCCAATCAACGCCGTCAAACCCTCCGTGCAATTCGCTTGCGACCGGCTTGGCTGGCTGATTGCGTGGCTACTGCCGTTTATGCACTTGCGCAACTGCCCACAATGCGTTTCACCAACTTTTTCTGCATTTGACTTGCCATGCACCGTACGCGTTCTCGCACTCGACGCTGCGGTGGCAAACCGGGCGGCAACTTCGCAAAGTGGGATCCATGAAGCCGCAATCACTCTATCGCGCCGCGTGCCTTGCAGCCGAAACTTACCGCCGGGAAATTGTCCAGCGGCTGGGGCCGGCGCATGAGGTGGCGGCCCACGCCGAGTGGAACCGTGACCGCTTCTGGCTGTGGGTGATTGACCGCGCCATTGAACACGTGGAAGGGCGCATGTTCTGGGCCGAATGCGGCAAGCGCAACTTCTCGCGCGCGGGACAGCGGCCTGACCTTGACCTGGCCATCAAGCGCGTACGCGACATCCAGCAGCAGCTTGCGGGCGATTCATTGCCCAGCTTCAAGGCCAAAGAAGAACTGGTGCGAAAACTGGCCGAGGTCGCCAACCAGCTGCTGGAGTAGCCGCTTCACCGTTTCCATTCCACCGCGCCATCGGGCAGCAGATACAGAATCAGCATCTTGCCGCCCTGCACTGTGGGCACGTGCGCGCTTTGGGGCGGAAACACGGCCCACCCCGGCTTGAAACCGCAGAACTCGGGCTCACCCTCAATCGCGAACATGCAGTTCACTTCACCCTTGACGTGCTTGTGCCACGGCCCGTCGCCCCACAGAAGCACGGCATCAATGCTGAAACCGTCAGCGGCGTCGGCCTTGGCAACCCGCGAAAAGCGCGACGGGCCGGCTTCGCGATTGCACAGCCATCCCTCGCGCAGGCCCGCGGTCGATAGTTCCTGCAGTTGCATGAACACCGGGCCTGATGCGGGAAACTCGTCGGCCAAAGCTGAGCGCACGGCGGCTGTGTCGGCCAGGTCCATCTGCTTCAGCCGGGCAATCACAGGCTTCAAGGCCTCGATGATCGAGTCGTTGGACATCCATCAAGCTCCGGAATCAGGAATCGGTCCAGGTGTCGGCATCGTCCACGCCGGGGTCGACGTTGTAGCCACCCAGCGGTTTGCCCGGGTCGCCGATGCGGAACTGGCGGGTCTTGCCGCTGCTGCGGGGCTTGTCATCGGTGATTTCACCGGGCGCGCCCTGGTAGTACTGTTGGTCGCCGCCCAGCGGGCCGCCCGCGTCCGCCAGCGGAATGGCCGGCGCATCGGGGTCGTGAAGCGGCGCCGCGCCGCGACCGCCGGGGGCCACGATCTTGCCCTCGACATCAGTCTGGAACACCTTGGTCTGGCCCATCGCCTTTGCGGTCGGGCGTTCCTGGTACATGTTGGAGCCGACGCGCAGGGCCGTGAAGATTTCGTCGCGTGTGGCCTTGTCAGTCTGGATGCTGGGCGCGAAGGGGATCATCTTGTGGAACATCAGGAAGATCATCGGGCTTTTCATGTGAAACCAAACGATGTCACCGCGCTGCAATTCGCGCACGGCGTCCCACTCGATGCCCACAAACTCCGGCCCGTTGCCGCGGTCGCAATGCAGCGCCACAACGTCCGGCGGGCTGGCAATCCTGGCTGAGCGGTCGAACACCTTGTTCAAAAGGCCGGTGCCGATGCCGCGCGCTGTGGCCATGTTGATCGTGCCGACGCCGGCCGGCCCGGCGACCTTTTCCATCTGCGCGCGGTTACCGTACACCAGCACGCCGGGCATGAAGTGCGTGTTGCGGTAGGTGTTCAAACGCGGGAACTCAATGGCAAGCACGATGCCCGCGAACAGCGAGATGGCCGCGCCCAGGCCTACGTACACAAAACGTATGTCGCCGGCATCGCCCAGCACGACAAACGTCAACCCGATCGCCAGCAAACCGGCTGCAACAGCCGCACCCAGCACGATAAAGGCCATGCGCGCGCGCGCCTCAAGTGGTCGCGGCGTTCGAGGCGGCCTGGGCACGGCGCGCCCCGCCGGCGCGATGAACGCCTGGCTGTCGGGCTTGTACACCTCGGGTAACTTGTTCTCCGGCGGTAGCCGGTACACGCCGGTGCCCGGCTTGGCACTTCCTTTGGCACCGGGCTTCTGAGGGCCGTCGCCGGACTCCCACGGGGCGAGTTCGCTCATACGTGCATCATACCAAATCGTGACGCAAGTCAGCAGCTACTACAACGGAAGCGGCGTGTACTCCATCCCGAATGCCTCTGCGACTGCTTTGTACGTGATTTTGCCATCTACCACGTTGATGCCGGTGCGAACCTCAAGGTGCTTCCTGGCTGCTTCTTTCCAGCCAAGTTTGGCGATCTCAATGGCAAACCGGCTGGTCGCGTTGGTAAGCGCAAACGTGCTGGTACGCCCGACCGCGCCGGGCATGTTCGCGACGCAGTAGTGGACGACGCCGTCTACAATATAGGTAGGGTTGCTGTGGGTGGTCGCGCGCGTGGTCTCGACGCATCCGCCCTGGTCAACAGCGACGTCGACGATGACCGCGCCCTGCTTCATGGCCGACAGGTCATCCTTGCGGATCAGGCTTGGCGCCTTGGCACCGGGGATCAGGACCGCGCCGACCACCAGGTCCGCATGCCGGATGGCTTCGCGAATGTTGTAAGTGTTGCTGTAGATTTCGACCACGCTGGGCGGCAGCACGTCGTCGAGGTAGCGCAGGCGATCAAGGCTTACGTCCAGAATCGTCACGCGCGCGCCCAGTCCGGCGGCCATCTTGGCTGCGTTTGTGCCGACGACACCGCCGCCGATAATGACGACGTTGCCGGGCTCAACGCCGGGCACGCCGCCGAGCAGGATGCCGCGGCCCTCGGTCGGGCGCTCAAGGTACTTGGCGCCTTCCTGGATGCTCATGCGGCCCGCGACTTCGCTCATCGGCGTCAGCAGCGGCAATCCGCCGCGCTTGTCTTCCATGGTTTCGTAGGCGACGGTCACGGCGCCGGTCTTGGCCATGGCTTCAGTCAGTTCGCGACTGGCCGCGTAGTGAAAGTAGGTATAGACGATCTGGCCCTTGCGGATCATGCCGTATTCAACGGGCTGCGGCTCTTTGACCTTGATGATCATGTCCGCGCCGTCGAACACTTCTTTGGCGGTGGCCACCAGCTTTGCGCCGGCGGCTTCGTAGTCGTCGTCAAGGATGCCGCTGCCGAGGCCGGCGCCGATTTCGACCAGCACTTTGTGCCCGGACTCAACAAGCGCGTGAACGCCGGCAGGAACCATGCCGACACGATATTCGTGGTCTTTGATTTCGCGTGGGACGCCGACGATCATGGCTTACTCCGGTTGGGGCGCATGCTGCACTCGGGAACTGGGCGGCGAGGTTATAACGCTGGCGATTCCGCACTGCAAACCCCGGGCATGCACAGCCCATTGCCGGGCGGCGGCGCGTCTGGTTGGATGGGCTTCCCCGCAGCGTCCCCGGGAGCCCAGTCTAGTGAAGCGCCTAGCCGTATTCCTGCTGACCCTGCTTGCAGCCTGCCAGACACCCGCCGGCAACGCCGACGACGGCGCCACGGACGGGACCATCGACACAAACACCCATGAGCAGCCACAGATCGTGCTTGAGCGCGACGAGGTCATGCGTTTTCGCGGCACCGAAATGCCCGACCTGCTTGAGCGCATGGACAGCGACGACCCGGACCAGTGGCTTTACGTAAGGCGCCATGTGCACCCACAGCCGTTGCCGCCGCTGGAGTTCAAGGACGGCAACGTCGCGAAGGTGAACTACGACTGGCCGCCCGCCGACTGGAAGAAGCTGAACGCGCGCCAGAAGGCATGGCGCTCGTACGTGCTATGGCCAGAGCATGTGCGGGGTCTGCTGCAGCAGGAGCGGCTTGTCGACACCAAGGGCCAGGAGTTCCAGAAGGCCTGGGACAGCGCAGAGGTGCGAACGCGGCTTGCGCGCTACGGGCGCATGTACCGCATTGTGTACAAGTTCCAGAGCGCGCCGCAGTACGCCAACGACCAGCGCGAGTCTGAGCATTGGCGCCAGTTTGCCGAGTCGTTGCTGGCCTATGGCGACGACGGCCGCGAGCTGCTGGTCTCGAACATGATTCTGGCGCTCACCAGCCCCAACGAAAGCGTCATCTACAAGGCCCAGGGCGTGTTGATCCAGGTGGGGCAACCGGCGATTGAGAAGTTGTGCACCGCGCTATGGACGGGGCACAACCAGCTGGTTGAGGCGCAGGACGCCAAGGGCGAAACGATTTACGTGGTGCAGACCAACGCGAACTTTCCCAAGTACGTGATTGAGACGCTGTACCAGATCGGGCCGCGCTCAGTGCCGCAGGCCATCTATGAACTCGAGAACACACTGGACCCCGACGGCGAAGCCAAGGGCACCGCCTGGCGCTTTCGCAAGAGCTTCATAGAGCTGCTGGGCCGGTTTACCGACAAGCGCGCGATTCGCGCCCTCGACGCTGAGATCACGCGCGTGAAAATCTTCGAGCTTGACCGCGTTGAGTTGGCCAAGGGCAAGCGCGTCGTTGATCAGGAGGCAACCGATCACGCAACCTACGTGTTTCGTGAGTACCTGCTGCAGGCGATCGGCAACATCGGTGCTGTCGAAGGCTTGCGGCCCGTTCTGCGCATCTGGAAGCTGGACGACTTTCACGAAGTGTCGGCCGTTGACGCAATTCTCAAAATCACCAATCGCCGCGTCCGTACACTCAGCGAGGCGCGCGAGCTGGCAAAACAGTTGAAGGTAGACCTGCAAGGCGAGTGAAGCGGCATGAGCGAGTTCAAGATCAATCGGGGGCAGGGAAAGTGTTCCGTTACGGGCCGCGCGTTTGCCGATGGCGAAAAGTACTTTGTCGCCCTCAGCGCCGACCCCGAACACGAGGGCGTGTTTTCGCGCGTCGATATCTGCATGGAGGCGTGGGAGCGCCAGAGCCCCGGCGCCTTCATCGCCTTCTGGCCCGCCGAATACTCCAGCAAGCGCAAGCCCACGCTGATGGACCCCGAACTGCTGTGGGAAATCTTTCATCGCGCGCGTCAGCCGCAAACCGACGAAAAGTTCACGCCGGATGACCTGAACCGATTCGCCTATGTGGCGGCACTCGGCTTGATGCGCCTGAAAAAGCTGAAGCTGCAAGGCACGCGCCGCGCCGGCAAAACCGAGTACCTGCTGTTCGACACGCCCGGCAAGGGCAAGGACAAGCAGAGCTACGAGGTGCTGAACCCCGCGCTGGATGAACACGGCGTAATGAAGGTCGAAGAGCGCCTGAGCGACCTGATCTAGCGCAAACCAGCACTCCCCCTGCTGCACGCCATCCAGCCTGATACAACGCTGCCATGCGTATCCTGATCAATGGCTTTGGCCGCGTGGGCCGCGCGCTGTTCCGCATCCTGGACAAGCCGGGCAGCCCGGTGGTTGCGCATGTGAACGACCCGCTGCCCGCAGAGCAGCTTGCCTACCTGTTGCGCTACGACACGGTGATGGGGCGCTTTGACGGCGTAAGCGTGCAGGACGGCCAGTTGCTGGTGCACGGTCGGCGCATCCCGGTTACGCACAATGGCAAGCTCAGCGCCGCCGAGATAGATGGCATTGACGTGGTCGTGAACTCGTCCGGCCGCAACAACACCCGCGAGAGTCTTGAGCAACTGCTGGCACTGGGCGCGCGGCGTGTGGTGGTCAGCCAGCCGGTGCCCGCGGGCGTCGCGGACAAAACCATTCTGCAGGGCGTGAATCACGACGAGTTGCGCGACGAACATCGCATCATCAGCGCGGGCAGTTGCACCGCCCACTGCTTTACGCCGATTGTGCGCGTGCTGCACGAGCGCTGGCCGTTGATTCGCGGCTACATGATGACCGTGCACGCCTACACCAGCGGCCAGAACATCGTGGACGGCGGCCATGAGCGCGACCCGCGCCGCGGCCGCGCCGGGGCAGCCAACATCGTGCCGACCACCACCGAGAGCCTGCTGGCCTTTGACCAGGCACAGCCGAACCTGGCCAACAAACTGACGGGCATGGCGCAGCGCGTGCCGGTGGTCAACGGCAGCAACGTCGAGCTTGTGCTCGACGTGCAGGGCCAGGCGACGCGCGAACAGATCAACGAACGCGTCCGCGCCGCCGCAGCGGGCGCGTTCAAAGGCATCATCGAGTACAGCGAAGACCCGCTGGTCAGCAGCGACGTGATCGGCAACCCGCACTCGGCGGTGTTCGATAGCGCATTGACACACGCGGCCAACAGCCCGGGCTCAAGCACGCTCGCTCGCCTGATCGGGTGGTACGACAACGAGTGGGGCTACAGCAACCGGCTGGCAGAGTTGATCACCAGCCTATAAGGGCACCGACACGCCAGCATGCCGGGCCGGCCCAAACGGGCCGGCAGTCTTCATGACTAGGGCAAATAGGTGGGGCCCCGCGTGGTGCGGGGCCCGGTGGGTGGTCTAGAGGCGCGTGTGTGGCCGGTGGGAGCTTGGCAGATCCGGAGTTCAGGTGCCGGCCGGGTGTCAGTCCAGGTTTACAAATCCGGATTCGCGTGGGTGGGAGAGCAGCCGTGGGGTGCTGCCTGGAATCCGTCATCATGAGCCTGTGCTGTGGTGCTTCGGTGCGCGCCTCCTTTCCGTCTGACACTTAAACGATAACGGGCGCGAAAAGTTGCAACAATTCCAAACAACGCATCCCTTCGCCAAACCGGGACAGTACCCCAACCATCGCCAACGCGCGAACCGTGGTCGGAAGCGCGGCCGTCGCGGCCTGGCGGCGGCCGCTCGCTTACGCTTCGCGCTCTCTGCGCTTGGGCGGCCGCTCGCTTATGCTTGGCGCTCTCTGCGCTTGGGCGGCCGCTTGCTTACGCTTCGCGCTCTTTGCGCTTGGGTGGCCGCTCGCTTACGCTTCGCGCTCTCTGAAAATTCTTGTCGCGTGGCTTTGTAGGCTTCCTTCATCTTAACGAAGGAGGTTGTATGGATCGTTTTGAACGAAGGGCGCGCAAAGCCGCGGTCAAGC
>JADZFR010000050.1 GCA_020849795.1 Planctomycetota bacterium | reverse complement strand
TGATGACCCAGGCCCGCGACGCTGCCCTGCAATGCGTCGAAGAAAAGTTCGGCCCACAGCCGCAGCATGATACGGCGGTGACACAGCAGGCCGCGGCAGAGATCCCGCCGCCGCCAAAGCCCGCGCAAGCTCCCCAGCCGGCGTTCCCGCCGCCGCCACGCTACGACCCCGCGACCGACCCCGAAACGCAAGCCGCGTGGGACAAGTACGTCGAATCGCTGAAGCAAACGCCGGAGTTAGCAGCATCAGGCGCCTAGCTGCGCGCGGCGATTACTCGTAGGTGTGGTCGAAGGGTGCTTTCTTGCCGAAGAGTTTGCCGGCGGGGTCGTCCCATTCGGCGCGGGTGATGCCCCAGTCGCGCTGGGCCTCGTCGAAGGTCATGAAGACCGGCGTTTCACCGTCAGACCAGACCACGGGCACGCCGTCGTTGGCGTAGTTGTTCCAGTTGCGCGAGTTGAACGTAATCAGCACCGTGCGCTTGGAACCCTTGCGGATCATCAACGACAAGAGCTCGCCGCCCCTGGGCGCCGTATAGGAGCACGACGTGCTTGGCAGGCTGCCGCCGCCGTCAATGAAGCTCTTGTCGGCTGGACTGTCGCTGCTGTTCAGGCTGCAGATCTTGTTGACCAGCCCGTCGTCGAGGAGCTTTTTCTTGAATGCGCGTTCGTAGAAGTCCCGGCCCGAGGCGTCCGCCAGCGTCGGGTTTTTGAGACTCATCTTTTTCGCGTTATCGACGGCGATATTGCGCAGGCCCGTTTCCAGGTCGCCGAGTTGCTTCAGCTCAAGCTTGTTCTTGGCCGCGTTGATCTTGGGGACTGTCGCGACGGCCAGCACGCCGACCAGCAAGCCACCCAGGAACAGCACGGCGAAAACCACGCCGACGATAATCAGCGCGATCTTGCCCCCGCTCATGCCCTGCTTTTGTGGCGGGTAGGGCGGATACGGCGGATACGGCTGGCCCTGCATGTTGGGCGGGTAGGGCTGGCCGGGCTGGCCCGGCATGGGCGGGTACTGCGGCGGCTGTCCGGGCTGGCCGGGCTGCATCGGCTGGTTCATGAGTGCGCTCCAATCGTCGAGCGCGAATCATACCAACGATGGCAAAGTCACAATCCGAAATTTCGCCGGTGTTCAGCTCTTGCGGCCGCCTGGTTTCGGCGGCGTGACCGGCCCGCTGCCGAGGGGCTTGCTGAAGCTGTCGGGGCTGCTGCGCGGCAACTGGGTGCTGGCGCGGCTTGAGAAGCTGCCGCTGCTGCTGCCGCCCATGCTTGGAATGGCGGGGCTGCTGCTGCGCGGCGGGCCTTTCAAGGGCTCGGTGCTGTCCAGGCCGGCTTTGCGTAACGCGTCGCGGGCTTTCTTGAGCACGGCAAGCACGGCGGCAATGTTGGGCAGGCGGCGGCGCGGGTCTTTGGCGGTCATGGCGACAATGGCTTCGCGCATTTCGCGCGGCAGCGGGTCAAAGATTTCCTTGGGCAGGGCCAGCGACTCGTTGACCACGTTGAGCAGCGTGGCCATCGGCGTGGGCCCGTCGAACGGCAATTGGCCGGTCAGGAACTGGCAGAAGGTCACGCCCAGGGCGTAGATGTCAACGCGGGCGTCGACATCCATGCTCTTGATCTGTTCGGGCGCCATGTAGTTGGGCGTGCCGACGACCTGGTTGCTGAGCGTCAGGGCGGTGGCAGTGTTGGTGATGCTGCGCGCAAGGCCGAAGTCGGTGACCTTCACCTTGCCGTCGCGGGCAATCAGGATGTTCGCGGGCTTGATGTCGCGGTGCATCACGCCCTGTTCGTGCGCTTCGCCCAGCGCGCGGGCGACAAAGCCGCAGATGTTGATGGCGCGCATGGGCGTGAAGCGGCCTTCGCGGTCGAGCAGCTTCTGGGCGTCGATGCCCTCGACGTACTCCATGATCAGGTAGTACACGCCGTGGCTCTGGCCGACGTCGAGGGTGCGGACAATGTTGGGGTGTTGCAGCTTGCCGCTGACTCGTGCCTCGCGCAGAAAGCGCTCGACCAGTTCGCGCTTGCCGACAAACAGGTCGGGCAGCAGCTTGATGGCAACCTTCATGTCCAGGCCGGGGTGGTAGCCAAGGTACACGGCACCCATGCCGCCACGGCCAAGAATGCTCTGCGCCACCACGTTGCCAAACTGCTGGCCGATGATGGGGTCGGTGTTTTGAACCTGGCTCATGCGTTATCCCGGCCCGCTGGTCCCTGATTATGCCGCGGATGGCGTCATTCGGCCATGGGCAGGGCTACTTGGGTTCCACTTTCTTGCGCGTCGTGGCCACGACCCTGGAACATTTGAGCGTTGCCTCTGTTGGCAACCATGCCCCGGAATTCCAGAGTTCGCCCTCAAGCTCAGCCGTTGTCTCGCTTTCGAACTTTTCCACAAGCTGGTCGGCCAGATGCAGTGTCAGCGTCGCCGTGCCGGCAATCGTGACGGTTGTTCCTTCTTTCCAGTCTGAGCCGGTGTCGCCCTTGACCGGCAGCAACTTCTCGGCCTTCCACTTAAGCGTGATCACGGCGCGGCCGTCTTTCACGCTTTCGAGCTTGCACTCGATTTCAAGCTCCGGCGCGTCGGGCTGGCGCTGAAACTGCTTGAACTGTTCCAGCAGGTGCTTGGCGTCAGGCTTCCATGTCGCGCCCTCGGCGACGGCGTCGGCGGGCAGCATGAAGTGCTGCCGCGTGTAGCGCCTGGCGCGCATGGCCTTCATCAGCTCTTCCGGAAACTGGCCGAACTGGCTTGTGGCGGCCTTGGTCAGCGCGCGCTTCCAGTGGTCGGTCTTCCACTCCTCGTCCCATTCGGCGCCGGTGAACGGTCCGTGGCCGTTGTGGGTCTGCCGGGCGGCGGCTTCGCCGGGGGGCAGTTCATGTCTCAATAGTGTGTGCTTGAGCACGGTGAAATGCAGCTTGGTGGCGCCGCTGTCGTCAAAGGCCACGGGCGTACAGTCCAGTACGCGCTCGTGCTTGTCGGTGACGCCGCCGGCCACGCGCTGCTTGCCGCCGTCTTTCTGGGCGACGTGAAAGACCGTGGTGCTGTCCACGGTTTCGGTTTCGTCGATGGTGTAGACGAAGTCTTTCTGCCACGCCTCACGCAGCTCGTGCTTTGCGGGCGCGACCTCGTCGGCCCGGACCAGCGCGCCGGTCACGCATGCAAGCAGGATGGCCAACGTCAGGCGCATGGCCCCATGGTAGCGGCGGGTGCCCTTACCGCGAGGGGCATTCGGGCCGCCCGCTCAGTCGCCCAGCAGGTTTCGCGCGATGACGATGCGCTGCACCTGGCTTGTGCCCTCGTAGATCTCGGTGATGCGGGCGTCGCGGAAGTAGCGCTCGACGTTGTACTCTTTGCTGTAGCCGTTGCCGCCGAAGATCTGCACCGCGTCTTTGGCGGCCTTGTTGGCGGCTTCGCTGGCGAACAGCTTGGCCATGGCGCTTTCTGTGGTGCAGGGCTTGCCGTTGTCGCGCAGCCACGCGGCGCGGTACATCAGCAGGCGGGCGGCATCCAGCTTCATCGTCATGTCGGCGAGCATCCACTGCACGGCCTGAAAGTTGGCAATCGGCTGCCCGAATTGTTCGCGGGTCTTGGCGTATTCGGTGGCGTCCTCAAGGCACGCGCGGCCGATGCCGACGGCCTGCGCGGCGATACCGTTGCGGCCGCCATCGAGGGTATCCAGCGCGATTTTGAAGCCAAGGTTTTCTTCACCGATCAGGTTGGAGGCGGGGATGCGGCAATCCTCAAACAGCACCTCGCTGGTGGCGCTGCCGCGGATGCCCATCTTCTTTTCCTTCTTGCCGATGGTGATGCCCTTGCGGCTGCCCTCGACGATGAATGCGCTGATGCCGCGCGTTTTCTGGGCCTTGTCGGTGCGCGCGAACACGATGAACACGTCGGCATAGGGCGCGCTGGTGATCCACAGTTTGCTGCCGTTCAGCACGTATTCGCTGCCGTCCTTGCGCGCCTCACACACCAGGCTGCCGGCGTCAGTGCCGCTGCCGGCTTCGGACAGGCAGTACGCGCCCAGCCATTCGCCACTGGCGACCTTGGGCAGCACGCGCTGGTGCTGCTCTGGGTTGCCCCATTTTGTGAGCAGGCTTGAGAACAGCGACATATGCACGCTCAGCGTAACGCCGGTGCTGGCACACACGCGGTTGACTTCTTCCAGGGTGACGCACGCGGCCTGGTTGGGCATGCCCTGGTCGTAGAAACCGCTGCCGCCGAAGCGCTCAGGGATGGTCAAACCGGTCAGGCCCAACTCGGCCATTTTCTTGAACACATCGAGCTCGAAGACTTCCGTCTCGTCCATGCGGCGCGCAGCCGCCTTCAGCTCGCTGTTGGCAAAGTCCCGCGTCGTCTGCTGCAGCAGGGCCAGTTCTTCATTCAGCTCAAAGCGCACGGTCAGCCTCCGGAAGGTTTGTAGCGCAAGCCACGGGCGGGTTCAACGGCGTGCCTGAGCTTCACTTCTGGGGCCTGCCGATGCCGAGCATCAACGACCATGCCAGCGCAAACGCCGCCAGCAGCATGGTGACCACGTACACGACGCCCGGCCCGGCGTCAGGCTTCAGCAGGGTGCGCCCCGTCGTGGCCCGCTGCAGCAGGTGGGCGCGCAGGCGCTGGGCCTCGCGCCCGCCGGCCCCGTACACCTGGCGCATGTCGGCAACTGTCGCGGTGAGCAGCTGCGGCAGCTCAGCGTTGGCTTGCAGGGCTTCGCGCAGGGCGCCGCTGTCGCCCCGGATTCTGCCGCGCTGGCGTTGCTCGACTCGGTTCAGCAGCTCTAGCAGCGGGGCGGTGTTGCCGGCCTGGTGGTCGGCAATCGCCTCTTCGAGCCTCGAAAACGGCATCAGGCCGTCTTCACTCAGCATCGCCCGTTCCAGGCGCATGCTCTCGTCGCCCGTGGGGTCGGCAATCAGCAGGCAGATCATGGCGGCGCGCGCCCGGCGCAATTCGGGGTCACGCTCAAGGGCCGGCAAATCGGCCAGGCGCGCGCGCGCCACCGACTGCTCAGCGGCGCGCCGCAACGCCGCCAGGTCAACGCTTTCGCCGCGCGCCCAGCCTTCTTCAAAGCGGGCGAGCGCCGCTGCGCGTTCCGAATCATTGCCGGCTTCGATCGCCGTGGACCATGCCGTATCTGGGGCCGAGCCCTGCGCCAGCACAGGCACGCCGCACGCAACCAGCAGCGCCGCAGCGCTGACGGCGCGCAGCAGGCCGGTATCGCGGCTGCGCGTGCGCGGCCGCCACGAGCCGACCCACATCACCGCAAACGCGACGGCAAAACCGCCAAGCACCAGGCCGTACTCGCGGCGCGAAAGCGCAACCGCCAGCACCACCAGCAGCAGCAGCGGCCGCGCGACTTGAAACGTGAACGTGATGTTCAGCTTCTCCAGCCACGGGCGCGACGAATGAAACGCATTGCTGACGACCCGCAGGTCAGCCCCCGCGCGGCGTGCCAGAGTCAGGCTCATTACCCCCAGCAACGCCGGCATCACGGTCGCAAGTGCCAGCCATGCATCGTCGGTGCCGGCTGCCCAACCCGCCGCCACGGCGCCCGCTGACAGCAACAGGGCAACATACCCGAACCACGCGGCCCGCGAGCCGGCGGGTTGCGGCAGAAGGCGCCGCGACGCAATCAGCGCAGCCGCGCCAAGACAGCAGGTGACGGCCAGCAGGAAGCACCACGCGAGGGTGATCTGGCGGTCGCCGGGTTGCAGATGCTCAGGCCAGCTCGGGAACAGCATGCGGCCCAGCGCCGGCACCAGCTCAAGCAGCAGCACGCCGGGCGCGGCGTGTTCGACGCCCGGAACAATGCCCTGCCGCACGCAGATGGCGCACAGCAGCAGCAGGCCCACCAGGCCACCCAGCACCGTCAGAAAGCTGATGCCGGCAACCAGGATGCGCGCCTCGCGACCGATGGCGGCGCGCTTGGGCAGCCCGCGGCCGGCGGCCGTGATCACGGCTGTTTGCGCGCCAAGGCCCAGCAGCGCGATGGTCGCGGCGTCGCCCCAGAAACCGAATGAAACCGCTGCCTTCCACTTAAGTGGGGCGGCCAGCGCGGCAAGCGCGCCGGCGCCGGGCAGGCTGTAACCGACCACCAGCCCCAGCGCCAGCAGCGCGACAATCGCCGTGAGCACCCAGCCGGCAATCCAGCTCAGGCCCGCAAGCCGTCGCCGCCGAGCCAGCGCCCAGAACACGAGGCAGAGCAGCACAGCACTGCCCAACCCGCACCACAGGGCCTGTGACGGCTCGCTGTGCCACGCGGTGGATGACGTCGTCAACTCGCGGGTTCGAAACTCAAGCGCGCGCGCCGGCACTTCAAACAGCGTCTCGGCGAAGATCCAGCCAATCGCGCGCGCGGCAATGACCAGCACGGCAATCGCGAGCACAAGCCGCACCAAGAGTTGCACGCCGTGCAGTGCTTCGCGGCCGGTAAGGCGATGGGAGAGGCGGCCCGTGGCAAGGGCGATCCGCACCAGCGGCCCGCCGAACAGCAGCATCAACCCCAGCACCGCCGGCAGAAACAGCGCGCCGTGCGCAAGCAACCCGCGCGTGACCATGAACGGCGCGCCCATGACCAGCAGCGCCAGCAAGGTCGTGGCGAGAAACCCGGCGCGCGAATGCCAGCGCGCCGAGGTGTATTCACGGGTCGATGCCATGGCGCGATTGTCCGTTGCCGCGCAAGGATTGGAACAGGCTGGAACGCGGGCGCGTTACTCGACCCGCTTGATGATGTGGTAGCCGAACTTGCTTTCGCACCAGTCGATCTGCCCGACACCCAGCTTCAGCGACAGGTCAAGAAACGGCTTGACCAGCCGCGCACCCGGTGCGGCGTCGTAGGTGTTGTGGGTGTTGTCGTGGTCCGGGCTCTTGGCGCAGTCTTCGTTGTATGCGACTTGCAGCGCCTTCCAGTCCGCGTCTTTGCTGCGCGCACTCTTGAGCACTTCGAGCATCAGCGCCTTGGCCTGCGCTTGCGTTCGGGGTGCCTTCTGGGTGTTCACGCCGCTGCCGTCCCAGGCGATCAGGATGTGCTGGACCCTGGTTTTCGCCGGCGCGGGTTCCTGCGGCGTCGGCAACGTCGACGTGTCAATGCCCGGAAACCAGCCCTCGGGCACGTCGTACACCAGCGCCCGCTTGGCGCGGCGTGTCAGGGTGCTGTCTTTGATTTCCTTGGGGCCGTACACGTCATAGCCGCCAAGATCAAGCAGCAGGCTGATGTCGTTGTTGCTTCCCTTGCCGATGCTGCCGTCATTGTTGGTGCTGTGGCTGTCATCGCCGGCGCAATCCAGCAGCACCGCAAACGAGAAGTTCAGGCCCATGCCCTGGCCGTTGCCCTGGTACATATCGTTGCCGGCGCGATCAATCAGCCAGCCCACTGCCCAATCGTGGGCTGCGCCCTGCCCAAGGCCGACACCCATGGCGTAGGTGTCGTTGCCCGACAGGTCGACCAGGATGCCGGTGCTGAGGTGAATGCCCGCGCCCTGCCCGTACTGGCCCACGGTGTAGGTGTCGTTGCCGCCGCAATCGACGAGCATGCCAAGGCTGTACCAGTAGCTGCTGCCCTGGCCGTAAATGTCGGCATGGTAGACGTCGTTGCCGTTGCCTTCGTCGAGCAGCAAGGCAATGCCGCCGCCGGTGCCGAGGTAGCGGTTGCCGATCGCGAACCCCTGGCTCAGCGACTGGTGCCGGTCGTTCCAGAGCGGCAGATGCAGATACTTGCCGCCGGCAAAGTACAGGTCGTTGCCGTCGGCGTCGCTGAGCACGCCCAGCCCCATCACCTGTGCAAACGCCTGCACAAAGCGGGCGCCGCGGTACGAGTCGTTGCCGCCCTTGTCGATCAAGTGGCCCATGCCGAAGCTGGCAGCACCCTGCGAGCCCGAGTCAGACCGATAGCTGTCATCGCCGCCGTCGTCGTACAACTCGCCATATCCGGCCATGCCGCAGCCCTGCCCGCAAAAGCCGCAACGGTAATCGTCGCTGCCGCCACCCAGGTCCCATAGAATGCCGACGCCCAGAAAGCCGAAGCCCTGGGTGAAGTCATCGCCGGCGTACGTGTCGTCGCCTGAAAGGTCCAGCACGCAACTGACCGGCGCGTGGCCCGGCGAGCCGATGCCCGCAGCAACGCGGCCCCGATAAGTGTCATCGCCGCCGACGTCGATGATCGCGATGAAGTCGTCGCCCTGGTAGGTGTTGGGGCCCGTGCCGCCCAGCACAATCTTGCCCCAGGGGCCCTGCCAGGCGCCGATGATGCCGCCCGTGACGCCGTCTACCTCACTAAGGAAGCCAAGGTACTCGTCGGGCTGACCCTTGCGCAGCATCTCCTGCAATGCCGGAACAAGCTGCGACAGCACATCCTTGAGCCAGTACGCAGCCGCCATGCAGGCGGTGATCGGCACTTTCTGCCCCGCCAGCAGCAAGTCACCACTGGGGGCGCCGCTACCGGGCACGCTGACTTCGGCGTCCACCGTTTCCATGGGCAGGCGACGCAGCGCGTTGACGTCGTCGGCGGTCAGGCCACTGGGTACCCGGTTCAGGGCGCGCACCGGATGGTAAAGCCGCTCGACAATGGCCTCGAACTCGCGGCGGATGCTGCGTTTGTTCTCGCGTGACAGAAAGCGCTGGGTGCCGTCGACAAAACTCTGCAGCCCGCCCAGGTCGTGGGCCTCGCGCGGATCGCCGCCGATGACTTCCTGGCAGCGCAGTTCGTGGCGCGCTGCGATGGCGGCTTCGCGCCCTTCTTTCTTTTCAAGATCGGCGGTCTGCTCGTGGTGGCGGCGGTAGTCGGCGTCATCCAGCGCCAGCTCGGCATCGGTGATGCGGGGGGCCTGGTCGAGCAACATTTCGGCGTGGGCCAGTCGTTGGCGGGCCTCGGCACTTGTGCCAAGCTCTCGCGCTGCTTCTTCTGTAATGCCCGGCACCGACAGCGGCTGGTCCAGACCACGATTGGCGGCACTGAGCCGGAACTTATGGTCGATGTGCTTCTTCTCGTAGCTGAGGTCGGCAGGCGTGAGGTCCAGGTATGCCAGTGCGGCAACCATGTGCTCATAGTCCGCCGGCGTGAAGAACTGGCCAGGCACGTAGCCATGCTCATCGGTCACGGGGTCCTGGGCGGTGGTGGGTACCCCGGCCAACAAAAACAGTGCCACCGCCAACAAACACCCTAGCGTACATTTGCCCATGGGTTAGAACCTTCCTACAATCCGCACGCTTGGAATCGGAAAAGAGCGGCTGCGGCCGCGGGTGAGTTTATCGCCCACAGGTAGTGGGCGAAAGCGCCATGAAAGAGCCACAAGAGTAGACGCATGTTTGATTTCGCAGGCAAGAAGGCATTCATCACCGGCGGCACGCGCGGTATTGGTTTGGCAATCGCGGCCAAGATGGCCAAGGCGGGCGCCGACGTTGCCGTGAATTATCTGCGCAACCGGGCCGCGGCCGACGAGGCGCGGGCCGTGTTGCTGGACGCATCGGGCGGCAAAGAACCGCTGCTGCTCAAGGGCAACGTCAGCAAGGACGAAGACATCGAAAAGATGTTTTCGGAAATCTCTGACAAGTGGGGCCGGCTGGACTACCTGGTCAGCAATGCAGCCAGCGGCGTGCTCAAGCCCAGCAAAGAACTCACGCACCATCACTGGCAGTGGACGCTGGACATCAACGCCTACGCGCTGCTGGCGCTGGCGCGCCATGCGATCCCCATGATGAAAGGCAGCGACGGCAAAGGCACGGGCAAGATTGTGGCCGTCAGCAGCCTGGGCAGCATTCGTGCGTTCAACAACTACGCAGCCGTCGGCGCATCCAAGGGCGCGCTTGAGTCACTCGTGCGGCACCTGGCGATTGAGTACGCAAGCCAGGGCATCAACGTGAACGCAGTTTCGGCCAGTGTCGTGGACACCGATGCGCTGAAGCATTTCCCAAACCGTGACGTGATGCTGCAGGAGAGCCTGCACTGGATGCCGGCCAAGAAGCTTGTGACGCCGGAGGATGTTGCCAACGCCGTTCAGATCATGTGCAGCGACCTGACCAACATGGTCCACGGCCACACGTTCATCGTGGACGGCGGCCTGAGCATCTTCCTGCCGGGATAGTCGCACCGGACAACTCACAGCACCACCACGGGGGCGCGAGAATGCGCCCCGTTTGCTTGAGGGGACGACCATGAAAATCACCTGCCTGTTGGTGCTTATGTGTGTGGTGCTGACTTCGTGCGGACCTGGAAACACAGCCCCCGCGCCCAACGCCGGCGGCAACGCAAGCGCCGACAAAGCCGGGCCGTCGCTCAGCGCCGACGAAGCGATTGCCAAGGGCGTCGTCGAAGAGCTGATGCAAGCCAGCATGGCCCAGGACCAGGAGAAGAGCAAAGCCCTGCTGATCAAGGCCGAACGAGAGAAGCAGATGCCCTCGGGCGCCAGCTACGGCTTCAACAAAGACGGCGACATGGAATCCTACAGCATCGGCGATGTGAAAACCGATGGCGACGAGATCATCGTCAACGTCAGCGTCGTGATGAAGCCGCCCAGCAAGAGCGATACGATGCCGATTGTCCTGCTGAAGGAAGAGACCACCTGGCGCGTCAGTATGGAGAAGACGTTTTCGAGGTACGTGGACGTACTGCGCGAACGCCGGAAAGCCAACTCCGGGGGTTGAATCGGCGGGCAGAAGATTGCCGGATTTGTCATTGCGACTCGGCGCAACAGAAATCACACTCCCGCGCTGATCGTGATTGAGTCCCTTCGAAACCGAGGATTCCCATGAAGACCGGCGTTCACTCGATTCTGCTGTTGGTTGCACTGTGCGTTGGCGCGTTCGCGCTGGCGGGTTGCGGCCCGGACTACACGACCCCGGAAGGCACGGTCAAAGCCTTCCACAAGGCGATGGATGCCGAGGACAAAGAGGCCGCCAAGCGCTGCATGGTCAAAGCCGAGCGCGAAGAAAAGAAAGAAGAAGGCGGCAACGTCACCGTGACCAAGAAAGAAGGCGACAAAGGCACTTGGTCTGTCGGGACAGCCACCATCACCGGCGACAAAGCCAAAGTTCCCGTGACGTATGTAAAGGACGGCAAGTCCGAGACCGCCAACTACGTGTGCATCCAGGAAGAGGGTGAGTGGCGAATCTCCATGATGGCCACCATCTTCGGGGCTCTGGCCGACGGGTTCAAAGGCGAGACTAAGAAGTAGCCATCCATGTCTGCACGCGCGGGGCCCGGCTGGGCCCCGCGTTGCAATTGGCGTGGCGCTGTTAAGCTGGCGGTGTGGACGAACTGCCTGAAATCAATGCAGCCGTGATCGTGCTGGCGGCTGGCGACTCGACCCGCATGGGGCGTCCCAAGGCACTGCTGGACTGGGGCGGCGTGCCGCTGGTCGACCATGTGCTCAGCGTCGCGGCACAAGCCGGATGTTCACGCTTTCATGTCGTACTGGGCAAGGATGCGGCGGCCATCCAGGCCGGGGCCAAGCTGCGCGAAGCCAATATAGTCGTGAACCATCAGCCCGGGCGCGGCCAGGTCAGCAGCCTGAAACTGGCGATGCAGGCGCAGGACTTTTCGACCGATTGCTGCGTGTGCTGGCCCGTGGATGTGCCGCTGGTGACGGCGGCGGACGTTCGCGCGCTGATTGACGCCTACGCGCAGTGGCGCGCGAGCCTGATGCGCATCTTTATCCCGACGCATGAAGGCCGGCGCGGGCACCCGATGCTGGTGGATATCGGTTTTCGACAGCCGTTCATGGAATTGAAAGGCGACGAGACCGCCCGCAAGGTCATCGAAGACAACCACACGCAGGTCAAGGAAGTGCCGGTGAGTAACCCGGGCGTGCTGGTCGACATCGACACGCCCGAAGAATACGAGGCGGCCCTCGCACGCTCATCGACAGCAAATGACCAATAGCCAATCTCCAAATACCAATGAACTGCGGGTGGCGGGCGCATTGGATATGGGTTATTGGTAATTCGCTGTTCGTGACGGAATGCCATGCTCAGTCTCGTCTTCAATCGTGCCGCCGCCCTGCTTGCCGCGAACCGGAAGTTCGCGCTGGTGCACCTGATCAAGGTCAAGGGCAGCAGCCCGGGCAAAGGCGGGTTCAAGCTGCTGGTGAGCGACGACGGCGAACTGGTTGGCACGATTGGCGGCGGCGATGCCGAGTTGCAGATGATCGCGCAGGCGCGGCAAGCGCTCGCCGAAGGCCGCTCGCGCAGCGTCAGCTATGAACTCACGAACCGCCCCGGCAACATGGTGAAGTCACTGTGCGGCGGCACCAACGAGGTGTTTATCGAGGTTTTCATGCCCAAACCCTGTCTTCTGTTGCTTGGCGGCGGACACGTCAGCCGCGCCGTGGCGAAGCTTTGCGCGATGCTGGAGTTTCCATTCGTCGTGCTCGACGACCGCCCCGAGTTTGCCAGGCGCGAAGACTTCCCCGGCGCGATTGACGTCGTGTGCGCGCGCGGCGGCGAGTACCTGGCACGCAGAGACCTGCCGGCCTTCAGCCACGTGATCGGGCTGGGCTACAACGCGGACTTTGACCTCGATGCGCTGGTGCCGGCGTTGAAGGCGCTGCCGCAGGCTCAGTTGGGGGCCATCGGCAGCAAGCCCAAGTACGCAAAGATGACTGAAGCCGCGAAGCAGCGCGGCGCGGACGATGCCGCATGGGCGCGCGTGAAGTGCCCGGTCGGTCTCAGTATCGGTGCGCAAACCCCCGCCGAGATTGCGGTGTCGATCATGGCCGAGGTTGTCGCTTCTCTGCCCGGCCGCGAAAGCCACGGCTGGTAGGTCACCCGTACTTGCGGCCGGTTTTCAGCTTGCGCTGCACCTCGCGCTTCACCAGCGCCGGCAGTGCGGCGTCGTGCGTCCGCAAGAAGGACTCAACAGCTTTCCGGTCCACGCGGCTCAGCTCGCGCAACGCCCAGCTCAGGGCCTTGTGAACCATGATGTGTTCATCACCGATCACCAGTTCGCAGACCATCAGCGTACGCTTGACGTCGCCCTTGCCGCCCCGGCTTTTGATATTCAGCGGCACGCTGCTGACCACAGCGGCGCGGCGCCACCACGGGTCGGTGGAGTTTGCCCAGCGCCGGATGTCGGCGTCTGTCAGCCTGCCCTCGCGCCATGCCGGCCCGCTGATGCCGCATGCGAACCCGTCCACGCTGGCCCAGTTGTCGATGCCCTTGCCCAGCCGCTGAATCTGCGTCGGCTTCAGCGCAGCCGCGGCCGCCTTGTGCGACGCAAGAATCTCGTAGGCGCACTGGCGGCCTTCCATGGTGTTGCGGGCAATCACCGCCAGCGCGAACTTGAGCACCGTTGCCGCGCTTTCGGCCTTGAGGCGTGCCTTGAATTCGCGCACCACTAGGCGCATGTCGGCTGCATAGACGCCCAGATTTTCCTGGGCGCTCGGGTAGTAGTTCTGCGTGGCTGCGTGGCGGTCACGATCGGTGAACGCGCGCAGCCGGGCGATTGCCTGGTCGGCGAGGTCTTCGACGTTGGTTGGCTTTGAGCCGCTGGCCATGGGTCGCTCAGGCGGCGGGCTTGCGCGTGAGTTCGCGCAGCGCCGAGGTCAATCGGTTCCATGACGCGAGCATGGAGGCGAGCTGTTCGCGCTCGTCGATGTGCATCGGCAGCGTCTGTGTCACGAAGTCGTTGGCGAGCGTGAGGCCCAGACTGAACAGCCCCGCAGGCACGTCGGCGCTGTGGCTGATGTCGTGCGCGTAGTTGCAGTACTCTTCGTCGAAGTTGCAGTTGACCGTGCGCAGGATGAAGCTCGCCAGCAGGCTTTGGAGCCGCTCACGCCGCTCGCCGGCCACGTCTCCCAGCACTGTCGCCGCGCCGTCGTGGTTCATCACTTCGTTCATGCGGCGCACCAGCTCGTTCACATTGGCTAGCAATGGGCGAATGCTGTGGCGGATCGAGTCAACGCCCGAAGCATCCAGGCCCAGCAGCGCTGCGTACGCGTCAAACCGGGCTTTCGGGGCAAGTCTGTCCATGGGTGCGCTTTGCAGGTGCGGAGTCAGAACAAGGGTACGCGTACCAACCGGGCTTTCAGGATCGCATCGACGCCAAGATAACGACCCGCTGCGGCAACCGAGAGTGTCAACGCCATCAGCATCATCGGGATCATCCACGAATCATGGGGCAGGCCGCGCGCGATAAACGCGATCAGCGCCATGATGGCCAGCACGATGCCTGTCACTCGCGTCACCGCACCCGCCATCATCAGCACACCGAACGCCAGCTCAAACAGCACGATCAACCATTGGAACAGGAAGTTGTTTTCGTTGGCGGCTTCAATGAACGTCACGGCAAACCAGTCGGGTGGCGTCAGCGTCTTGATCAACTCGGGCAGTCGGTGCTGGTCAGCGGAAAGCCAGCCGTCACCGATCTTGTCCCAGCCCAGTTTCAGCCACCAGTAGCCGACAAACAGGCGCATCGGCAGCAGAACTGCCGTTGCCGTGGTCGGCCCGGAAAGGAATGCCGGCACCCGTTTGGTCTCTTCGGCCATGTCCAAAGTGTACGCCGCGCCGACGGGCACGGGAAGGGCGCCGCCATCACTCAGACGCCTGGTGCCCCAGAAGCGGACGCAACAGTTGCGACACCAGAAACAGGATGACCGCCGCGGCCACGATTCCCGGAGACGCCGCAAAGTCCAGCCAGTCGGACAGGAACAGCCCGGCCAAACCCGCGGTCAGTGCCATCGCGACTGAGCCCCAGAACATGCCGGCCACGCTGCGCGAAAAATTGCGACTCGTTGCCGCGGGCACAATCAGCAGCGCGTTGACCAGCAGCAGACCGACCGCGCGCACACCAACGGCCACCACCAGCCCCAGCACAACGATCAGCAAGTACTCGTAGCGCGCCACGGGCAGCCCGCGCGCCTGGGCCAGCGGCCGCGAGACCGCGACGAGCAGGAACTTGTTGGCGAACAGCCCGACCATGAGCAGGGCCAGCACAGCGTTTGCCGCCAGGAACACAAGGTCTTCGGTGCCCAACAGGCTGACCGAGCCGAAGAGGTAACTGTGCAGGTCAGAGTACCCGCGAACTTTTTCATAGATCAGCACGCCGAAGGCAAGCGAGCCCGCCATCGCCACGCCTAGTAGCGTGTCGAGAGCAAGCGTCGTGTACTGCCGCAGCGTGGCGATCAGCAATGCCACGATCACGGCAAATGCGATCATGGTGGTCACCGGGCTTCCGACGCCGAGCAGCATGCCCAGCGCTACGCCTGCCAAGGTGCTGTGAGCCACGGCATCGCTGAAGAACGCCATGCGTGAACTGACCACAATCGGCGAAAGCACGCCGCTGGACAGGCACGCGAACACCACGCACAGCAGGATTGTGGTCTGCCATGGCTGCGTGAAATAGTTGATCACGACATCGATCATGCTGGCTGGTGCCTCAGTGGTGGTGGTGGTGCCCGTACACCGCCTTGTGCCCGCCGAATACCTCAGCGATACGCTCGGCGGTCAGCAGGTCTTTGGCTTTGCCTTCGCACTTCAAGTCCACGTTCAGGCAGATCACGCGGTCGGTGATGTCGCTGACCACGCTCAGGTCATGGCTTACCAGCACCACGGTTGCCCCGCGCTCGTGCACCTGCTTGTGAATCAGCTCGAGAAACGTGGCCTCGCCTTCCATGTCCACGCCGGCGGCTGGCTCATCCAGCAGCAGCAGCTCCGGTGCGCCATGCAAAGCGCCCGCCAGCATCACGCGCTGCAACTCGCCGCCGGACAGGCCGCCCAGGCTGCTGCGCGCGAGCCTGGTTGCGCCGACGTGCTCAAGCAACTCAAGCGCGCGGCGGCGCGTCGCGCGGCGAATGCCGAACACAACCGGGCTCGATTGCAGCGTCAGCGCCATGAACTCAAGCACGGTCATTGGCAGCGTGCGATCATACTGCAACCGCTGCGGCACATAGCCGATGCGCCCGCCAATCGCGATCTTGCCGCGGTAGCGCACCGTGCCGAGGATCGCGCGCAGCAGCGTGGTCTTGCCCGCGCCGTTGGGCCCGATCAGCGCGATCATCTCGCCGCGCCCGAGCGTGAAGCTGACATCGCGCACCAGGGCCTTGCCGCCGGCTTCGACGGTGACGTTTGCAAGCTGCAACAGGGGTTCATCGGCCAAGTGTTTTCAGCACCGTTTCAAGGTTCGCGCGCATGACCTTCTCAAGTCCGTCAGCAGAAGGCTTCCCCACATCGAACGGGTCAAGCACGCCCAGGGGCAGCTTGCTGTTTTCGGCGATGATGCGGCTGGCGGCATCGTCGTAGCCCGGCTCCATGAAGATGGCGTGGGCGTGGCCGTCGCTGAGCATCTTCTCAATGGCGCGGCGCTGCTCGACGGTGGGGTTGTGGCCGGGAGTGCGCTGGATCACGCCCACCTGCTTCAGGCCGAACTCGCGCGCGAAGTACGGAAAGGCGTCGTGGTTGCTGACGAAGTTCTTTTTCGCCAGCGCGGCAACTTTCGGTTTGTACTCGGCGGAAAGTGCTGCAAGCCGACTCTGCAGCGCCTCGAAACGGCTGCGGTAGCCATCGGCGTGGGCGGGATCTGTCTTGGCCATGGCTTCGGCGATCGCCCGGGCCTGGTGCAGCGCGCCCTCAGTGCCCAGCCAGACGTGCGGGTTGTACTCGCCGTGCGCGTGGCCGTGGCCAGCGTGTTCGCCTTCGGGCTCAAGGCTGCCGATCAGGTACTGTTCCGGCATGTTCGCCGAGCAGTTCACATGCAGGATGCGCGCTGACTTTGCGACCTTCAGCGTGTCGAAACTTTCCAGCCCCATCCCGTTCACCAGCAGCACGTGGGCCGTTTCCAGGCGGCGACGGTCGTTGACACTGGGTTCGAAATCGTGGCTGCTGCCGCCTTCGGGGCCGAACAGTTCGACCTTGGCGTCCTGGCCGGCGATGGCCATGGCCATGCTGGCGAGTGCGGGTGTGGTAGCAATCACATGCAGGGTTTCGCCGCGAGGAAGCGTGCGAGTCTCCCCGCCGCCGCAAGCAGTCAAAAGCAGAAGAATCACAAACATCGGGTAGCGCACAACAGCCTCCACGGCGCGGCATGGTAGGGGTGCGGCACACCACCTGCAAGTGGGTTGCAATAACGGAAATGCGGACCGGGTCGGTCCAACTTTCGCGCGATGCTATGGTCCGGGCGGTGCAGATTTGCCGGCGGCTGGGGATTGTCAGCGGCCGGAAGTTCGTTTACATTGAGACTGAGTATCAAGACAGGTGGCACCCGGTTGCCATCGCAGACGGACAGGACGAGTACCACCATGACCCGCACACTGATCCCCGCTGCCCCGCTTTCCACGTTTGCGCCCCAGGATGGCGCCCTCGAAATCGTTGAAGTGATCGACGCCGAAGGACAATCCAAACGCATGTGCGAACTCGGCCTTTGCCCGGGCAAGCAGGTGCGTGTGGTGCGCCGCGGCAACCCGGGCATCGTGCAGGCCGGGGAAGCACGCTTCGCGATCTCTGCCGAATTGCAGCAACGGGTGCTGGTGCGGCCCCTGGGCTAGCGCCATGACCACACTTGCCGATCTTGCCGTTGGTGCTTCCGCCCGTGTCATCACCGTCACGGGGCAAGCCGCGCTGGAACAGCGCATTCTCGAAATGGGTGTGCTGCCCGGCGTGTTGCTTAAGGTTGTGCGCCAGGCCCCTTTGGGCGACCCGATCGAAATCAAGGTCATGGGCTACTCGTTGTCCCTGCGCCGCTCAGAGGCCGCCTGCATTGAAGTTGAGGTGCAAGCGTGATGCACGCCGACCGGCACACTGTCGCGCTGCTCGGTAACCCGAACACGGGCAAGTCGAGCCTGTTCACTGCACTCACGGGCACGCGCCAGAAAATCGCCAATTTCCCGGGCGTGACGGTCGAGGCCAAGCTCGGCACCGCGAAGTTCGAGAACTCTGAAATCACCATCATCGACCTGCCCGGCACATACAGCCTGGCGGCCCGCAGCCCCGACGAGCGAGTGGCCACCGAGGCGCTGCTGGGGCGTGTGCCCGGTACGCCCAGGCCCGACGGCGTCATCATCGTGCTCGATGCCAGCAACCTTGAGCGCAACCTGTATCTCGCCACCCAGGTGCTTGAGTTCGGCCTGCCCGCCGTCATTGCGTTGACCATGCTGGATGTCGCGCAAAGCCGCGGCATCACGATTGACGTCGAGACACTGGGCAAGCAACTCAATGCAACGGTCGTGCCGGTGAATTCGCCGCAGGGCAAGGGCATCGATGCGCTGAAAGCGGCTTTGCACCGCACGCTGCACCACCCCGGCAAAGCGCTTGTCGTGCCGTTTGCCGACGAATTCAACAGGTCGGTCGATGATCTGCACGGCGCGGTATGCGACCTTTCGGTCAAGCTGGGGTTCAAGCCAGCACGTCCTGAGGCGCTGCGCCTGCTGGTGGACGGCGCCGGCCCGTTCTTTGACGAATGCGAGCAGGTCGGCGGCGCGGCGTTCAGCGGTACACTGCAAAAACTGCGTGAACGCGCGGCTGCCGGCCGCAGCCTTGCACTGATGGAAGCGCAGGCCCGCTATGGGTTGATCGGCGGCTGGGTGGCGCAAGCGCGCACCAGCGACGATGAGGGCAAGCGCACCAGGACCGACAAGGTCGACGCGGTGCTGACCAACAAGGTCTGGGGCACGCTGATTTTCATCGTGCTCATGCTGCTGGTGTTCCAGAGCATTTACGCGTGGGCCGGCCCGCTGATGGACGGCATTGAAGCGGGTGTGGGCGCACTCGGCGGCTTGCTGCTGGCGCTGGTGCCGAACGACATGCCGATGCTGCACAGCCTGCTTAAGGACGGCGTGATCGGCGGCGTGGGCGGCGTGCTGGTGTTTCTGCCGCAGATCCTGATCCTGTTTCTGTTCATCGCGATCCTGGAAGACCTGGGCTACATGAGCCGGGCGGCATTCCTGATGGACCGTGTGATGGCGCCGCTGGGCCTGAACGGCCGCAGCTTCATTCCGCTGCTCAGCAGTTTTGCCTGCGCGATCCCCGGCATCATGGGTACGCGCGTGATCGAAGACCGCAACACGCGCCTGACCACGATCTTTCTCGCGCCGTTCATGAGCTGTAGCGCGCGGCTGCCGGTGTACACGCTGTTCATTGCCGCGTTTGTGCCCGAACACGGGATCGGGCCGTTCAACCTTCAGGGACTGGTGCTGTTTGCCATGTACTGGGTGGGGGTGCTGTTTGCGATACCGACGGCGCTGGTGCTCAAGCGCGGCATCCTGAAGTCAAAGATCACGCCGTTTCTCATGGAACTGCCCAGCTACAAGATGCCGCGGCCCAAAGCCGTTGCGCGCGTGCTGGTCGAGCGTGGCGGCGCATTCATCAAGCGCGCGGGCACGATCATCTTTGCGGTCGCGATCATTGTGTGGGCGCTGGCCTGGTTCCCGCGCGACGGCGCGATACTCGACAAGCACGAAGCCGCCATTGCCGCGTCCGAAGGCGAAGTCGCCGAAAGAGTCGCGACGATTGCCAAAGATGCCGGCTTTGCTGGGGACGATGCAGCGTTGGCAGCGGCCATCACCGACATCCAGGAACTGACCGCAACCCACGAAGAGGCCCTGGCCGCCGCCGAAAAAGAGTTCGTGGACGAAACTGAGCTTGAAGCCGCGCTGGAACAGAGGTCAGCAGCGTTCACCGCCGCGCTGCTTGAACTCAAGCGTCGCCACGGGGCCGCGTTCGAGCCCGCCCAGGCCATTTACACTGCCCGCACAGAGGGTGACGAGGCCGTCGCAGTGATCGAAAAGCAGCGCGACGGCGAGCTGCTTGCGGGCAGCTTTCTCGGCATGGCCGGCCACGCCATTGAGCCGGCGGTGAAGCCGCTGGGATGGGACTGGCGCATCGGCATGGCTGCGATTGCCAGCTTTCCGGCGCGTGAGGTGATCATCGCGTCGCTGGGCACGATCTTTAACCTGGGTGGCGAGGAGGACGAAGAGTCCGAGAGCCTGCGCCACGTGCTTGTGGATGCGAAAGATAGGGAAGGCAACCCGTTGTTCACGCTGGCCACGGCGCTGAGCATCATGGTGTTCTTCGCGTTGTGCGCGCAGTGCGCAGCCACGCTGGCGATCATGCGCCGCGAAACCAACAGCTGGAAATGGCCGATCGCCAGCTTTGTGTACATGACCAGCCTTGCATACATGGGCGCGTTGGTGACCTACCAGGTGGCCAGCGCGTTGGGGGCATGACGGGATGCTTGAGTACGCAATAGTCGCCACAGTCCTTGTCGTCGCCGCCGTCTTTGCGGCGTGGCGCGTGTGGCGAACGCTGCGCGTCTCACAGGGCAAAGCACAGGGCCACGACTGCGCCAAGTGCCCCGCGGCAATGAAAGTGGAGTAAGAGCTCCGCAGTCGCGGTTAATTCACGCGTCTCTGTCAATTCTGTCTTTGGCCTTGCAACCAGCCCAAAACGCGTTATTTCTATTCGCCTTGGCGGAATGCCAGGGGACATACAAGGAAGTGCCGCGTGTCTTGGAAACAAGGCAAGCGAGCGACCGGAGAAGCAACGTGCATGAGCCGCAAATGATCCGACCGATCAGCCGCCGACCGCAATAGGTCGGCATTGCAGCCATCACTTTGACTTTTCAGGACGTTCCACTGCGCTGGCGTGAGGAAGCGATAGCTTCCGATGCCGCGACGCCGATTCACAGCGTCGCTTTTGCATGGAGCGTTGAAGCACGAAGGACGCCATGCAGATCACACAAGACCAGATTGCCGACTCGCTAAGCCAGATTACGCGCATCCAGCGCGTGTCGGGCAACGAGCACGGCGTGATCGAGTGGTTCAAGCAGCAGTTCAGCAGGCACGGCCTGCAGTTCAAACACAGCGGCCGCAACCTGCTGGCCTGGCGCGGCAGCGGCAAGCGGCGACTGCTGTTCAATACGCACACCGACACCGTGCCCGCCAACAAGGGCTACACCCGCGACCCGTGGGACGGCGCCCGCGAGCACGGCCGCGTGTACGGCCTGGGCAGCAGCGACGCGGGCGGCTGTCTGATGGGCATGTTCCACGCTCTGCTGACGGCCAAATTCGACGAATCTGCCTGCACGCTGATGTTTGCGCCGACCTGCGACGAGGAAATCCAGGGCGAAGGCTTTGAGCTCTTTCGTGCCGAGATACCCGAGTTCGAGGCCTGCATCACCGGCGAGCCAACGGACTGTGAAGTCTGCATCGCCGAGCGCGGGATGTTCAAGCTGGACATGAAGACCAGCGGCAAGAGCAGCCACGCCGCGCGGCCGTGGCAGGGCGAGAACGCAATTTACCGGGCAGCGCGCGACATGCTGAAAATCGAAGAGCTGTATGAAGGCTTTACAGAGCGCGACGACCTGCTGGGCCGTACCACGCTGGCGGTGACCATGGTTAATGGCGGCGTCGCCCGCAACGTCGTGCCCAGCGAAGTGAAGTGGGTGATTGACGGCCGAACGATCAACCAGCTCGACAACGCTGAAACGATCAAGCGCGTGAAGCAGGCGATGAGCGAGCACACGTGCATCGAGAAAGAGAAAGCACGCTTTGGCGTGTGGGTGCGCAGCGCCTCAGACCCGCTGGTGCAATGCGCCTGCAAAGCCGGCAAGACCGACAAGACGCAGGCGTTTGGCGGCGTAAGCGACGCCTGGTGGAACGACAAGGCCCAGGGCCTGATCATAGGCCCCGGCAAGCCCGAGCTGAGCCATGCAGCCAACGAATACCTGGACGAGAAGGAGTTGTACCGCGGCTACGAAATCTATCGAAAGACGGCGGAGCTGTACCTGAACGGCTAGTTGTCGGTTGTCAGTTTTCAGTTGTCGGCGCTGACAACTGACAACTGGTGACTGACAACGAACGGAGTTCCCCATGTGGCAAGGAAGATTCAGCGGCAAACCCGACAAGCTGATGCAGGAATTCAGCCAGTCGGTGTCATTTGACCAGCGCCTTTGGCGTGAAGACATCCAGGGCTCGCTGGCCTATGCCGCCGAGTTGCAGCGCATCGGCATTTTGACCAAGAAGGAGATGGCGGACATCAAGAAGGGCTTCAAGCAGATCACGGAAGAAATCGAATCCGGCAAATTCGAGTGGCGCGTCGAACTCGAAGACGTCCACATGAATATCGAGTCCCGCCTCACCGAACTCATCGGCGACGCCGGCAAAAAACTCCACACCGGCCGCTCGCGCAACGACCAGGTGTCCACAGACTTTCGTGTGTGGGCCGCGCGCAGGGCCGACGAGCTGGATGCTGGGGTCAAGGCCTTGCTTTCGCAGGTCCTTGGGCGGGCCTGCGAAACTGTAGACGTGATTGTCCCGGCATACACGCATTTGCAGCGCGCGATGCCGGTGCGCATGGCGCATCAACTGTTGGCTTGGTTCGGGATGATTCACGACGGTTCGTCATTCCTGCATGCATGGGCGCAAGCGCGCGCGCTGTCGCCCCTGGGCAGCGGCGCGTGCTCAGGCAACAGCTTCGGTGTCGACATGCAGCGTCTTGCGACGCGCGTCGATGGCACAACCGAAGAGCAGATTGACGCCGCCGCAAAGTCTGCGCGTGGCTTGCGCAACATCGGCGCATTCAAGGCTGCTGCGCACAACTCGATGCATGCCGTTTCTGACCGCGACTTTGCGCTTGATCTGGTTTACGCCTGTGCCAAGTGCATGACGCACCTATCGCGCATCGCGGAAGACCTGATCCTCTGGTCCACAGCCGAGTTCGGGTTCATCACGCTTGGTGATGCGGTCACCACCGGCTCGAGCATCATGCCGCAGAAGCGGAACCCGGATGCTTGCGAGCTTGTGCGCGGCAAGACAGGCCGTGTCGTCGGTCACCTGATGTCGCTGTTCACGCTGCTTAAGGGCCTGCCGAGCACCTACAACCGTGACCTGCAAGAAGACAAAGAAGCGGTGTTCGACGCCACCGACCAGACGCTGGCCTGCCTGCGCGTGATGGCGCTGGTGTTCAGCAAGGATAGTTTCAAGGTCAACCGCGAGCGCATCCAGCAGCACCTAGACAGCGGTGCCGGCTACATGGAAGCCATGAACGTGGCCGACTGGCTCGTGCTGCAAGGCGTCCCCTTCCGCGACGGCCACGACATCACAGGCCGCCTGGTTAAATACGTCGAGCAAAAGGGCATGCGCTTCGCCGACCTGACAGCCAAAGACCTCGCGGCCGTGGACAAGCGCCTGAAACCCGAACTGCTGAACGAACTGTCGCTCGAAGCACTGGTCGAACGCAAGCAAGTGCACGCAGGCACAGCCAAGGCCCGCGTGCTCGAACGTCTGGCGGAATTGAAATCCTGGTTGAAGGAATGAACTGCTAGGCTCGCGCGGAGACGATAAGACGCAAAGAACTGCAAGGGGCCACAGATGGACACAGATAAACACAGATGGTGCCAAGTACAAAAGACGATCAACCGTGGTCAAACTCATCTGTGTCAATCTGTGTGAAACTGTGGCTGAAAAAAGACAGTTCTCCGCGTCTCTGCGTCTCTGCAAGAGACCCGAAGTCTGGAGCGATGAATGAGCAACAACACCTGCATACTGGCGTACTCCGGCGGCTTGGACACGTCCTTTTGCATCCCGTTCATCCGCGAAAAGTACGGCTATGAAGTCGAAACTGTCATGATCGACACCGGCGGTTTCTCGGCCGAAGACTTCACGCGCGCCGACGAACGCGCCCGCAAACTGGGCGTGAGAAACCCCGTCGTGCTGGACGGCAAAGCCGAGGTCTTTGACCGTTTCGTCAAGTTCATGCTGTTTGGAAACGTCATGCGCGGCGGCGTCTACCCGCTGTGCGTCGCGGCTGAGCGCGTCGTGCAGGCCAGCATGGTGGCTGAATACGCGGTCAAACATGGCGCAGCCGCCGTCGCCCACGGCAGCACTGGTGCCGGCAATGACCAGGTGCGCTTTGACGTGGCCATGAACGTGCTGGCGCCCGGGCTCAAGATGCTCGCCCCCGTGCGCGAGTTTTCACTGACGCGCCAGCAGGAAACCGAGTATCTGGCCAAGCACGGCATGGAGATTCCAGCCAAGACCACGCAGTACAGCATCAACGCGGGCATGTGGGGCACAACGATCGGCGGCAAGGAAACCCACGACAGCGCAACCACGGTACCTGACGCAGTGTTCGAGCTCGCGGGCGAGAGCTACGCCGCAGCCAAGTCGCGCACTCTGAAACTGACCTTCGACAAGGGCGTGCCGGTGGCGCTGGACGGCAAAGCAAGCGCCGCGCCCGACCTGATTGAAGAATTGAACACGCTGGGCATGACTTATGCGCTTGGACGCGGCGTGCATCTGGGCGACACGATTGTCGGCATCAAGGGCAGGGTCGCGTTCGTTGCGCCGGCGGCGCTGATGCTGATTGCCGCGCACCGCGAACTGGAAAAGCTGGTGCTGACCAAGTGGCAGCGCTTCTGGAAAGACCACGTCAGCGATTTCTACGGCACCATGCTGCACGAGGGCCAGCCGTTTGACCCCGCACTGCGCGACATTGAGGCGATGCTTACGCACAGCCAGCAGCGTGTGAGCGGCGAAGTCAGCATGGACGTGCGCTACGGCCATTTCCGCGTGGGAGGAGTGACAAGCCCCCATTCGTTAATGCATGCCGCAGCGGGCAAGTACGGCGAAGAGTTCAGCCTATGGAGCGGGGCGGATGCAGCAGGCTTCGGCAAGATTCTGAGCATCCCCAGCCGCCTGTCCGCCCAGGCAGGCGAAGGCAGTTAGCCGCCAAGGCGCCAGGGTGCGCCAAGGTTTAACTCAGTTCTTGGCCGTCTTGGCAACTTGGCGGCCAAATGCAGTCGGAGGGCAGAAACATGACTGAAGAACAGGCAATCATTGGCAACGGGCACGCGACGGACACGGCGAAATTGCATAAGATCAGCACCATGGAAATCCGCGTACACAAGATCGCCAGCGTCGTGCACCGCATGACGCTGCACAAAGACGAACGGGTCATCACTGAGAACCTTGAGGCCAAGCCGGGCAACGTGGTTGTCGTCCGCGCGCTGGGCGAGAAGACCACTTACGGCGAGCTCGAGCTTGAAGAAGGCCGCATGGCCAAGATCTTCGAGGGCGACATCATCATCGGCGCATTGGGTGCGCGCAACGCGCTCAAGGGCTACGTCGGCAAAGTCCCCGAGACCATCAAGTCGGGCGACGTGCTGAACATGCTGAACCTCGGCGGCGTGATCGGCGTCTGCACCAGCGCCAATAAAGACCTTGGCGCGCCGCTGAAAGTCGAAGTCGTCGGCATGATCATGCGCAAGGGGCGCATTCTCAACCTGGTTGATTCCAGCATTCCCGACCACGAGCGCATCGAACCCGGGATGAACATCCCGATCGTGGCTGTCAGCGGCACGTGCATGAACGCCGGCAAAACCAAGGCCGTCGCCGAATTGTGCCAGCTTCTTTCACAGCGCGGCTTGCGCGTCAACGCGGGCAAGCTGTCCGGCGTCGCTGCGCGGCGCGACTTGTTCAGTTTCGAAGACCACGGCGCCCGCCGCACGCTCAGCTTTGTGGATACCGGCCTGGCCAGCACAGCCGGCCTCGACACCATTGCCGATATCAGCAAGACCATTATCAACGGCCTGGCTGAAGACAAGCCCGACGTGATTATCCTTGAGCTTGGCGACGGCATCATCGGCGGCTATGGCGTGATCACATACTTTGACGACGAAGACATATACAAGCACACCAAGGTGCACATCTGCTGCGCCAACGACCCGGTAGGGGCGTTCGGCGCCAAGCGCATTTTCGACGACAGGGGCCAGCGCATTGACATCATCTCTGGCCCGGCGACCGACAACGAAGTCGGCCGCGCCTACATAGAAAAGATGCTCGGCATCACCGCGGTCAATGCGCGCACTGACCCCGAGGTGCTCGCCGATGAAGTGTGCAAGCGGCTGGGCATGCACGAACTTGTGGGCCTGCGCGATGAAGGCCCCCTGGCGGAGCAAGCGTGAACCAGCGCCCGCGTCCGCCGCTCTGGAGATTCTGGCCCGTCCTGGCCGTGGCATGCATCGCCGCCTGGGAACTGTACGAGGCCCAGAACCAGGGCCGCGCCATTGACTGGGTGCTGATGGGCCTGCTGGGCGCGGCAGCGGTATTCGTCGTGATTGTCCGCGGTTTCATGCGGGTCTAGTTTTCTCGTGAATGTGTCGGCTTTCATACGTGGATCCGTTGCAGGTTCATCGGAGACGCGTAATGAAGAAAGTCCTCGCCGTCATCGCCTTCGCCACCTTCTGCGCCGCGCCGCTCATCGCGCAGTCCAGCGGCGATGAGCCACCCCGTCCCCCCAAGCCACCGCAAGGCGAAGAAGAACCACCCCGTCCCCCCAAGCCACCACAAGGCGAAGAAGAACCGCCTCGTCCCCCCAAACCACCGCAAGGCGAAGAAGGCCCGCCGCGTCCACCCAAGCCGCCCAAGGGCGAGGGCAAACCGCCGCATCCACCCAAGCCGCCTAAGGGCGAGGGCAAACCGCCGCACCCGCCCAAGCCTCCCAAAGGCGAAGGCGAGGGCGAACCCCCGCGCCCGCCCAAGCCTCCCAAAGGCGAGGGCGAACCCCCGCGCCCGCCCAAGCCACCGGTACCCCCTGAACAGGAATGAACCAGTGGTCGCTCACTCGACTGGGGCGCGCATCAGCGCGCCCCTTTCGGCTTGTGCCTGTCGCGCTATAGTTCCGCCGCATGGGCTATCAGCTTTCGGACATCTCGCAGTTGCTGGCAGAGGGCACCAAGGCCTTTAAGGATGCCGCGTCGGCGGAGCAGCTTGAGGAATTGCGCCGGCACTATCTTGGCGGCAAAGGTGTGGCCAAGGCGATTCTGGGCGGCGTCAAGGACGTCCCCAAAGAGCAACGGGGCGAATTCGGCAAGGCAGCCAACCTGTTGAACAAGCAGCTTGAGGAGGCATACGCCCAGGCCAAGGAACGACTGGGCAACGCAAAGCCCGCGGGCCCCGGCATTGACCTGACCAAGCCCGGCTTGCGCCGCGAAATCGGCCACCAGCACATCATTTCACAGACCATTCGCGAGATCGTGGACATCTTCAACCGCATCGGATTTGCCGAGGTCGAGGGTCCCGAGGTTGAGGACGAAGCCCACAACTTTGATGCGTTGAACATTCCGCCAGGCCACCCCGCACGCAACGAGCTGGATAACTTCTACCTGCGCGTCACCGGCCCGGACTGGGAAGGCAAGCCGGTTCCGCTGCTGCTGCGAAGCCAGACCAGCACCATCCAGATTCGCACCATGGAGCAGCGGCAACCGCCCGTGCGCGTGATTGCGCCCGGGCGCGTGTATCGGCCGGACACGGTCGACGCGACCCACCACTTCATGTTCCACCAGATTGAGGGGCTTGCCGTCGAGGAAGGCCTGACGTTTGGCGATTTGCGTTCGGTGCTTGAGCTGTTCGTGCGCGAGTACTTCGGGGCAAGCGCCAAGATGCGCCTGCGCCCGCACTACTTTCCGTTCACCGAGGTCAGTGCCGAAGTGGACATCAGCGCCGAGATGTTCAGCCACCTGAAGAAGCCGTGGCTCGAGATTCTGGGCTGCGGCATGGTGCACCCGAACGTCTTGAAGGCGGTCGGTTACGACCCGGAGAAGTACACCGGCTTCGCGTTTGGCATGGGTGTCGAGCGCATTGCCATGCTTAAGCACGGCATTCCCGACATCCGCCACTTCACAGCCAACGACCTGCGCTTCCTGCGCCAGTTCTGACTTTGCCTGTGCCGGCATCGTCCCGTTGGTGACAATGGCCCCCGAGGATCACATGGCCACGGCTTTGACTCAGAAACAAGTAGCCAAGCTAAGCGTGGAAGACCGGTTGCGCCTGCTGGAGTTGGTGTGGGACAGCCTGGACGCAGAGGACGCGCCGGCGCCGGACTGGCACGAAGACGTTATTGACCAGCGCCTGAAACGGATGAAAGAGCAACCCGGACAGAGCGTCCCCTGGCCGGAAGCCAGAAAGCAGCTTCGCAAGAGGCGCAAGCCGAATGGCAAGCGTTAGCCTTGAGCCAGAGGCGCTGGCTGACATCGACGAAGCGCACAACTGGTATGAGCGCCGCCAACCCGGGCTGGGAGACCGCTTCGAGGACCATCCTGATGACGTGTTTGAGTGGATCCTCAGCAACCTGAAGGCGTGCAGCGAAGTTCGCCCCGGCATTCGGAAGCACAATCTTCGTACCTTCCCCTACACGGTTTACTTCCGGGCTGTACCACAAGGCATTGTTGTCTTCGCCGTGTTGCACGGCGCGCGTCATCCCGGACGCTGGAAGCGCCGGTTTTGAGTCATTCGCCCATGCTTACCGCTTTTCGGGGGTTGGGGCGAGCTGTAGGGTGGGGCCATGTATCGCATCAAGGTTGACAAGCAATACTTCAATTTCTCATGCGCGCACTTCTTGCTGTTCAACGACGGCACGCGCGAGCCGTTGCACGGCCACAACTACTGGGCATGGGTTGAAGTGGAGGGCGAGCTTGGCCCCGCTGGCTATGTGCTGGACTACATCACGTTCAAGCCGGTGTTTCGCGAGTTGTGCAATCAGCTCGACCACAAGACGATATTTGCCAAGCGCGCCGAGGTGCTGAAAATCACCGAAGACGACACCAACGTCAATGTAACCCACGCCGATGGCAGCCGCTTTTCGGTACCCAGGCAGGATACGCTGCTGCTTGACCTGCCAAATACATCGACAGAACTTCTCGCAAGTTACTTGGCGGGAAGGTTATATGATGCCTTGGTTCATCGTAACGAGTATCGTCACTTGCACGCCATTACGGTCGGGGTAGAAGAGGCACCGGGGCAGCAGGGCGTTTTTCGCTACGTGTTGCCGCACGCGCAACGGGGGGCTGAACGTGGCAGCTAAAGAATCCATCTCTATCACCTACTACGTGGGTTTGATCAACGTAGCCCTGATGGTCATTTGGGTCGTCCTTTACGGGGCAGGCATTTTAGGCAGTGAGACGATCAAGGCCTCGGCTGCGACCCCGTTCTATGTCGGGACGTTGTTTGCCCTTGGTTTCGGCATCGTGTTCCCGTTCTTCGAAAAGACCATGTCGGGCAAGCAGCGCATCAACCAGGGCTTGGGCGGATCTGTCGTGGCCCTGCTGGTCTACGCCGGCATGGTGGCGATGTATTTCACCCGTGGCTCGCTGATGCTCTACGACGTCGGCCAGCACTTCCGGTAACCAATGCCTGACGCAATCATTTCCCGCGACGTCGTTGTGATCGGCGCGGGGCCGGCGGGCCTGATGGCCGGCATCTCTGCCGCCGCGCGCGGCCGCAGCGTTATGGTGCTCGAACGCGCGCCGGAGGTTTGCCGGCGTTTCCTGCTTACGGGCTCGGGCGCGGCACCAGTCAGCAACAGCGGCCTTGACGTTGCGCGCTTTCACGGGCGGCACGCGCGCTTTGTCACCGACGCGCTGCGGGCCTTCGGCCCGGATGAACTATCCGCCTGGTTTGCCGAACGAAAACTCGAATTGCACGAAGCCGAACACTACGGCCACATCGTCGCCCCCGGCGGCGGCGAAGCTGTGCGCGATGCACTGCTCGAAGCACTGGAAGAGGCCGGCGGCGACCTGTACGCCGATGTGGTCGTGACGCGCACCAAGGCCAAGGCATCCGGTTTTTCGTTGCGTGTCGACGGCGAAGTGGTGCACGCCGGCTCGCTGATACTGGCCACGGGCGCCGACGAGTCCGGCTGTGAGTTGGCCGCGGGCATGGGACACAGCGTGACCCCGCTGGTACCGGCACATGTCGGACTGCGGGTCGAGGAGCCGTGGGTCGGGCTGGTCGCCGACTTGTGGATGGACGTGCGCCTGCAACTGCTGTCGGGCGGCAAGGTTGTCGTTGAGCGTGAAGGCAGCATGCAGTTCACGCCTGGCGGGTTGACCGGCGAAGTTGTCTTCAACATCAGTGCCGAAGCCGCCCGCCGCCACGCGGAACACGAGGTGCTGGAACTGGTGATCGACTTCTTCCCGGGTAAGACGCCGGCCGAAGTTTCGAAATGGATGCACCATACGCTGGGCGAAGCCACCCGCGAACGTGCCGACTATGCCCTCGACCGCATGCTGCCGATGCGCCTGGCGGTTGTTTTTCTGCGCCAGCTGAAGGTCAAGCCGGATGCGCGCTCCATGCACATTGAAAAGGCCGACCGCGAAGGCTTGCTGCAGCGAATGACCGCAACGCGGCTGCGGGTTTCGGGGATTGCCAGTCCGCAGGCCGCCGAGAGCGCGGCCGGCGGCGTCAATGTGCGCGAGATGGATCCACGCACGTTTGGCAGTCGGTTACAGCCAGGGTTGTTCGTCGTCGGGGGCCTGCTGGACGTAAGTGCTGACTGGGGTGGATTTGAGCAGCATTTTGCGCTGGCATCCGGCTGGGTTGCCGGCCAGGGCGCCTGAGGTTTCCCCTTTGACTGGGGTGCGTGCCCGGGTAAGCTCGGGATTCCCCCGCCAGACTGGTAACTGCATGCGCCTTCTGATCGCAATTTGCGTATTGGCTTGCCTCGCCGGGTGCGTGGCGGACCAGGCCCGCCAAGCACGCCCGGACGCGAGCCTGGATGCCGAGGCCGTGAACCAGTCCGTGATGCTGCATGGCTCAGCGGGCTATTCGATTTCAGCGATGTTCCAGGGCGAAAACATTTCCAGCAAGATGCGCGACACTACCGGCCAGGCCCGTGGGCTTGTCGGCACTGAGTTCTTTCATGTGCAGATTGCGCCCGATGCTACCCAGCCAACGGCGCTGACCACCGTCGGCTACATCCGCCGGCTTGAGGAAGACCGCGGTGATCTGCTGCTGTATGAGTTCTACGACAAGTACTGGAACCGTCTTGCCATCCTCGGCATCGACGGCGACCTGTACCGCGTCGACGCGCGTGGCAGCGAGCACCTGGGTCGCTTCCAGCTTGAAGACGCCGCCAAGCACCTTTACCAGCCGCCTTCGGGCTATGGCTATGACACAATCGCGCAGGACCAGGCCCGCGTGCGCGGCTGGGACCCTGAGGTAGGCTCGGCTGACCCGCGTGCGCGCGGCGTACACCATCGCACGCATCGTTCGGCGCCGCCGGTGATCGTGATGGTGCGTTTGAGGGCCGGTGAAGTCGCCTTGCTGGCAGAGCGCTACGCGCCTGAGCGTTACAACGATGCTGAGCTTGAATTGCTCAACCGCCTGCGTGCGCAGCGCCACGGCGACGTCGGCATCGACGAAGAGTACGGCGGCATCCAGTACAAGGATGGTCAGCCCGTCGACAGCATGGGGCGCCCCCTGCACCGCGGCGCGATCAAGGACTAGCGCACTTTCAGGGTTAGTTTGCAGGCTTTCGCTTGCGGCGAGCTTCGCATCTCTTCGTCGCGCTCCCTCGGCGTGGCCTCCAGCCACGCCTGCGTTCGCGCTCCTTGATCTGCTTGCTCGGCGCGGCACGGAAACTCTGCAAACAAACCCGGAAAGAGCTCCAGCGCTACAACCCTGGGCCTGAATTGGAGCGGCCCCGCGCCGATCGGCAGGCTATCCTTGGCCAGGGGTGACCTATGGAGTACCGCGAATCGCAGACAAGCGTGATTCTCAATGGCCTGCTGTTGGCCTGTATGGCTGCAGCGGCAGTCGGCGCCTGGTTTGCCGTTGACTCTGAACTCGGTGTGAGCGGCGCGCTTGCGGTGGGTGCGGCTTTGCCCATTCTGCTGCTGGTGGTCGTGACTTTTCGTTCGCTACGCCTCGTCGTCGGTGCGGCGGGTATCTCCGCAAGTTGGGGCGGAATCATCAATCGCAGGCACCCGTGGACCGATATCGACCGGGTCGAGGCCTCGCGCTACCGCTGGTTGCCGTTCGGCGGCTGGGGACTGCGCTGGGATGGCAAGGGCGGCACCGCCTACAGCCAGATGGGCGTGAAGGATCAGTTGATTGTGTATCTGAAGAACGGCAAACGCTTGCACGTGACGGTCAAGAACGCCAAGGCCGCGCTGGATGCGGTGCGCGAGCACCAGGGGTAGGCCCGCTACCCTTTCTTGCGGGATTCACCCGGCGATACCACCAGCCAGGCAAACAGCAGCATGGTGTGCAGCACCAGCCCCAGTACCCACATTCGGTCGAAGAAGTACACCGCGCTGATCGCAAAGAAGGCTGCCAGCCAGATCATCCGGTACATATCGACCTCCGCTTCTGCTCTCCCGGGGTCGCGCTCGATCGCGGTCACCCGCAATCAGCGTATCCCGTGCAGCGGCGCCGACGATGGGAAAGCAAGCGGCTGATTGGAGCGGGTTAGCTCAAGATCAGTTCGGTCAGCACCGGGAAGTGGTCCGATGGCAGCCGCCCGTCGAAGTGGTCGGCAAGCACCCCGTATTGCTGCACGGTCACGCTGGGCGACACGAAAATGTGGTCAATCGGCGGAGCCTTGGGCACCAGGCTTTCAAAGCCCGTAAAACTGCCGCTGGGCCCGTGGGCTCCATAGAGGCTTGATTCGCGGGCGTGGCGCAATTGCGACTTCAGTATCTCCGAGATCGGCTCGTCTTCGGGGCCGCAATTGAAGTCGCCCATCGCCGCGGTGCATGCGGTGGTGGGCAGTTCGTTGGCCAGGGCCGCCAGCATGCGGCCGGACTCGATGCGCGCCCTGGCGCCGACATGGTCGAAGTGGGTGTTGAACACATGCAGTTCAAAGTTGCTGCGTCGGTCGCGCAGTACGGCGATCGTGGCTGTGCGCGGGAAACGGGCGTCCCAACCGATGCTGCCGGCGACTTCGGGCGTGGGGGCCAGCCAGCGGGTCTCCCAGTGCAGCAGGTCCAGGCGTGACTCGCGCCAGAAGATCGGGTTGGCGGCGCCGGCGTCGCGCCCGTCGCTGCTGCCGACGCCAACCCAGCGATAACCGGGCAGGCGCTGCTGCAGGTCGTCGGTCATTTCGCGGTAAGCTTCCTGCACGCCGACCACGTCGGCTTGATGAAAGCGGATCATGGACGCGACCATGTGACGCCTGTGGGGCCACGCATTGGGGCCGTCCTCACTGACGTTGACGCGAATGTTGAAGCTCATGACGCGCAGGGCGTCCGGGTTCAGCGGTGGGGCAGGTTGGGCTTCGCCGGCCATGGGCGCGAGTGTACCGAAGTTGACCGGGCGTCAAAGCCTTTGGGCGATGCCCACCCGGTTGCCCTCGGGGTCCTGCATCAGGAAGTCACGCAGGCCGTACTCCTGGTCTTTCAGCGGGTGGATGACCTGCGCGATCTTCTGCGCCGTGGCATAGATGCCATCCACGCCTTCTACAAAGACATAGGCGCTGCCCTGACCCGCCTGCATGCCGTCGCGCTGCGGGTACAGGTGCAGTTGCACGCTGCCGTTGCGCAACACGGCGTACACGTCTGTCTTGTAGGTCGGCTCAAGGCCCAGCAGCCTGGCGTAGAACTGGCACATCGCGTCCAGGTCACGAACCGCGAACGCGGGTGCAATCTCGAGTAATCGGGTCATAGGGTTCCTCAGCCAATCCGCTTCAAAAGCGCCAGCCATGCATCGCTCAGCTCGTCGTGTGTGGCTGTCCTGGCTTCGTCGCGCTTCCCCGGCAGCACCACAATGTCGCGCCCGCCTGCCGCGGCCTTGTTGCGACGGAAGATGTCACGGATGCGCCGCTTCCACTTGTTGCGCGCCACTGCGTTGCCGAAACGCTTGCTTACCACCAGCCCAACACGCGGGTGCCCGAGGTCATTCGCGCACCAGTGAATGATCAGCCGCTTGTTGCCGGCACTCGTGCCTTGTTCAAACACGCGGTCGAAGTCGGCCTTCGTCAGCAGCCGTTCTTCTTTGCGCAGGCGTTGATCTTGCAGGTAGGCGTGCATGCAGGTCCTCGAGACCGCCATTGGTGTCGCGCTACTTTCTACACTCAACATTCGGCTGACACAGGGGTCTGCGCGATGCGCACAACTATAGTTCGCAACATGGCCGAGAAAGGATTGCTGTTCCAGAACGAACGGGCGGTGACTGGCCGCTTCGTGGAGGTCGCCCTGCCGACGCCCGTGGACCGGCTGTTTGACTATTCCGTGCCCGAGCCGCTGGCAGCCCGGGCCCGTGTCGGCCACCGCGTGACCGTGCCATTCGGCAAGCGAAACCTGCAGGGGTTCGTGGTCGCGGAAAAGGACCACACCAGCCTGGCGCGCCACCAGGTGCGCGAGATCCTGGAAGCGCCTGACAACGAACCGCTGGTCAACAAGGGCATGCTGGAGCTTGCCCAATGGATGGCAGAGTACTACGCGTGCTCATGGGGCGAGGCATTGCAAGCCGTCCTGCCTGCAGTGGTGCGCACCGGCCGCAAGCGCCGCCTGGTCACCGTGATACGCCCGGGAAAGCCGCCTGCCGAGCTGCTGGCGTTTGCCGCCGAACTTGAGGAAAAGATCCGCGGTGCCAAGGCGGCAAAGAAGGCGGGCGCCAACGCCGGCGAACGCAACGCCGGCTATGCCAGAGTCTTGCGTGCCCTGGGCACATACGTTGACGACACGTTCACGCCGATGGAACTGGCGGAGAAACTCGGCATCAGCCAGGCGCCGATCCGGACGCTTGCAAAGCAGGGCTGGCTGCGCCTCGACCGCGTTGAGCCGGAGCACGCCCCGGGCGGCATCTACGGGTGGGGGCCTGAGGATGGGCCCAAAGAGCCCACCGGCGACCAGCAACTCGCGCTGGATGCCATTGCGGGCAGCGTTGAGCGCGACGAGTTCAAGACGTTTCTGCTTTATGGCGTGACCGGCAGCGGCAAGACCGAAGTCTACATCCGTGCCATCCAGCGCGCGCGACAGCTTGGCAAGTCGGCGATTGTGCTGGTGCCCGAGATCAGCCTTACGCCCCAGACCGTGCGCCGTTTCGCAAGCCGCTTTGACAACGTAAGCGTTCTGCACTCCAGCATGACCGACGGCCAGCGCCGCGACGCGTGGCGCGCGATCAGTTCCGGCAAGTCGCGCGTGGTGATTGGCCCGCGCAGTGCTCTGTTCGCACCGGTCGTCGACTTGGGCCTGGTGGTGATCGACGAAGAACACGAAGGCACTTACAAGCAGGACAACACGCCCCGCTACCACGCCCGCGACACCGCTATCATGCGCTGCCGGCTTGAACACGCGGTCGCTGTGCTGGGCTCGGCGACGCCCAGCCTCGAAACCTGGCACAACGCGCAAGCGGGCAAGTATGCGCTGCTGGAGTTGCGCACCCGGGTTCGCGCGCAGGGCACAGTTCCGGACGGTGTCGAGCCGGCCATGCGGGATGCAGCCCACGCGCCATCAAACCTTGCGCAAGTCGAGATCATCGACATGGCCAATGAGTGCCGCGAGCAGCACCAGTTCACGTTCTTTTCGCGGCGTTTGCGCGGTGCGTGCGCTGCGGCCCTTGAGCGCGACGAGCAGGTGATCATCTTTCTCAATCGCCGCGGCTATCACACTATGTTGAATTGCGGCAACTGCGGACAGGCCCTGATGTGCCCGCAGTGTGACATCCCGATGTCGTTTCATCGCGGACTGCACAAGATGACCTGCCACTACTGCCTCGACACCACCGAGATGCCACGGGTGTGCCCGTCGTGCATGTCCGGCAAGCTGAAGCTGCAGGGCATGGGCACGGAGCGCCTTGAGGAAGAGCTGAAAGTGATTTTCGCCGACCGCACGATTTCACGCATGGACAGCGACGTGATGAAGACGCGCGAAGACTATGAAGAAACGCTTGAGGCTTTCCGCGCCGGCGAAACCCGGATACTGGTCGGCACCCAGATGATTGCCAAAGGGCTCGACTTCCCCAACGTCACGGTGGTCGGCGTCGTCAGCGCTGACGTGGGTATGGGGCTGGGCGACTTTCGCAGCTACGAGCGCAGCTTTCAGCTGCTGACCCAGGTTGCGGGCCGCGCCGGCCGCGGCAGCAAACCCGGCACAGTGATCGTGCAGACATTCCAGCCGCATCACGTCTCAATCGTCACGGGTGCAAAGCAGGACTTCCGGGCCTTCAGCGAGTACGAGCTGGCGCATCGCGACGAAAGCAAGTACCCGCCCTATTCGCGACTGGTGCTGGTGACCGTCGAGGCCAAAGGCGCGGACAAAGCTGAAGAAGAAGCGCGCAAGATCGCCAACACGGCGCAGGATTTTTCAGGGCGCTTCAAGGGCGCCATATTCTCTGTGGCGGGGCCATTTGATGCCCCGATCGCGAAGCTGCGGGGCAAGCACCGCAAGCAGGTGATCATCAAGGCCCGCGGATTTCGCGAAGTGCGCGGCGTCGTCGATGCCATCAAGCCGCTGGTAAAAGTGCAGGAGCGACTGAAAGTAAGCATAGACGTGGACCCGGTGAGTATGCTGTAAGGGCAACCCGCTGTCGCAGGGCAGAAATCACCAACGCGCAACGCCAAACCCGGGACCCGACTCATGCCCACGTTCGACATACATTGCGTACAGGTTGAAAAGGAAGTCCGCATCGACTTTGAGGGCGAAGACGTGCGCGGTTCGTTGCGCTTTCGCGGCTTCAGTTGCGAACACGAAGGCGCCTGCCACGCTGCCGGCCTGAAGTGCGCGCTGTTTGATGCCGAGGGCATCGAACCGTTTGACCCCGGGGACGCATTTGAGTTCTTCAATTCTTGATGCGTCTGAACTAGATTCCAGCCAATGTCCGCTGACTCCGGTTCCAAGGGTGCGGTGTTCGCCGCGTTGATCTGCAACGCGGGCCTGACCGTGCTCAAGTTCACGGCCTTTGCCTTTTCCGGCTCAGGCTCGATGTTCAGCGAGGCCATGCACACGCTGGCGGATACCGCCAACCAGGGCCTGCTGTACCTGGGCATCAAGCGCAGCGAAAAGGCGCCCGACGCCATGTTCACCTATGGCTACGGCGGCGAACGTTTTCTGTTCGCGCTGCTGTCCGCGGTCGGCATCTTTGTGCTTGGGTGCGGCGTCACGGTGTACCATGGCATCAGCTCTCTGCTCCACCCACACCCGCTGGACATTCGCTGGTGGCTGTTCGTCATTCTGGGCATCAGCTTTGTGATGAACGGGTACGTGTTGTTCAAGGCCATCCAGGCAATCAACAAGACGCGCGGCGACGTGCCCTTTATGAGATTCCTGAAGACCACTACTGACCCCACAATCTCGGCTGTGTTGCTGGAAGACGGCATCGCATGCGGCGGCGTAGTCATTGCCGTGGGGTGCATCGGCGTGTCGGCGATGACGCGAAGCCACGTGCCGGATGCGATCGGCAGTATTGTCATCGGAGGACTGCTGGGCTTTGTCGCCATCTGGCTTGGCTACCAGAACCGCAGCCTGATCCTGGGGCGCAGCATCCCTAAAGAGGCGCAGGAGGCGGCGCTGGCATTCCTGAACGCGCAGCCGAGTGTCGAGTGCGTACGGGCAATCCAGAGTCGCGTGCTGGGCGCGGACAGCTACAAGCTGAAAGCCGAGATTGACTGGAATGGCCGCTGGTTCGGCGAACAGCTCGCGTCATGGGTGAACGAGCGTCGGGCCTCGCTGGACAGCGACGACGCCGCGAAGCAGTTCGCCGCCGACTTTGGCGAGCGCATCAGCGAAGCCATTGCCCTCGAAACCGACCGCATCGAAAAGGCGTTGAAAGAGATCATTCCGCAGTTGCACTTCCTGGACTTCGAGGGCGATGCCACGGCCCAGCCGGCACCGCCGCAAGCAGCCACCGTTGCGCCATAGAGCGCCCGCGATTAGTGATTCGTTGCGAACTCGGTCGTGCTGATGAGCGCGTAGAACAGGTCTTCGTAGGCCGACTGTTCGGTTTCGCCGGCATCGACGCATGTCTTGATGTGGGCTGCCGCGCGGGCAGCTTCGACTGCTTCCGGCGCGCGTGACAACACCGACAGGTACATGGCGTTTACGCGGGCGGGCGTTTCCTTGCTGTCGCGCATCACGGCATACACCAGCGAACCGTTGGTGCTGCCGCTCAGGCGCCGCGTCACGTCACCATTCAGCACGAGCAGCGCCTGGTCGATCGACAGCGAAAAGCCCTCGCTCATGGTCATTTCGTCGTTCTGTGCCATGGCATTGTACTGGGCAGACAGCGCGCGCCGCAGCCGCCACTTCAAGCGCATGCCGTCGAGCCGGTCGGTGTAGATTTGCAGCAGCTCCATGTTGAAGTTGACGTTGCCCTCGGGTTCCTGCCCGTTCTTTTTCTGCATTTCGCGAATGGCGGCAAACTGCTTCAGGCGGTGATAGGCGCTGGGATACTGGCGCGCAAAGCTCTTCAGGTAGGCTTCGCCGTCTTCAAGGCTGAATAGCGCGCCGAACATCTGCTCAGGCGTAAGCTGTCGCACCGGTGCCGCCGCAAAGTGCCACAACTCGGCCTTGGCAGGGCCGCCCGCGCTCGACAACTGGTACACGCGCGTGTTCAGGATCGCGCGGTAGAGCCGCTTGACGTCAAACCCGTGCGCCACAAAGTCGGCGGCCAGCGCGTCCAGCAGCGCCGGATGGCTGGCTTCGTTCAGGCTGTTGAAGTCGTCCACCGGGTTCAGCAACCCGATGCCGAACAGAAAACTCCAGTGCCGATTGACCAGGTAGCGCGCCGTGGTCGGGTGCTTGGCGCTGAGCAGCCAGTCGGCATAGATGCGCCGCCACACTTTTGGGTCACGTGTCTTGATCGCCTTGTCGCCCGGTAGTGCTGGCACGTTGTATTTCAGCAGGTCTTCAACCCGGCCGCGGTACTCAGCCGGAATGTCTTCCTTGAGCGTCTTCAGGTACGCCTCAAGATGCTCGGCCAGCGGCACATCCTTGATCTCGATACGCGGGTCAATCGGCTGTGTGTAGAAGTCGGCTTGCACTTCGAGGGGCGCAAAGAACGCCGCAACGCTCTGGAATTGCTTCTGCGTCCAGGCGGGCTCATAGGGGTGGTCGTGGCACTCGGCGCACTGCACCTGCACGCCCGAGAAGTGCTTGCTGGTCACCCCGGCAGCGTCGGCGGTGCGCACCGGAAAACCGGCCAGCCCGTAGTAGGCCGCGGCCGGGTTGGCGCTGATCGGGCCATCGACGGTGATCATGGCGCGGGCGATGGCATCAAACCCGGCGCCTGCATTGAATTGCCCGGCAAGCCACGACGCGAGGATGTCATTGGCGGAGACGCTGAGCTCGCCCAGCTCGTCTGTGCCGCGCTCGCGAAACACCGGCATCCAACGGTCGGCAAGGTGCTCGCCGAAACGGGGGTCGCCGAGCAGGGTATTGATCAGGCGTGCGCGCTTGTCGGCGGCCACGCTTTCCAGAAACGCCTCGGCTTCGGCGCGAGTCGGCGGCTCACCGACAACGTCAAGATAGACGCGGCGCAGAAATTCGGCATCGCTGCTCTTGCCAGCCGGGGCCAGCTTGTCGCGCTCCCACACTCGTGCGACCTGGATGTCAATCGCTTTTGCCAGGACGAGCGTGTCGTCAATCTTTGAGTCCGGTTTGTCAGCTAGGGCGGGCGAAGATAGCAGGACACCCGCGACACAAGCCGCGGTGAGCAAACCCAGCATCAGGCATAAGCGTGCCATGGGCGTTCCAGTCTATCAGGGATGGCTGTGATTGCCGAAGACGCCCGCGCGTTTTCATCCGATTCCCCGATTCTGGCGCCGCTGACCGGTCCCTCCCTTGGCCTCCAAACCTGCTGGTGATTTGCCCCGTTGCCATGGGTGATGGTGTACGCGGTTGGCGGTTGCGGTATACACTTGGGAACCAATGAAGATTTCGCTCAAACCTCAACATCTGAATCGCTATCGGCAGATTGCGTCGTTGCTGCTGCGTTTCGGGTTCAGCGAGCTGGTCCGCAGCAGCGGCCTTGAGGAGTTGCTGGGCGCAGACCTGGGCAAGCTGACGCAGAAGGCGCACCCCAAGCCGGCAGAGTTTGTCGCCGAGCTTGAAGCTCTGGGCCCCACATTCGTGAAGCTTGGGCAGGTGCTGAGCACGCGCGGCGACCTGCTTGCGCCGGAGTACATCACTGCGCTCAGCACGTTGCAGGACCGCGTCGGGCCAGTGCCCTACGCCGAGATTGAGCAGGTTGTGCTGGAAGAGTTTGGTACCAGCCTGTCGCGGGTGTTCTTGACGTTTGAGCCCACGCCTATTGCCAGCGCGTCGCTGGGCCAGGTTCACAAGGCCACATTGCAGAGTGGCGCAGTTGTTGCGGTCAAAGTGCAGCGCCCCGGTATTCGCGCCAAGCTGGCCGACGACCTGGACGTGCTGGACGAAGTGGCAAGCGTGATGGAAGGCGTGAGCGAGCATGCGCGGCGCTACCGGGTCAAATCCATTGTCGAAGACCTGCGGCGCACACTGATGCGCGAGCTCGATTACGGGACCGAGGCCGACAACCTGTCCACGCTGGCGGCCAACCTTGAGGAGTTCCCGGACATCATGGTGCCGCTTCCGGTGGCAGAGTTCACGACGGCCCGCGTCCTGACCATGGAGTTCGTGGACGGCATCAAGATCACCGATATCGACAACGCCCGCCGCGCGCAAATCAACGGCGTGCACCTGGCCGATACGCTGCAGAAGGCGTACATGAAGCAGATCTGCATCGACGGATTTTTTCACGCCGACCCGCACCCCGGCAACGTTCTGTTGACCATCGGCAACCGGCTTGCGCTGATCGACCTGGGCATGGTCGGGCGCATTACGGCGCAGATGCGTGAACACCTGCTGCGCCTTCTGATCGCGCTGGGTGAGGGCCGGCCCGACGCCGCTGCCGATCTGGCGGTCAAGATCGGGCAGCCGGGTTCAGAATTCGACGAGCCTGCGTTTCGGGCTGCGGTCAAGTCACAAGTGAATGCTTACCAGGGCCAGACTGTCGGCGACATCCAGCTTGGTCGCGTGATCATTGAGCTTGCGCGTTCAGCGGGCAACGCGGGCATGCGGCCCCCCGGTGAACTGACCATGCTGGGCAAGGCACTGATGAGCCTGGACGAGTTGGGTCGCGCCCTGGCGCCGGAGTTTGACCCGTACCGCACCATTCGTGAGCAATCCATACCGCTGGTGTTCAAGATGATGCGCCAGAAGGTGTCGCCCGCCGCGGCACTGGCGCGCCTGCTTGAGGTCGGCGAGTTCGCCAACGAGCTGCCGAACCGCGTGAACAAGATCATGGACCGCCTGGCGGACAACCGCCTGGAGTTCAAAGTGCACAGCTTCAATGAAGCCGAGCTTGTGCAGGGCTTCCAGAAGGTGGCAAACCGGATTGCGCAGGGGCTGGTGGTCGGGGCGCTGATCATGGGTGCCGCGATGCTGATGAACATCAAGACGAAGTTCACGATCTTTGGCTATCCCGGCCTCGCGATTCTGTTGTTTACGATGGCAGTTGCCGGCGGGGCCGCGCTGGTCTGGGACATCTGGCGCCACGACCGGAGGCTTCGCAAGTAGCCGGCTGGTACCGCGCCGAGGCCTGAAACCCGGAAAGCCCGATCAGAAAACCGTGCATCGCGGAACTTGTATTCGATGGCGAACCAAGAAACCCTGTTCCCGCCCGCATTCCTGCGCCAGCTTGAGGCACTGGAGGCTGCGTTGTCGCGCCTTCGCGGCTCGGTGGGCGAGGGCATGACGCGCGGCCGCGCCCAGGGGCAATCCGAGTTCAAGGGCCACCGCCCCTATGCTCGGGGTGATGACTTGCGGCGGCTTGACTGGAATGCCTACGGCCGGCTGGGAAAGCTGTTCTTGCGCGAGTTCGAGCCCGAACACACGGAGGCCCTGACACTTCTGGTTGACACGTCAAGGTCGATGTCGGTAGGTGAGCCCCCAAAGCATGTGCTGGCACGACGTGTAGCGGCGGCATTCGGGTTTCTTGCCCTGCGCCGCGGCGGAAGCGCCGGCCTTGCCGGCGGCGTGATGGTCGAGGGCGCGGCGCGCTTTTCAAGGCTGCTCGAGCAACTGACGGTGCTTGAGTTCACGGGCGCCGCCACGCTGGCACAGGGTGCGACGGCGCTGGCTGCGCGCAAGCCTCCCGCGAACCTGGTTGTAGTAACGGATGCGCTGGAGCCGCTGGAGAACCTGGCGCCGCTACAGGCACTTTCCGAGAAGCGCTGCGCCGTGACGCTGGTGCAAGTGCTGGCACCCGACGAACTTGACCCGACAGCGTCAGGCGACGCGAACCTGCTGGGACTGGAGGAAGGCGAGACGCTGGGCATAAGCCTTGACGCGTCCACCATCAGCGCATACCGCGCCGAGATGACGAAGCACATCGAGGCGCTGGAGACGATTGCCCTTCGCCACGGCTGGGCCTTTGCCGTGACGGACAGCGCGGCCGACCTTCGCGAGCTCATGCTAGGCAAGCTGATCCCGGCCGGAGCCGCCCTGTGAGCTTCCTTGCCTTGCCGGCACTGTTGCTGCTTGCGGCTGCCCCCGTGCTGCTGTGGCTGGCTTTGCAGCGCCGTGAACCTCGACAACTGGAGGTCGGCACCCTGCTGCTGTGGCGGCGTGTGGCCCTTGCCGCACAGTCGGCGACGCGCAGTCGGCGGCGGCTTGAGCTGCTGTTCTGGTCTGCACTGGCGGCGGCGATTCTGGGGGCGCTGGGCGCGTCGCGGCCGGCGGTGCATGCCGCCACGGTAGACGTGCGCGTCGCAGTGTTTGTCGAGCGGCTGGGCGCGGGCGGGCATGAGCCGGATCTGGCAGAGGCCCTTGCGCGAGCACGAGACGTTGTGCCGGATGCCGCGCTTGAACTGTACAGCGCCTCGACAACGCGCATCGCCGGGATGCCTGACGACATGGTGATGCTTGCCCCAGGCACCATCGAAACAGAACTGGCGCAATTCGAAACCCGCACCCGGCATGCGGACGCGCGCGTGCTGTTGCTGTGCCAGCCGCACACAGGCGCCGAACGTATGGGCCGCGTGCTGCCGCGCGCGCTGGCACAGCGCGCGGGTTTGCTGTACCAGGTGACGCTGCAAGGCGAAACAGTGCAGGCCAGGGCCACGCGCGGCGCGGACCCGATTGTGGAGGGGCTCAAGCTCGAGAGCCGGTCAGAGGCCGGTGCCGACCTGCTGTTTCGATATGTGCCCAGCGCTGAACTGGCGACGATTGAGGATCGCCACAACAGTCGTGTCACACTGGCGCGCAGGCCTTATGTCGTCGGCATAGGCGCGGCATGGGTAACGGCACAACACCGGGCGCTGTACGCGGCCTTGCGTGCCGATGCAGCGGCGGGCCAGCCGCCAGACCTGTGGCTTGGCGCCGACGACCAGAGTCGCGCGATCCGCCTGAATGCAGGCTCGAGCGCCAACCTGGATGGCACAGAGGTCAGCTACGACGCCGGGCATGCGTTGTTCGCTGACCTGCCTCTGGCAGCGTTTGAGTGGTCGGTTGCCGGCCGGTTGCTGGACAAGGAAAGCGGACGCCGGCCGCTGGTTTCAGCCCTGCGCGGTGAAGAGCGGGTGGGGGACTACGTGCAACTGGACGAGAACGCGCAGGTGCTGGTGTTTGCGGGCGACCCGTTCAGCGACGCGCCGATTGTCGATGCCGCGTTGTTGCTGGACAATGCGATTGGTGTGGTCAGCGGCGAGCGCCCCTCGCAGCGCGCGCGACTGACGGCGTCCGGCGAACTGCCCTCTCAGCGCGCCGCCCACGCCTCACCGTTTGAGCCACGAGGAGAAGTGAACCTGCGTCCGCGCACCGTCACCCCAAAGGAGTATGCAAGCTGGCTGCTGGTGGCGGCGGCTTGCGCGGCCTTTGTCGCGACGATTGCGGCGGCGCGCGGCAAGCAAAAGCCGGGACAGATCGCCCCGGCTGTTTGACGTGTCGCAACTTCCCGCAGCTATCGGGTGCGGTCTTCGTCTACCTTGATGACGCCCAGGAACTCACGAACTGTCTTCTCAAGGTGATTCACGCGAAAGACATTGTCCACGACCAGCGCCTTGTGCTGCTCTGAGCCGACGCCGGGCTTGAAAATCAGGCGGCCACTGCCGAACAGCAGAAACTCGAAGACGTCGGGAATCTCTTTTTCGACGGCCATGTTCAGCGTTGCGTAGTGTCGCTCATCGCCGAGAATGCCGTGCTTGTGCGTGAGCTGGTTCGGCGCCAGCACCCAGTAGTTGAAGCGCGTGGTCACGAATGCCATCAGCATCAGCACCGCCAGCACGCCCGCGATCATGGCGTAAAAGTTGGGGTGCATGTTCAGTTCCTGGCGGGCGAAGAAGTCGTATATGGACCCGTACACCGCGATCTCGCTCTGCAGGTCCCAGACCCACAGGCCCAGCAGGCCCACACCCATCACTGCCAGCGCCGCAATGAAGTTGTTGCGCCCGAAGTCGAACGTGTGCACCAACAGGTTCACGAAGAAGACGACGATCCACCACCAGCCCAGTGCCGAGCGATCGACTATCGACTCGCCGGCTTCACTGACACCGCCGCCCAGAAAGAAGAACAGCAGGCTGATCAGCATCACCGGCCACAGCAGCACGACCTTTGGAAACGGGTGAATCACAATCCGGTCTACCGGCTTGGCAACCGCCGCAACCTTCTGTTTTGCGGCGGAAACGCTGATGTCTCCGGATGCGGGCTTGGATGGTTCGGTGGTCATGGGCGTCTCCTGCATTGTGGTTTAGCCCGTTGAGCGGCGTGACTCAAGTGGCGTGTCGGGCTCTGCATCTTGGTGGCTGACCTGCGGGACGTGCCACACTTACTCGGTGAGGACATGGGGCAGGACCACCGCCTCTGCGCCTTTCAGTACATCCTTGGCTTCGTCGCCCAGTGCATAGTCGCTGTGCAGCACCTTGAAGGCCTTGAGTTGCGCCTTGCCAGACTGGATTACCTCTGTCGTTCGAAACAGTTGAAGCTGCAACCGGGTGCGCGGCGCCAGTTGCGCCTGCAGCCCGTTCAGCCAATCATCAAACACGAACTGTGCGGTGTCCAGCACCGCTGGGTCTATGCCCGTGGGCTCCGCGATGGCTGCCTTGATGCGGCTCTTGAGTGCTTCCTGGTCGGCGGCGGTCAGGTGCTCAATGGCCATCTGGAAGATCAGGCCCGAAGAGTACAGGTCAAGGCCGACAATTCCGTCCACTTCGGGTGGTACTGCAATCATGCGCTGCTCGACGCTGCATACGCGCAGCATCTCGGCCTTGAACCATTCCTTCAGGTCCGCCTCATCGAGCTTCTTCTGAAGCTTGAACGTGCCTTCGTTGTAGCCTTTCTGCAGCTCGTCCCAGCGCCGGTCGTACTCGTCGCCCAGCTTCACGAGCTCGCTTACCTGCTGGTCAGACAGAGGTTTGCCCGCGCCCTTGAGCTGCGTAGCCAGCATGTTGGCCAGGTTGATCGGGTGCGTGAACTCTCCGTTAGAGCTGGCATGCGTGGGCAGGCTGCCCATGACCTTGGCGTAGTGATTGACAAGTTTGCGGTTGTGCTCACCAATCTTCTGCATCAGGGCGGGCGGCGGTGATTTGCCCGCGGCCATTGCTTCTGCCAGCTCCTTGAGTAGCGGAACCATTTCGCGGGCTGCGCCGCCGATTTCGTCCCAGTTGGCATCGCGGATTGCCGGCATCTCGGCCCACTTGCCGAAGGCGATGGGGACGCTGCTCGGCTTTGGGGGGTCCGTTTTGTCTGGTTCGGCTGGGGCAGGCGCGGGTTTGGCTGCCTCGACTTTCAGACGTTCAACTTCCTGCTTGAGTTGCGTGACCTCGGCGGCGGCGCTGTCGCGCTCCGACCGTACCTTGGCCAGCTCGCGGTCTGTTTCGCGCTTGGCGTTCACGGCGGCGTTGGCGTCGGCCAGCGCGCGTTCCAGCACGGGGTCTGGCTCTGGATCACTTGGGGCCTGCGGGGCAGGTTTGTCTGCTGCATTCGTTGCAGCAGCCGGCCCGGGATCGCTGCTCGTGTCCATCAGCAGCCAGACCGCGGTCGCGCCGACCATCATGCCGACGAATGCTGCGGCGACTATCGGTAGCACGCGATCCATGCTCAGTCTCCTTGCGCGGCTTGGGCGGCCAAGACGGCTTCTTTCTCTGCAAGCAATCCGGCATCTTGTGACGACTTTTCCAGGCCGGCGTTGACCTTGGCCAGAGCGTCATCCAGCTTGCCCTGTTTGCGGAACCACATGCTGTAGGCCGCATAGATCTCGCAGAAGGACTCTTCCCACGGCATCTGCGCCTGCATGCCTAACGCCTTGTCGAGGTCGACGTTGGCCGTCTTGAACTCCGGCGCGAACGTCGGGTAATTCGCCTTCATAATCGCCAGGAAGTGCCGCGCCTCGTAGTAGTCAGGGTCGATCGCAAGCGCCTTGTCGATTTCGGTGACGATCTCTCCGGCCAAAGCGCCCTGCTTCATGGGTTCGCTGCGCAGGTCCTGGAAGCGCGACACGAGCACCGATGCCAGCGTCAGGCGCGCCTGTTTGCTTTCGGGTTCATCTTTCACCCAGTCGCGGGCCTGTTGGATCACCTTGTCGCGGAACTCCTTGCTGCTGCCGTTGGCCAGCTCAGTCAGGTCATTCATCGCCTTCTTGTCGCCCGACTTCACCAGCGGCCACAGTGCCTCAGACTGGCGGTCAGCGGCGCCTGCATCGTTTGCGGGCTTGTCCTCGACTGGCTTGGGGGCTGCCTCGGCCTCGGCCGGCTTGCTCGTGGTCACGGCAGGTTGCGCCGCAAGCTGCTTTTCCAGGTCGCTGACACGCTTCGTCAGCGACAGGATTTCGGCTTGCAGGGCGTCAGCCCGGCCCGTGTCGATCGACGGCTTGACCTCGCCGCTCGCTTGCAGTGTTGCATTGCGGGCGCGCAGCACGGCGACTTCGTCCTTGAGCTTGACCATTTCGCTGGTCAGGTCGAGGTTGTGCTGGTGGATCTCGGCCAACTCGGTCGTCACGGTGTTCAGCCTGGCATCGCTTTGCGGGTCCGTGCGGTTGCAGCCGGCAAGCAGCGCAGCCAGCAACACCAACAAAACGGCGAGATTCACACGATTCATGAAAAGCCTCCTTCGTGAGACGGTATGTCGTTGCGAATCGATGCTCATTTGCAATCCTTCGGGTGGTTTGTAACGACGGGGCTGAAATTCTCACAGGATGCGTATGTCGCCGAAGGTTCAGGGGTTATTCGTAATCGCGCTACTGGCCTTGCTGGCTGTGGTGCTTGCGCTGGACCCGCGCGTTCCCGGCTATCGTTCGCAGTATGACCCCGCCGCCACGCCCGCGGAAGTCGCAAAGTGGGCGCGCGACCTGAAGGCCTGGCGCCAATCGCCCACTTGGCACAGCTTTCCGCAGGAAAGCCCCAAGCCGGACTTTGTGGGCAGCTACGTGTTTGGCAAGTATCGCTATCGCGTCGACGTGCAGATCAGCGGCGACCACATGCATTACATTTCCTGGGGCACCGACGACCAGCGCGAGGGCGGCGCATGGTACGCGGTGGGGCAAGGGCGCCGCCAAGCCAACGGCGAGTGGTTCAGTATCTGGTCGTGTCTTGACCTGTCGAGAGCTGTCAGCAACGGCGGCGGCGCGTGGTTTGACTTCAGCGCAGACCGCCGCCGTATTCATGTGCGCTACTATCACGACACGCTGCCGTTTGGCGACAAGCCGATCGAGCTTGGGGAAGCCGTGATGGTGGACCTCAAGCCGCGGGAGGAGTTGACAGCCGACACGCCCTACTTCGAGTCCCAGTGGCTCGAGAGGCCGCCTGAGGGCCGGGTGCCGACATCAGTGTCGGCCGTTGAGACCGGCGATGACGCCCCCGCGGTGTTGTGGGGTCGCGTGGTGGACGAGTCGGGCAACGGCATCGACGGCGCTGCGGTCAAGCGGCGCGCAGCCGGCAAGATTGAGACCGTCACGGACGCCCGCGGGTTCTTTCGAATAGAGCTGAATAGAATCGAAGCGCTGACATTGCTCACGGCGGGCAAGCTCGGCTATTACAACGGGATCGTGACGCTTGAGCAGGACACCGCGTTTCGCGCCATCGGCCCGCGCCGCGATACACAGAAAGTTGCGCTGGCCACGATCACGCTGCGTCGCCTCGACACGCTGGATCATCGAGACTACGCATGGATGTCGCCGGAACCCACGGTCGGGTCAGCTTACTCGCCCGACACGCACCTGAGCTGCGGAAATTGCCATCGCCGCGAACACAGCCACTGGCGCGAATCGCGGCACGCGAGCATGGCGACCAACTCGTGGGTGAGGGCCGCATTCGAAAAGGACGCAAGGCCCGCGGCCCTGGCACGCGGCGAAACAGAGGACACCTGCACCCCATGCCACAGCCCAAGCCTGGCAAGCTCGCTGGATCACTTTCACTTGCAGGGCAAGACGCTTCTGGATGCGAGCGGCGTGCATCTGCACGGCAACCACTGCGATTTCTGCCACAAGATTGAAGCCGTGCCGAACGTCGAAGCCAACGGCGTCAACGGCTCGTTGCGGTTGCTGCGCCCCGACCCAGAAGACCCGCGCGTGCCCGGTAGTATCAAGCGCGTGTTCGGGCCACTGCCGGATGTTTCTTTCCTGTACATGGGCGCGGCCTACAACCCTTTGTTCAGCATGGGACTGCTGTGTGCCTCCTGCCACCAGAACACCCACGGCGGGCAGCACGTGCAGAGCACGTACAGCGAATGGCAAACCAGCAAGTACGCACAGCCCGGCACCCTGAAGCAGTGCCAGGACTGCCACATGCCGCAGTACGCCGCGGGCAAGGTTGCGATGATCGCAGGGCCCAACGGCATACCGGTACCCGCGAACGTAGGCGGGGATTTGAGCGGTGCCGAAATCCAGAACGATGGTGTGGCCATCGCGCGATTCAGCACGCGGTACCGCCCGCTGAATGAGGCCCACAAACACAGCTTTAACGGCACCGAAGATATCGACCTGCTGCGCAGCGGTGTGTCGATGCAGGTCGAACAAGTGCCCGTCGCTGACGGCATGCGGATTCGTGTGACGCTGACCAATGTGGGCGCGGGCCACGCGATACCTACCGGCCACGGCTTGAAGCGCTATGTGCTTTCCCTGCACGGGCGCGCTGACGGTAAAGCGCTGACGCCGGACAACGGCTTGCCCGCCGACGAGCGCGTGAGTGCCGCCGCAAGTGCGACCACGGGCACGCTGATCGGCCGCCGTTTCGGCGATGACTGGAGCAGCCCGTACTGGCGCGAAGCGCAGCGTGAAGACACGCGCCTGAAGCCGGATGAGCCGCGGGTATACACGTTTGACCTGCCGGGCGCCCAGTCGGCTGAAGTCAAGCTGATCCTGCGGCGCGGTGCGCCGGGCTTGATCCGGGGGCACGGCATCAACCCCGAGACGCAGGCAGTCGGCGGGTCCCCTCTGGATACAGTCGTGCATACATGGCAGTCAAAGTAGGCACCGGGCCAGCGGGCCAATAGTCGTCACTAACTGTGTCCTGCTCACACTCGCTTGACCGACCACCCCGCACCCCTAGACTGCGCACCCTTTGGCGGCCACCGAGAGGCTTGATGCTGCGTACATCCCTGATTCTCTGCCTGCTGGCGGCAAGCCTGCCGCTGTGTGCGCAGGATGGCGCCAGCCCCGCCGAGTTCGACATCAAGCGCAAACCGCCGCGGACGCTTCACCCAAGCGAGACCGAGAAGTTTCAACAGGTAGGCCTGAAAGAATGGGGCGTGGCCTGGAACGTCTTCTACACAGCACGCAGTTACAACATCAGTGACATTCGCGGGCTCGACCAGTCGCTGGCGACGAGCTGGCTGTACAGCTTTGATTTTGTCGGGGTGGGTGCGCGCGCGCACATTGAGTACAAGTTTTCACCCGAGTGGCGCCTTTCGATTCTGCCGCGCCTGGACGTCGGAATGGGCGTACTGAACGCCAGCTATCACAACACGCACGAGCTGGAAGACCTGCCGTTTTCGCGCAACTACCGCGGCGCCAACGACGTCGAGAAGCTGAGCATGCGGGGCGAGCTTGAGGTCGCGCTGCGCTGGCGCTGGTTGTGGTTCGTCGCCAAGTTCGACACACTGGCCGTGTTTCGACGCCACGAGATTCGCGCCAATGACACCGTGTATCGCGACAACCAGCTCGGGACACTCAGCAAGATCAAAGACCGCGAACGAGTCGACTGGGAACAGGGCTACATCTCGGGCGCAGCCACCGGCATCGGGTTCGAGTTCTTTTTCCTGGACCCTGACTTTCGCTTCATCCTGTTCACGCTGTGGCGGCCCTTCAACAACGTCGGGTTTCGCGGCGCGGGCGGCCTGACCAACGGGCTTGAGGTCACGGTGCGCAGCGCCGACTTCGAGATCAGTGACGTCTACGGCCTGTTCTTTGAAGCCGGGGTGCAGCTCTACCTGCCGACCGACGAGTTCAACGACATCTACCACTTCCAGTTCAGCATCGGTGTGAAGTTCCGGTAGAAGCGTGCGATGCTACTCGGGCGTTTCGGCGTCCCCGGGCGGCAGCGGCTGGTCCTTGTTCAGCAGTCCCAGCGCACCCAGGGCGTGAAACGTCAGGAAGCCGCAGCGCGAGCATGCGACGCATACGCTTGGCATCAGGTGGCGTACGCCCTCGTCTTCGAGGCGGTCGACAAGGCCGAACACCGCAAACCCGTCTACAAGGTTGAACTGGTCGCTGCCGCAACGCGGGCAGGGTCGGCTCACGCCCTTTTGTTGCAGGCGTTTCACGATGTCGTCGCGTTCTTCAGTGGTCCATGCGCTCATGCCGCGAGACTACATATCGGCACGCGATTGTGGATTCCGGATTTCAGAATTCGAATTGCGTCCGACGTCACGGTTGTGTGTCCCGCGACTGCGCGTCGCTCAATGCTTGGTGTTCTCGATGATGACGCTGCCGCCGGCCATGCTGGCCGGGCCCTTGGGATAGTTGTTGTGCGGCGTGGGGTTGTTCTTGCTGCCGGACTCCTGGCGGGCAAGCACGTTGTAGATCGGGCTGCGCTTGCGTTCGCGCACCAGCTCAAGGCCTTTTTCGCTGAACATCTCTCGGCTGATGCGGCGCTGCAATGCGACTTTGCCTTCCTGGTTGCGCAGGAACGTGAGTTGGCGCAGGTCGTCCTGGTTGGCTTCAAGAAAGTCACTCTCGAAGATGTGAAGGTAGCTGGCCATTGAGTTGTTCGTGGGCCCGAAGCCCTGGGCGTACAGGTGGCGCTTCTCCAGCTCCATCAATACCTCGATCATGCGCTGCCAGCGCTTGTCGACGTTGTACTCAAGCATTTTCATCACGATGGCCGACAGCTTTTCCGGCACGTCGTTGCACAACTCGTGCGGAGGAATGACGGGGCGCGCCTGCGCCGATTTCACCCAGCGCACGTTTTCGTCCCAGGTGCCGCGCGTCAGCGGCTTGAACAGGTTGATGCCCGTCAGCAGTTCATAGGCCACTACGCCAAGGCTGAAGATATCGGCGCGACCATCGACCCGTTCACGCGCCAGTTGCTCGGGCGCCATGAAATGCACTTTGCCCGCAAACTCCTCGCCGGCAGCCGACAGCGGCGCAGCAATGCCGAAGTCGGCGAGTTTGGCCACACCTTCGGTGCTGATCAGGATGTTGCCGGGCGTGACGTCTTTGTGGACGATCCACTGGTGCGCATAGGCCAGCGCGCGCGCGATGCGGCTGATGATGAACATCGCAATCGGGATCGGCAGCATCAGGTGCAGCTTGAAGTGATGTCGCATCAACATGGCCATGTCGACGCCGTCGACATAGTCCATGCTCATGAACGTGACGACGGGCCCGGCGTCAATCGTGCGAGTCGCCTTTGGGTGCGGCATGCGGGCTGGGGCAAAGCCGGGTGTGCGCTTGCCGCCCTTGCGCGGGTCAGCGATGCGCCGCAAGTGAAAGCTCGGCAGTTGCAGGTCGCTGGTTTGCTTGGGCAGACTTTTGACTTCATAGCCCTTGCGGAACTCTTCGGGCATGTCGGACAGCTTCACGCTTTCCAGCCCGTACGTCTTGACGATGTTTTCGTGTCGCAGAAACGTCGCGATGTTCGCTTCGTTGCGCAGGCGTGCTTCCTGCTCGTCATCGAGGGACTTCAATGCCTTGAACACGACGTAGTCGAGAACACCGCCGCAGTTCTTCTCGACCAGATAGACGATGCCCATGCCGCCACGGCCAAGCTCTTCCACAATCGAATAGGTTGCGGAACTGCTGAAGCTGAAGCCTCGAAGGGAAAAGTCGTCCACGGGGTTGCTCCGGCTGCCGGAGGTGCGATCCTCCGCCAACCAGTATCCCACATAAACCGCCAACCGGCCACTACTTGAGCAGTGCTTTAGGCTTCAATTCGCACACGCGTTGCAATGTGCGTTCGAGGGGATTCCGGAGGCCGCCGCGACATCAATACACGTCGCCGTTCTGCCCGGCTTTGGCGTCCTCGTATGGAGAGGCTATGCGCCGGTAAAGTTCAAGTTTGGCGCACTCCAGCGCACCGATGATCTCGTTGATGCGGGCGTAACTGGTCTTGCCGGCTAATGCTGCCGCTGCCAGCCGCGAGATGACATAGTTGAACGTGCCTGCGAAATCCTTATCCGGCAGCAGGGCGGCAAGCTGGTTGATTACCGGGTCAAGCGGTATGCGTTTTGCGGGCGTGATATAGGGCATAGAATCCTTTCGGGGGTTCGATGTTGATGCAGTCAAGGCATTGGGGGCTCGCCCAGGCGTTCACAGATTTCGTGCATGTGGCTCAGCGCCGTTTGCCGACGAGTGTCACCGGGCAAGTCTGCAAAGGCCGTCATGCCCGTGCGCCACAGTTTCTCTGCCTCGGCGCGATTCCCCGCCTCCATCAACACCAGCGCAAGCTGGCATCGGTGCAGGGCTGCGAGCCCCCGGTCCTGCACACGCTCACCCAGGGTGATCGCCTGTTCAAACTGTTCGCGCGCGACTTTCAGGCGTCCGCGCGCGTGACTGAGTGCCGCAAGGTTCCCTAGCGTCGATGCCTGCGGTGAAACACTGCCGACTTCGCGCAGGACGGCCAGCGCCTCATGCAGTGATTGCTCGGCGTCGTCAAGCCTCCCCATCTGCCAGTACAGGTTGCCCAGGTTCCCGAGTTCCCTGCCGATCCATGGCCGATTTCCTACCTTGCGGTGTAACGCGAGCGCCCGCTCGAATGTCGTCAACGATAGCTCGTCGCGGTTGGTCAGGCGGTACAGTGACGCCAGCTGGCCGGTCAGTATGCCTTCTGTGCGCCGGTCATGGATTTCGCGCACAATGGCGACGGCCTGAGCGAACAACAGCTCGGCGGCTGCAAAGTCTGCCTGGTCCTTTGCGATGCCGCCGAGGCTGGAGAGTGCCGTTGCCTCGGTGCTGCGGTCGCCTGACTCACGCGCCATCGTTATGACTTCGAGCAGGTCTTGGCGCGCCAGGTCGGAACGGCCGGTGGCATGGCGGAGAGTGGCAAGGTTGCCGGTTGCAATCGCCCTGGTGCGAATGTCGCGGAATTGCGCCGTCATATCCAGCGCCCGCAGATAGGTCTCTTCAGCCTCCGGGACGCGGCCGGTCGCGCCGTAGACATTGGCGAGATTCACGAGCGCACGGCATTTGGCCGCCGGGTCCAACTCCGAAAGCAGCTCGAGGGCACGGTTCAGTTGTTCTTCGGCGTGTGTGCTCCGACCGCTGATGTGGTCGAGGCTTGCAGAGTTCACCATGGCAATTGCCAGTGCACGGCGGTCATCGCCGGCGCCCAAGTGCCTCAGCGCCCGGTCATAGGTCTGGCGTGCAGCATCGGTGCGGCCGGTTTCGCGCTCGATGCCTGCCTGCTGCGTCAGCGTGCGCCCTATCATCGCATCGTCGCCCTCAGCAAGAACATCGGTCAGTGCCTCCTGCACCAGGCCCTCGGCGGACAGTGAACCACCGGACAGGTGCATGACACGGGCAGCGCGGCAATTTGCGGCGGCACGCTCAATGCTGGTAAGCGCACGCGCCAGTTCGCGCCAGGTCGATACCGCCTCGGAGTTGTAGAAGTTGCGTTCAGCGTGTTCTGCGGCGCGGCGCAGGTACAGTACTGTCGCCGGCTGCAGTGCAGCGTCGCCGGCCAGGCGTGCATGCTGGGCAAGTTCAATCGCCAATGGGTCAGCGGGGTGGGGTGCATACTCGGCGCTGTCGAACTGCCGCAGCGGCGGCAGTGCAGGAGGCCGCCCGCCGATAACGGCCTCGATCAGCGCGAATGCCAGCGCGTGCAGCCGGGCGCGATCACTGGGCAGTTGCAGGGAATATGCCGCGTCGCGCAGCAGTGCATGCCGGAACAGATATGCGTGCTCTGCATCCATGGGCCTCCGGCACGGACTCAGCGCACGAACTTGCCATTCTTGCCGGCGTACTGGGCGCGGTGGTCGAGTTCTTCTTCTATACGCAGCAATTGGTTGTACTTGGCGACGCGGTCGGTGCGGCTCAGGCTGCCGGTCTTGATCTGGCCGGCATTGGTGGCCACAGCCAGGTCGGCGATGAACGTGTCTTCCGTTTCGCCGCTTCGGTGGCTGATCACCGTGCCCCAGTCGCGCGCCTGCGCCATGCCGATGCAGTGCAGCGTCTCGGTCAGGCTGCCGATCTGGTTCAGCTTGATCAGGATTGCGTTGGCGGCTTTGCGTTCGATGCCCTGCGCCAGGCGCTTCACGTTGGTCACGAACAGGTCGTCGCCGACGAGCTGTGTGCTCCCGCCCAGGGCCGACTGCAACTTGACCCAACCGTCCCAGTCATCTTCGGCGAGACCGTCCTCAATGCTGACAATCGGGTACTTGGCGCACTGGCGCTCGTACCAGGCGATCATGTCTGAGCTGCTTTGCTTGCCGCCCGCGAATTCGTACTTGCCGTCTTTGAAAAACTCGGTGGCTGCCACGTCCAGCGCCAGGCTGATTTGCTTGCCGGGCTTGTAGCCGGCGGCATCAATGGCGTCGCTCAACAGGGCCAGCCCTTGCTCGTCACTTTCGAGGTTCGGTGCAAATCCGCCTTCGTCCCCGACAGCGGTGTTCAGCTTCTTGTCCTTGAGCAGCTTCTTCAGGGCATGAAAGCACTCGGCGCCTGCCCGCAGAGCCTCGTTGAAGTTCACAAATCCGTGCGGGACCAGCATGAACTCCTGTATGTCGAGGTTGTTGTCGGCATGAGCGCCGCCGTTGACCACGTTCATCAGCGGCACCGGCAGGGTCGTGGCGTGCAGGCCGCCCAGGTAACGGTACAGTGGTACACCCTCATAGTTCGCGCCGGCGCGGGCGGCGGCCATGCTGACGCCGAGAATTGCGTTGGCGCCCAGCTTTTGCTTGTTGTCGGTGCCATCGAGCTTGAGCATGGCTTCGTCAATGGCCGCTTGGTCGGTGACATCCAGCCCGCTGATCTCGGGGTCGATCATTGCCTCTACGTGGCGGCAGGCCTGTAACACGCCTTTGCCGCCATAGCGCGCATCCTGGTCGCGAAGTTCAAGGGCCTCGTGTGCGCCCGTTGATGCCCCGCTGGGCACGATGGCGCGGCCGAAAGCGCCGCTGAGGGTCTCGACTTCAACCTCGACCGTGGGATTGCCGCGGCTGTCAAGCACTTCACGCGCGACGATATTGGTGATCTGGGGCATGGCGGGCTCCTTGGCTTGGGTTGTAACGGCGCCGCCACGAACTGCAAAGGGTCTGCCGGTTTGGCTGCAGGCGGCAGGGCAGCACTCGGCACGGCACCGGCACTTTGGCCGGCAACGACCTTTGCTATCCTGCTGTGATGAACGACTTTTCGGTCATCATTGTCGCCGGCGGCTCCGGCTCACGCATGCAAACCACGACCAAGAAGGCGCTGCTCGAGATTGCGGGCGCGCCACTGGTGGTCCACTCGGCCCGCGCGTTCTTGGGCGTGGCGGGAGTGGGCGAAGTCATTGTCGCGCTGCCCGCCGACGAAATGGAACGTGTTGCCCATGGCCGCGCCAACGCAGCCATCGCCGACCTGCCCGACCCGCCGATTTTCGTGCATGCACTCAAGACGGTGGGTGTCACGCGGCTGGTGGTCGGCGGCCGGCGCCGGCAAGACAGCGTGTTGAATGGCCTTTGGGCCTGCGATGCCAGGTTGCCGTACGTCATGGTGCATGATGCGGCACGTCCCTTTGTGACCGTCCATGAGATCACGGCGTTGATGGCCAAAGCACGCGAAACCGGGGCCGCCATTCTTGCACACCCGGTGAGGGACAGCCTGAAGCAGGTTGACGGCGAACTGGTGAAGGGCACCGTTGAGCGCAGCCACCTTTGGGGCGCACAGACTCCACAGGCTTTTCGACGCGAAGACCTGATGAAGGCCTTTCAGAAGCATAACGCACAGGATGTCACCGACGACGCGGCGATGGCTGCACTGGCGGGCATGCGATGCAGCGTCGTGCCGGCCAGCGCGGCGAATTTCAAGATTACCACGCCCGAGGATGTCGAAGTCGCAGAGGCGCTGCTTGCGTTGCGTTTCGCCCGGCAGGGCGAGTTCCGGCCCGCCAGCGCGATCTTTCGGAAGATCCCGAACAGCGAGACGATCTTCGACATCCAGCCCGAGTAACGGCAGGCGCCTGCCGTCCCCCCATTGACGAAGTTGAGTGCACTGTTACCTTTCGCCCCCATAAGTCACGCCGATGGCGGTTACGACTGCTGCCGGCGCAAGTGCAACGAAAGGGAACGATGATCACCAAGAAGCGCCGCGACGAACTCGTCCAGGAATTCGGCCGCGGGGGCAAAGAGAAGCGCGACACCGGCTCTGTAGAGGTGCAGGTCGCCCTGCTCACCGAAGAAATCAACAACCTGACCGTACATCTGAAGATTCACAAGAAAGACCACAGCAGTCGTCGAGGCTTGCTGCGGATGGTCGGCAAGCGCAGCTCACTTCTGAAGTATCTCGATGCAACCGACGAAGTGCGCTACCGCGACCTGATCACGAAGCTCGGCATTCGCAAGTAACCCGGGCGGGCCTGTGTGCCCGCCCGTCTGTTTTACAGGGCGCGTTGCCCTGCATCGTGTGGGGGGTCTGGGACCCTGTCACCGGGCTCGACTGGTCAGCGACCAGCCGGAAACCCGGGACCCGCGCGGACTCAGAGGCCGGTGTTTTCAGGCAGCCCCAGGGCTGCCCAGAGAAACACCAACCTCTCTGCCCGCCCGGGCAAGCACCCGACCCTTTGCACCCATAAACACCGGCTCCTCCGGACAGGGAAGGAGCCTATCAGCCCTCATTTGAGGGCAGGAAAGCTACAACATGGCTATAGAGAAACATGCAATCACCAAGCACGTCGTGACCGTCGAAATCGGCGGCCGCAACATCGTCCTCGAGACCGGATGGCTGGCCAAGCAGGCAGCCGGCGCCGTGCTCGTGCGCGAAGAAAACAGCGCCGTGTTTGTCGCGGTGACCACCGCTGCACCGCGGCCGGGCATCGACTTCTTCCCGATGACCGTCGAGTACAAAGAAAAGACCAGCGCGGCCGGCAAGTTTCCCGGCGGCTTCTTCAAGCGCGAAGGTCGCCCCAGCACCAAGGAAGTGCTGACCATGCGCATGACTGACCGTCCGCTGCGCCCGCAGTTCAAAGAGGGTTACAACGACGAAGTCCAGATCAACGGCATGGCCATGTCGGCCGACCCCAACCTTGACCCGGACATGTTGATGATCAACGGCAGCAGTGCCGCCGTCATGCTGGCGGGCCTGCCCTTTGACGGCCCGATTGGCGCGGTGCGCATGGGCCGTCGCGACGGCAAGTTCGTTGTCAACCCTGACTACGAAACCGTCGACAATGGCGACCTGAACATGGTCGTGGCTGGCACCAAGAACGGCATCAGCATGGTCGAGGCCGGCGCCCACGAACTTTCGGAAGAGCAGATCGTCGAGGCGCTTGAGCTTGCCCACAAGGCAATCATCAAGCTGTGCGACGCGCAGATTGAACTGGTGAAGAAGGCAGGGTCCAAGCCTGTGGCCTTTACGCCGCCGGCAGCTCCGCCTGAGGCATTGGTCAAGGAAATCAAGGCCAAGCACTGGAAGGATTTCCTTGAGAAGATCCGCATCAAGGCCAAGCACGAGCGCAGTGCGGCACTCAGCGACATCAAGAAGAAGGCGCTGGAAGCCTACGCGGTCGGTCCTGACGCTGACGACGCCGCCAAGCTTCGCTACAAGCACGCGTCACAGATTCTGGGCGACTTCAAGTACGAGGCCACACGCCACATCATCCTGAGCGAGAACAAACGCATCGACGGCCGCAACCTCGATGAAGTCCGCGACATCACGATCGAGATGAGCCCGTTCCCGCGAAACCACGGCAGCGTTACGTTCACCCGTGGTGAAACCCAGGCATTCGTGACCTGCACCCTGGGCACGGCCCAGGACACGCAGCTGATTGACGGTTTGCGCGAGTCACGGGAAGAGCGCTTCCTGCTGCACTACAACTTCCCGCCGTTCTGCACCGGTGAAGCCAAGATGATCCGCGGCACCTCGCGTCGCGAATTGGGCCACGGCGCATTGGCCGAGCGTGCCATCCGCGGCATGTTGCCGGCAGAAAATGAGTTCCCGTACACAATTCGTATTGTCAGCGACATCCTTGAATCCAACGGCAGCTCCAGCATGGCCAGTGTCTGCGGCGCGAGCTTGAGCGCGTTTGACGCGGGCGTGCCGCTCAAGAAGGCAGTCGCCGGCGTGGCCATGGGCCTCGTCAGCGAAGGCAACCAGCATGCGGTGCTGACGGACATTCTTGGCGACGAAGACCATGTCGGTGACATGGACTTCAAGGTCTGCGGAACCGCCGACGGCATCACCGCCCTGCAGATGGACATCAAGGTCAAGAACCTGACCGCCGACCTGATGCGCAAGGCGCTGGGACAGGCCAAAGACGCGCGCCTGCACATCCTGGGCAAGATGAAGGCCGTGCTTGCCGCACCACGCCCCGAGATCAGCAAGTGGGCACCGCGCTTCGAGGTCATCAAGATCGACAACGAACAGATCGGGTCGGTCATTGGCCCGGGCGGCAAGGTCATCCGCGGCATGCAGGAAAAGTTCAAGACGACCATCACTGTCGAAGAAGACGGCACGATCAAGATCTTCGGCGAAGACGGCGTGAAGGTGCTGGCGAACAAGGAAATGATTCGCCAGATGACCGAGAAGCCGGTCATCGGCCAGCGTTACAAGGGCAAGGTCGGCAGCATGCGCGAGTTCGGGGCGTTTGTCGAATTCAACGGCGCGCTGGAAGCCCTGATCCATGTGAGCGAGCTCAGCGACGGCTACGTTGAGAAGCCCGAAGACGTGGTCAAGGTCGGCGACGAACTTGAGTTCGAAGTCATCAACGTTGACCCCACCGGCAAGATCAAGGGCAGCCGTAAGGCCGTCATCCTCAAGGACCGTGGCGAAGCTTACAACGCACCGGCACCACGCACCGGCGGTCGACCGGGCGGCAGAGGCGGCGACCGCGGCGGCAGAGGCGGCGACCGGGGCCCAAGGCGCGAACGCGCGCCGCGCAGCTAGGCCGGCCTGACAGCAAGCCACGTACAAGCAGCAACATCGAAGCGGCAAAATGCCGCTTCGATGTTTTTTGCATGCCTGTGTCGGCAAGCCCGGCGCGCCGAAGGACACTACTTTTGAAGTGGGTCGTACATGTTGTCGATGTCGACCTTGAGGCTCAGCAGGCGGCGGTCGCTGGGCGCAAGCTTCAGCGCGGTGTTGCAGACCCCCGCAGCCACATCGTAGCGTGCGTTGAAGTACAGGTAGTACACCCAGCGTTCGTAGGTATCGACCATGAGCGTCTTGGCGGCTTTGTCGATGCTGTTGGCCTGCTCAATCTGCCCGCGAAACGTGTAGTAGTGGCGGTTGTCCTCAATCTGTTTGCGAATCGTTTCCAGCGCCTTCACCACGTTCTCGTACAGCGGCAGGCCCTTGTGAATGCGATTGGCGACGCACTCGGTGTCGCCGCTTCGCTTTACCTCGCTCTGGGCCTCGACTTGGGCGGCCAGCTCGTTCAACCAGTCGTCGATCGGCTTGCGCTTCTTGCGTTCGTCCGCATCGGCGACTTCCTGGGCTTTGCGGGCGGCTTCTTCCAGCTCTTTGGCTTTAATCTCGAGGGCTACGCGGTCGAGAGTGCCGAGCAGAATCTCGGCCTTGACCTTTGCCGGCGTGTCTGAAAACTGCTCAATCACTTGTGTCAGCAGCCGGCGCGCCTCGTCAATCTTCTGTTCGTCCAGTGCCATACTGCCGCGCTCAAGCAGCGCATCGGCTTGCAGGTATCGGGCGGTGTTCAGGAGCCGGTCCACCTGCGGCTGCAGTTGCGCGTCAAGGCTTGCCGCCTTGCGCGCGGTGTCGTGGGCTTGCGTGTAAAGCGCCCGGTGCAGCGCAAAGCGCGCAAGTTCAAGCCACTCGGTGGCGTCTTCACGGGTGTACTGCTTCTTGATTTCGAAAGCGCTGGCGTGCTCAAAGTCGGCAAGTTTGGCCGTGAGTTCCTTGCGGCCCCGCCGGTAGGTGACGTTCTCGCCGTCAAAGTTCAGGACTGCTGCGTCGAACTCTTCCGGGTCAGCCTTCAACTTCAGCTTCACCGCAAACAGAGGGGCGGCAGCCAACAGCAGTGCCAGCATCAAGGCGACGTAGCGCATATTTGCAGGATAGCAGGTTGGGCGATGCATGCGAGGTTGACTCGGGTAGCCGGCGGGCTAGCGTTGCGGAAATGCGAAGACTGGCGGCGGGTTCTCCAGGCTGTTCGGCGGTGCACGTGATGTGTGTACTGGCGTTGAGCTGGCTTGCGCTGGCGGGTTGCGCGACGCCGGGCACCGGCGAGATGCTGGTGGACGTGATGTTTCGCAAGACCGGGGCGCCGACCGAAGGCGTGGTCGAGCTGACGACGCCAGCCCTGGTGAATGAGATCAACGGGGCCTACAGCATCGAAGCCGTGTCCTGGTATACGGGTGCAGCGTTGGCCGGGGACGGCAAGGTGACACGCGGTGACAACCGGGTGTTCCTGCTTGAGTTCATTGATCGCGGCGACATCTCTCTCTTGCAGACCGATGACAAGCGGGTATCGTTGCGCGCCGAATTGGCAGGCGATGGCACGGTCCGCACAGCCATACTTGGTTCAGTGACCGGGACAGTGGTCAGCGGATTTACAGCTGCCGGCAACGACACGTTTGAGTCGGGAAGCTGGGAGCTGGTGTACGATGGGCCGGACCTTGTGGTCGGGCGCATCGACCTGAAGTTCAAGAAGTACCGTGTGGCGGGCAACTTTCGCGCGCCACGTTCGAGGTAAACGTGAAGTCAGTCGTAATGTTCGTGCTGCTGGCTGTGATGGGCGTGGCGTTTACCGCCGGCGCTGCCGACGCTGACGCTGCGCGCAAGCTTCCCGCGTTTGAAATGAAAGACCTGCAAGAGCAGGAACACCGGCTCACGGACGATCGCTTCAAGGGCAAGAAGCTGCTGATTGCAGCGTTTGCCACGTGGCACCAGCCCAGCATTGAGCAAGCCCGCGAACTTGAGGCATTCCACAAAGCCCACCCGGAAGTCGAGATCATTGCATTCATCATTGACAGCGTCGCCGAGGCGCGTGATTTCAAGGCGCGGCAGGGCCTGACGTTTCCATGCTACAAGACCGACGCCAGCACCCGGATCGGGCAGGGCTTCAACCGCGTGTTCAAGACGCGCAAGGGCAAGGTGCTGACGCTGAACAAGGCGCCGTTCGTGATTCTGGCCGACGCTGACCGCAACGTGTATTACGCCGAGCTTGGCCTGACTACCGCCGAGACCCTGGGCAAAGAGCTCAAGTAAACCCCGGTTAGAGCGCGCTTCCCCCGCAAAGCGTCGCCACGCTGTTGCCAATCCGCGCCGCTGCCACGGTTTGTGACAGCCTGTGCTTGCCTAAACACCCGCCGCGGTGTTAAATCTATTCTAAGGGACTGGCAGATCCCTCCCCGTATTCTCCCCCAGGAAGCTGCCACATGAATCAACCTCATACCCGGGAAGCCAGGGCTGCTCGTATGTCGCAGGCGGATCAACTGTTGATCCAGATTGTCGTGAAGAACACCAAGGTCACCCAAGACCAGGTGGACGACGCCATTGCGGCTGTGCAGACCGCCAAGAACGAAGGGCGCGAGCTTGATCTCGCGCACGCAATTCTTGAGCGCAACCTGCTGAGCCGTGCCGAGTTGTACAAGCTGGTGAAGGCGCGCAACTACGCGCTGATCCGGCAGGAAGACAAGCGCCTTGGCAAACGGCTGTTCCGCAAGAACTTCATCACCAAGACGCAGCTGGATGAATCGCTTGCGTTTCAGCGCCAGCTGTTCAAGGCGCTGGGCGACATCAAGCGCGTCGAGAGCATTCTCATGGACGACGGCCACGTCACACCTGAACAGGTGCGAGAGGTCTGGTCAGAGTATACCAGCTATCTCAAGCGCCGCGGTGACCGTCCGGTCGAGCCCAAGACCGATCCCAGCCTGATGAAGCGCGGTTAGCACGTCGCAGAGTAAACCTTGGGGGCGCTCCGCATGGGGCGCCCCGTTTTTATCGCCTGGCCGAGGTCCCTAGCTAGACTGTCCCTATGCGCGGCATCAAGCTCTCGAATGTGATCATCCTGGTCAGCGGCATCGCCCTGTGTGTGCTTGGCGTCGTGCTGCTGATTGTTGATGGCACACGTGAGCGCGGCCCCGCGGGTGGCCCTTCCCAAGCCGAACTCCCGAAAAGTAAGGGCGAGTTTCTCGCCGCGGGCGAGGTATTGGCAATGCAGCACAACTGCAACTTCTGCCATCGCACCGAGGCGCCCAAGGACCACCCGCCCGATCGCGCCAACTGCCAGCAATGTCATCAGCTTCGCAGCCGTCCCGAGAACCTGGCGCCGCCGCTGAAACACATTGCCGAGCGCCGGCCCGAGGAATGGATCCGGCGCTATCTTCGCTATCCGTACGCGATTCGCGGCAACAGCAACGACCGCATGCCCGATCTGTCGCTGAGTGACTTTGAGATCGAAGTGCTGACCGGCTATCTCGTGGCGCTGGCCGACGATCGCATTGACGAATTGCCCGCCTTCAAACCGCAACGCGAGAAGGAGCCCGACGCCAGCCGCCTCGAAGGCGCCGCCATGCTGTGGGACCACTACCAGTGCGGCACTTGCCACAGCCTTGGCTCGCACACGCTGACGCCCCAGTACCACGCGAACGGATTGCCGGTGGTGCAGGCGCAGGTGTTTGCGCCGCGGCTTGACCTGGCGTTTGCCCGTACACGCCCGGAGTGGCTTGCGGCGGCTATCGCCGATCCAGCCAAGTGGTTGCCGTGGGCGGGCATGACCGCGCCGGGGATCACGCAGGACGAGGCGAACGAGCTGGCGTGGTACGTGACCAACGCCGTGCCCTCGCCCAAGACCAACGTGACACACGACGAAGTCATGTCGATCCTGATGAGCCGCTGCAACGGCTGCCACTACGCGCCACAGGGGACAGCACCCGAGGCGACCAACCCGGCGGGCGGCGCGGGCTGGCTGGACACCTGGAGTGCCAAGGCGCGCAAGCTAGACCTGATGACCTATGCCGGTGTGCGGCGCGGCGCGGTGGACGACCTCGGGCAACCGCGACTAAGCGTAGTGCCCTACGCCGAAAACAGCCCGCTGCTGGCGCACCTTGAAGGCCGCAAGCAGCCGCACATGCCGTTTGGCGCCAACCCGTTGCCGCATTCCGAGATCGCGAAGATCCGGGAGTGGATCATGGCGGGTGCGCCCGGGCCTGAAGTAAAGGGCGGCATCCAGGTCAACCCGCCGATCGAGATGGGCGACTGACCTTCCAGCGGCGTGGCAGTGAACTGCCACTGATTGCCCGGGCCGGGCCCGGTTACTCTGTAGCCCCGACCAAGACCCGGTGATTCGCCGATGCCCAAAGGCTCACGCAGACCGCGCAAACAGAAAGACCCGCCGGCAGACCTTTCCGAGGTCGAGAGCGCGCGTGTGTACCGAGTGGAGTTGCCGCAGGAGGGCATGCGCGCCGACAGGTTTGTGGCGGAGCGCACGCCCTGGATGTCGCGCACGAAGGTGCAGGCGGCGTTTGATGAAGGGCGCATCCGCCGCGGCGGCGTGGCGATCGACTCGGGCAAGAAGCTGCGCAGCGGCGACACCCTGGAGCTGATTCTGCCGCCGCCCCACGAAGACCTCAGCGAGATGGCGCGCATCCCGTACGACATTCTCTTTGAAGACGAGCACATGTTCGTCGTATCCAAGCCGCCGCACCTGATCGTTCACCCCACGGGCGGGTATCGCTACACCACGTTGCTCAATGCGCTTCACCTGCGCTTCAGAGGCACGGGTGTGGCACCGCGCCTGGTGAACCGCATCGACAAAGAAACCAGCGGGCTGATCTTGTGCGGCAAGGACGCCCCGACCACGGGCGCGCTGGGAAAGGCGCTTGATGCCAAGGAAGTCGTCAAGGAGTACTTGGCGCTGGTGGAAGGGGTCGTCACTGCCAATCACCAGATGATTGACAAGGCGATTGCGCAGGACACAGACTCTGAAGTCAGCATGTTGCGCCGCATCGACCCCAGTGGCCAGGACGCGCGCACCGAAGTCTGGGTCGAGCAGCGGCTGGGGCGCTTCACGCTGGTGCGTTGCCGGCTGCACACCGGGCGCATGCACCAGATTCGTGTACACATGCAGAGTATCGGGCACCCGCTGGTGTGTGACCATCACTACGGGCTGCGCGACGAGCTGCGCGAAAGTGACCTGCGCGAACCGCCGCCGCCCCCCGCGCGGATTGAAAGCCCGTATGGCTACAGAGACGGCGACAGCGACGCAGACGTCAGCGACCGTATTCGCGCCGTGGATACGCAAAAGCGTCACGAGTACGAGGCGCTGGCCAAAGGCGAGCGCGTGCCCCGCGGCGAAAGCGACGCATTGCTGCTGGGTCGCTGCGCCCTGCACAGCCACCTGCTGCGATTCACCCACCCGAACACAGGGCATGAAATCGAGCTCACAGCACCACTGCCCCCCGACATTTCAGGAGTGGTCTCGAAACTGAAGACAGGACCCCAAAGCGCAAGCCAAGGGTAAGCGCGCCACAGGCTACAGCCATTCGGCAATCTGCGGCGCGTGGTACGTCAGCACCATGTCGGCGCCCGCTCGCACAATGCCGGTGACGCTTTCCAGCACGCACGCCTTTTCATCCAGCCAGCCGCTTTGCGCGGCGGCCTTGAGCATCAGGTACTCGCCGCTGACCTGGTACGCCGCGACAGGCAGCGTGGTGTTGGCCCGCACCGCGCTGATCACATCGAGATACGGCCCGGCCGGCTTCACCATCAGTACGTCCGCGCCCTCGGCTTCATCGAGCTGGGCTTCGCGAATCGCCTCGCGGATGTTGGCGGGGTCCATCTGGTAGGTCTTCTTGTCGCCGGCCTTGGGCGCGGAATCCAGCGCGCCGCGAAAGGGGCCGTAGAACGCGCTGGCGTACTTGGCGGTGTAGGCCATGATGCCGGTGTCGCTGAACCCTTGGTCATCCAGCGCACCGCGAATCGCAGCCACGCGACCATCCATCATGTCGGAAGGCGCGACAATATCTGCGCCGGCTTGTGCGTGCATCAGCGCCTGCACGCACAACACTTCGACCGTCGCGTCGTTGACGACTTTGCCGTCGCGCACCAGGCCGTCGTGACCGTCGCTGTTGTAGGGGTCCAGCGCAACATCGGTGATCACACACAGATCAGGCAGCTTGTCTTTCAAAGCCTTGATTGCGCGAGGCACCAGGCCGTCAGGATTGCAGGCTTCTTCGGCGCTCGCGGTCTTGCTGGCGTCCGGCACCTTCGGAAACAGCACGATCGCCTTGATGCCCAGCTTGTGCGCGCGCACGGCTTCCGCAATCAGGCCCTTGAGACCCCATCGCTTGACGCCGGGCAGGCTCTGCAGCGGTGTGTCGCCTTTGTCGTCGTGCATGAACACCGGGTAGATCAACTGTTCGCGATGCAGTCGCGTCTCGCGAACCAGCCCCCGCACAGCCGCAGACTTGCGGTTGCGCCTCGGTCGAATCGGCAGGCCCATGTCGTCCATGGCGACATGATTCCCTGCCACTCGCGCGCGTCAAGCGTTGGGGGTGGTACAATCCGGCGATGTTCCGGCGCGTGATACCCCGCATCGCATGCCCCCGACTGGCGTTGGGCATTGTGGTTGCATTGTTCGCGGGGTCGCTGCACGCGCACCCGCTGGATGACAACGCCGAGCTGAACGCCCGCGTGCGCGTGGTGGACGAAACGACATTCGAGCTTGTGTTGGAGTTCCGCTACAAGGGCGTGATCGCCAGCTACACCGAGTTTCGCAATGGGCTTGATCGCAATCTCGACGGTCGCGTCACCCAGCCCGAAATGAAGCAACGCTTTGTCGAGTTGGCCGACGAAATCGCGCTCGGCTTGAACCTTGCCCTGGATGGTCAGCCGTTGCTGCTTGAGCCCGACTTCAAGCGCTTTACGTTGCAGCACGCGGACGACCCGGACGGCAAGCCGTCGACTGAGCTTGAAACCGCTACCGCCCGCATTTTCTATCGGCTCGTATTCACGGCACAGGCCGAGACTGCCTCGGGCGAGCACTTGCTCGAGTTTGCCTTCAGCAGCCCGCAGACAGTCGTCACCTCGCCGCGCGACCAGTTGCTCGCGTTTGGCAGCGACGGCGCGCCCTTGCCTGTGACCTACGACCTTGCCCACCAGGTGTTTCCGCGCATGCGCGCGGCCTTTACGGTCAAGGCTGCGGCGGTGGCCCGGCCGCAACCGGAACAACCACCGGCCCCCCCGCCCGACACGCCAGTGCCGGAGGGCTTGGGCGAAATTCCGGGCGGGCTGACGCTGGGTGCGGGCACCGGGCTGGCGCTGCTGGGGGTTGTGCTGCTGGGTCGCCGCCTGCTGCGCAAGCAGGGAAGTCTTGGCCCAGCCGCGTTGCTGGTACTCGCGGGCGTGGCCGTGGTGCTTGGCGCGCTGGTGCGGCTGGGTTGGTTGAAACTGATGTAGGGGCTGCGAAATCAAGCGCCCCCGGCGAATGCCGGGGGCGAAATTGTGGTCGGGGTGACAGGATTTGAACCTGCGGCTTCCACGTCCCAAACGTGGCGCTCTACCAGGCTGAGCTACACCCCGATGTGCGTAATGGTAACGTCATCCCGCGCACTCACAACGGCGAGACGTTGTTGGTGTGGCCCTTGCCCGCTACAATCAACGTGGGCCTGTTTCAACGGCGGTGTCGCATGTCCCGGCTGGCTACTTCCATTCTCAAGCGCGACCAGATGGTAGAGCGCATGGCGGCGCACCCGCTGTCGCTGTCTCTGGGCGCGGTGATTGTGTTCGCGCAGGCCGCGATTTACGTGTGCGAGATTGCCAACATCCCGTTCGGAACCATGCTGGCGCTGAACCTTGCCGAACCGAACCCGGGTGGCCTGCTGTTCGCGTTCACTCACTACGCGCCGCTGGCCGGCGACGAGCTTGGCTCGGGTTTCAGTGCGATGGATTTTCTGGTCAGTGTCACGCTGTTCCTGGTGTGCGGGCTAAGCCTGTTGTCTTCGGGCCCCGCCGTCGAGCATTACTACGGCACACGCAAGACCGCGGCAGCGTTCGTGCTGTGCATGATCGGCCACGCCAGCATTGCGGCTGCGCTGCCGCACAAGTACGCCTTCAGCACGCTGTCGTTTGCGACCTTCCTGATTGTCACTTCGCTGCTGGTGCAGCTGGAACGCCGCGAGACACGCGTCGAGACGCAGAATGATTTTCGCATGGCGTTGCTGTTCGCCGCGGTGGTGTTGGCGGCCATGGCTGCCGCTTTCCGCGAGCACGGCAGCTATGACAGCCTGCTGGCCGCCGTTGCCGTCGGGCCGGCATTTGCGGTAGTGGGATTCGTGCTGAACTGGAAATTGCAGATGCGCGCCGTGCGCCTAAAAGGCCAGGGCAAGGTCGGCAATCTCTACTTTGTCGAAGAAATTGACCTGCTCACGCGCAACGAGATCCAGGACCGCATGGATCGGCTGCTTGAGAAAATCGCGACGCACGGCATGGACAGCCTCGATGCCGAAGACCAGCGCTTTCTCAAAAGCGCCAGTCGCCGCCTCAAGCCCAGCGAAACTGAAGAACCCACACGCTAAGGCCTTCTGCTCTGGTCCGGTAACCTGTCAGTAGCTCTTCTTGCGGTACGTAAACCCCATCGGCAGGCGCACGATTTCAAGGCCGGGCACGGCAATTGTCTGGCACGCCAGCATGCTCAGTCGCTGGTCGTCGCCGGGGCGCTTGATGCGGCTTTTGCAGTTCTTGCAGGTGCCGGCGATGCAGAACAGGCTGAAGTCGATGCTGATCTCGCCTGTCATCAGTCCCCAGAACTGCATGCCGCGCCACAGCGAGTTGTTCTCGGGCAGCATCACCTGGTTGCCCTCAATGATGATGGGCACCAGGTTCTCATAGGGGCGCAGGATGTCGTTCGCTTCGACTACCGTGGCATCGTCGATGTTGAACATGGCCTTCAGGTCTACGGGCACTTGTCTTCCTTCAGGTTACCGCGAGGTTGCTTTCCACCCGAAAATGTATCGGCAATTGCTGCCCGCCGGCTCGATTCCATATCGTAACACGGCCGCAATTCCCGCCAATGTAGCGGGTTTCGGCCGACTTGTCGCCGCTGCCGCAAAACTGGCACGCTGAATGCTCTAGCCGCAGTGAGGCTTGGAGGCCTTACAACTAATCTTGAAGGAGAAGGACATGAACAGACTTGTTCTGACGGCAGCACTTTGCCTGTTCGCGGGCGTTCTCTGTGCCCAGGCACAGATCAAAAGCCCCGACGGCGCCAAACCCACCACACACGACCGGCCAGCCGGCGGCGCGGTCATCGTTGTGCCGAACGGCACCGGCGGCGGCGGCGGCGGCACACCCACTGAACCGCCACCCGTGACCGACCCCACACCGCCCAGCGAAGGCGAAGACATTCCGCCCACTGAGCCACCGGTTGAGCCCCCGATCCAGGACCCGCCCCCGTACTATGGCGAGCCCGTACGCGGCAAGGTGGCCTTCATTCTTGACGCCAGCGGCAGCATGTACGGCAGCAAAATGGCTTCGCTGCGCGCCGAGACGACCGGGGTCATTCAGGACCTTAACGAGTACGACGAGCTTGACTGCATGGCCTACGGCGGCCAGTTCGCTTCGACTGGCGGTGTCAAGTTCATGTGGGGAGCCCTGCTGCCAGCGACCGACGGCAACAAAAACGCAGCCATCTCATGGGTCAACGGCCCGACCATGAATCCCGGCGGCGGCACGCCCTCGTACGCGGCACTGCAACAGGGCTGCCAGACTTACCCGGCCGACCTTGACCAGTTCTTCTTCGTCACGGATGGTTACCCCAACGAGTCGCCATCCACGATTCTGGCGGCATTCCCCGGTTGGTGGAACAAGTTTGAAGACTGCCGGCTGATCTGCATCTGCATTGCAGGCGGCGGCGCGAGCTTCATGCAGCAGCTCGCCGCAAGCGTCGCAGATGGCGTCTACATCGCGGCATAAACATGGCAGGCATTGAGAAGCCCCCGCAATTGCGGGGGCTTTTCTATGCTATGGCTTCAGGTAGCCCGTGCGTGTCAGCTCGGCGAGTTGCCGACCGTAGACGTTGACCAGCTTCCACAACCCGTACAGTGTCGGTACGCACTGGATGGGGTGCAGGGCGATCCACTTGAACAGGCGACCATAGTAGGGTCGGCCGGTCGTGTGGTTCAGCGCGCCGAAGTCAGGCAATGGCACTGTCGGCGTATCCACGCACACGCGGGCGGTCAGCCATGGCACGCCGGCTTCAGTTGCCGCCTTGGCGATGCCGAACGTTTCCATGTCTACGCCGATCGCGTTGTTGGACCTGGCGATTCCTGCCTTTTCTTCTTCCTTGAACAGAGGTACGTCGCCGACGCAAACCAGCAGGCCGTCACGCCACTTTCCGCCGATCCTTGCAAAGCCCTCGCGCAGGCGTGCCACGTGCTGCGACGATGCATCACCGTTCAACGTCTCGCGCGGCGCGCGCTGTTCCGCGACATCACCAAGCATGCGGCTCTGGGCGTTGATCAGCCACTCGGTCATGCTGACGCCGCCGACGATGGCCCCGAAAGTGCCGGCGCTGACGACCAGCCCTGGCTTGCACTCGGCGATGCGCTTGACCGTGCAGTCGTAGCTGCGCTTGGTACCCACGCCGGTGCATGAAATGAAGGTCTTGGGCATGTCGCCGGCGGCTTCGGCACTCCAGTGGTAAATCGAGCCGTCAATGCGCCGGGCGCCAATGCCCCTGGCGACGGGCAACAGCTCGTCGGTGCCTTCAATCAGGATCAGCAGGCTCTTTTCCATAGGCGGCGGGAATCTAGGCGCTGACTTGTCTGGATGCAACCGGCTAGAATACGGATATGGCCCGCAAGTTGCCGAATCATGTTTTCTGGATGCTGGCGCCTCTGTTTGCGCTGGTCGGTGCGGGCGGCGGTGCTTTGGGCGCCCACAGCCTGTGGAAGTATCAATCGGCGAAGGCTGCCGCAGAGCAAGAAGCTGCATTCACGCCGCAGCCAAGCACACCCGGCAATCGCGCGAACAGCCATGCGGCAAACCGGCCCGAGGCAGAACCCGGGCCCGAACCAACACCGGAGCCCGACCCCACGCCGACGCCAAATCCACCCAAGCCGCTGCCGACATTGATGTTTCACTCAGCGGCTGGGGCGGTCGTGAGCGCGCGACCGGTCGGCGGGCGTGAATTTCTGCCGATTGCCGACGGCGCAGAAGTTGCGGCTGGCAGCCGCGTCCAGGTTTCACAGGGCAGCGCGCGGTTTGTGACAGCCTCTTTCACGGTGTGGGCAGCGGCGCCGGTGGCTTTTTCCTGGACTGACGACCGTGTCTTGCGCCTGACCAGCGGCCGAATCGCGGTGCGCGCGACCGGTCCATGCTCGGTCGAAAGCGGCGAAGCCAAGGTGCACGTGGCGGCTGCGGCCTACGTTCTTGAAACCAGCGGCCTGCAGTTGACCGAAGGCGGCGCGACGCTGGTCCTTGGCGCCGACCGGCGCGAGCTGGTTGCGCCCGCGCGCGCGGTGTTTGAAGCCGGCTTGACCGCTGGGGCGCTGGATGGCGATGCCCTGCGCGGGGCCGAACGCGAGACGCTGGGTCCTGTAGAGGTGCTGCTGGAGTGGGACTGCGAATCACCACAACGCTCGCCGGCGGTCGCGCGCCTGGTTTCGCCCGGCGCGTATGGGTCGACTGCAGCGGCATCGCCGGTGTCGATGTCTCGCGGCGTGGGGGCCGGCCCGGCAGATGGCGCGTTCAGCGGCGTTGAGGGCGCACGGTTGCGGATGCGCGTATTGACGGATGCATCGGAAGTGCTGGTTGAGATGCGCTTGGCCGCCGACGATGGCTTTCGTGTGGTTGAATTGCGTGCCAGTGTGCCGCGCCGGGGCGCTTGGTGCTGGATTGACGTGGCGCTGGAAGACTTGCGAGGTGGGACAACTCGCAACGAGCCGGGCTGGCTGCATGGGCGGCAGTACCGCGGCTTGCGGATGGTTGCGCAGTCACGCTCGCCATTGCCGGACCCCGGCGAGTTTCAGCTGGATGACCTGCTGATTTACGCGCCGCGCTGAACCGTTGCAGCGGCTTGCCGTTAAGAAAGTCTCCCTCCCCGGGGAGCTTCCACAGGAGCCGGGCCATGCGTTTGACCAAGAGCCTGATTCGTAAGGCGTTACCAGTCCTGCTGTTTGCGATTGCCGTCGCTGCGTGCTCGCGAGGCGAAGAACCGCCGCCGGCACCGGAGCAGAAATCCGACGAAGTGGCAGTGATTGCATTGCCCGATGCCGTTGCTTCGTCTGGCCCCGACCACAACGAAGATCCCGGCGAAGGACCCAGCGAAGAAGCTGCGCGCAGCGTGGACGAAGGCCTGAGCACACGCAATGAAGCCGACCTCGCCAAGATCCCGAATGTTGACCCGTCAGATGCCGAGTCCCCGCACCCTGACCGGAACACGTCGTCGCTTGGGCTAGGTGGCCCGATTGGCGGGGGTGGCAGCTCGTGCGGAAGTGGCGGAGGCGGCGGGTATGGTGGCTCATCGGGCGCCGGCGGCGTGGCCTATCGCCGCGCCCGGGGCGGCGGCGGGAGCAACGGCGGTGGCGAACCAGAACCGCGCGAAGTCCGCGGCAACAGCGACCAACCCGGTGGCCTGGTCGCCCAGGGCGACGGGGGCACCTTGGGCGCATTCCCTCTCAAGAGCACCATAGTGCGCGCACGAGTCACAGGCTCGCTGGCAGCCACGAAAGTCACCCAGACGTTCACGAACCCTTACACACAAGCGATTGAAGCGGTCTATACCTTTCCGCTGCCCGCCGACTCGGCGGTCAACGACTTCGTGATGACCGTGGGCAAGCGCCGCATCATCGGCATCGTGCGTCCCCGCGCTCAGGCCGAGGCTGCTTACAAAGAGGCCCGTGCCCGCGGCTACACCGCATCGCTCATGACCCAAGAGCGCCCCAACATCTTCACGCAGAACGTGGCGAACATTGCCGTGAACGCGGAAGTCAGCGTGACTTTCACGTTCTTTGAGATGCTGTCGTATCGGCAGGGCCAGTTCGAGTATGTGTTCCCTCTGACCATCGGCCCGCGTTGCATCCCGTCGGCTGCTCCGACATTGACTGGCAGCAGCGACCCCGTCGGCATGGAAGGCACGACCCCGGGCAATGAACGCGTGCCCGATGCGCCCGCGGTCACGCCGCCGATGCTGGCGCCCAACGAACGCAGCGGCATGGATGTTGACATCGAAGTCGAACTCGCGCCGGGCTTGCCCATCGACCTGACCAGGCTGAAAAGCGCGGCGCACGAAGTCAGCGCAGACATGACCAGCGATGGCCGCGTGATCACCAGGCTGAAACACGCCGACCGCATCGCAAATCGCGATTTCGTTCTGCGCTGGGGCGTGATCGGAGAGGCGCCACAAGCGGCCGTCTGGACGCACCGCGACTCTGATGGCGGATACGTGAACCTGCAATTGCAGCCGCAGCTTGACCCAGCCGACGTGGACGTCACGCCGCGCGAGATCACGTTCCTGCTGGATGTAAGTGGCAGCATGTCCGGAGAGCCCGCGAATGTGAGCCGCAAAGTCATCAAGCGGGTTCTGCGCGGCATGCGGCCCGACGACCGCTTCAACATCGTCACCTTTGCAGGCGCATCCAAGGCGCTGTTCGAAGCCCCCGCGGAGAACACGCCCGAACACGTGGCACAGGCTGAGACGTTCGTGGACACCGCAAGCACGGGCGGCGGCACCCGGATGCTGGAAGGGTTCCAGCATGCGCTGAAGCTCCCGCGCGACAACCGCTACCTTGGCATCTACGCGTTCATGACCGACGGTTTCATCGGCAACGAGGCCGAGATTCACAAGCTCTGCGCAGAGCAGGTAGGCGGCGCACGCAGCTTTGCCTTTGGCATTGGCGGCAGCGTCAATCGCCACCTGTGCGACGGCGTGGCCGAGCACGGAAACGGCAAAGCCATCTACTGCCTGCCGCGCGACACTGCATGCGCCGAACGCGCATCCGAGGAGTTCTTTCTGGCCATCGACAGCCCTGTCCTGTGCGACATTGAAATTGACTGGGGCGGGCTTGCGGTACAGGACGTCGCCCCGGCAGCCCCAAGGGACCTGTTTGCAGGCGAGCCGCTAACGCTGTGTGCGCGCACCATGGTAACGGGCAAGCACACCGTGACAGTGCGCGGCCGCGTCGGTGGCCGCAAGGTCGCGCTTCCGATTGAAGTGGACCTGACGGCGGCGTCCAGCAACCCGGCGATCGCGGCCTTGTGGGCGCGTCGCACGGTGGACGGTTTGTCGGCGCAACTGCTGCAGGACGCCGAGAACCCCGATGTGATTGCCCGCATCACCGACCTGGGGGTGCGCTACAGCATCGTCACCAAGTACACGGCGTTCCTGGCTGTTGACGAGTCAAGGGTCAACAGCGACGGCAAGCCGTTGCGTGTGATGGTGCCATGCGAAATGCCCGAGGGCGTGACGTTCGAAGGACAAACCGAGACTCCGCGCGCGGCACGCATCGACAAGTGGGGCATGACGCTGGCACAAGTCGGCACAGAGGTGCATGTGGTCGGCATCGATGACGGCAGCCCGGCTGCAAAGATGGGCATGGTCAACGGCCAGCGCCTGATGCGCGTAAACGGCGTCGAGGTCACGAGCCTGGACCAGGTTGAGCGTCTGCTGTTGCAGGGCGGCAAGAACCCGACGCTCGAGACGCGGGTAAACGACGAAGGCCGGACGATCGATGCACAGTTCACGCTGCCCGACCCGGTGGCGGTGCCTGAAGCCGTCCCGAGCAAAGAAACCCAGCCGACGGCCGCCAAAGCCGAGTGATTCCCGCGCACGCTCACAGCCATCCGCGTATCGCGGATGGCTGTGTCGCATGAGAAGGCTACTTCACGGCAATCTGCTTGGGGCCGTTCTTGGCAGGCGTGGGGATTTTCACGGTCAGCACGCCGTCCTTGAGCTCCGCTGCAACGCCTTCGCCGTCAGGGTTGCCCGGCAGGGCGATGCGGCGACTGAGGCTGCTGACGCGGCGCTCACGGCGATAGAACTTCTCGTTCTTGGTGTCTTCTTCGTGCTTGCTCTCGGCTTTGATGTCCAGCACGCCATTGTGGACGCTGAGCTGCACGTCTTCACGCTTGAAGCCGGGCAGGCTGGCGCGGACGATCGTCTCGCCTTCTTTGCCCTGGCTGATGTCCACGGCGAGGCTGCCTTCTTCAAGCAGCGGGCGCAGTCCCGCTTCTTCATCGTCGATGAACCCGCGGAAGAGGTTGCGCAAGTCCGGCATTGCGATTGCAAACGGGTCCCGAAGTCGAATCCGTCCCATGGCTGGTCTCCTTTTCAGTTCAACCGCGAAGGCATAAGCACCCTGCGTGCCAAATGGCAATCCGGCTGCAAGTGGCTGAAAATGCGACACTTGTAGTTATCGGCCCGGCACCGTCTGGTTTGCCAAAGTTGCAGAAGGCCGCGTTGCCCCTGTCAAACCGACAGCCATAATGGCCTGGTGGATGCCGAAGGCGCATACTTGTTCCGGCACGCGCTGATGCGCGACGCCGCCTATGAACTGCAACCGCCCGCCCGGCGCGCCGCGTTGCATGCCCATGCCCTTGAATTCATTGAACAGGCGTTTGCCGACGACGCAGCCGCCCTTGACGCCGTGAGCCTCGAGCTTGCCAATCACGCAGCCGGGGCCGGGGAGCCTTTCGGCGCACGCGAGTGCGAATGGCTGATGCGGGCTGCAAAATACGCTCACAACAAGTGGCGTGTAGGAGAGGCTGCGCTGCTCTATGCCCGCGCGGCCGTGCACCCCGCCATCGAGATTGCTGAGCGCATGCGCGCAATTGGCGGGCAGGGAATGGCGCTTGTTGAGCTTGGCAACATGCAAGCCGCGATCGAAGTGCTTGGGCGTTCAGCAGACAATGCGCAAGCGTCGGAAGAAGTGCTGCGCGCGTTGTCCTACGCCTGTCGCAACATCGGCAGGCTGGACGAAGCACTGGTGTACGCGCGAAGGCTGGTGGTGCTGGCCGAAGCAGGCGGCAACGACGAGCAACTCGCACTTGCGCTGGACGCGGAAGCCATGGTGTTGTTTGCGATGAATCGCACCGCTGAGGCACTGCCCTTGGCGCGAGCGGCCTGCGCCCATGCAGCAGCGTCGGGCAACTCCAGGGTGCACGGCGGGATCATGGCGAACCTCGGTGTCGTGCAGACACGGGCCGGCACGAACACTGAAGTGATCGCGACGCTGCGTGCGGCGCTGGCGATACTTGAAGGCACACCTGACCGCCGGACCACCGCCGCGGCACGGCGCAACCTGGCAGACCGGATGCGAGTTGCCGGCCCGTCCATGCAAGCAGTACACGAGTGCACGCGGGCTTTGCACGAGATGCGCGCTTTGGGCGACCGTCGCGGCGAGGCGATGGCCCTGCTGACGCTGGGCGGCCTGCACGACGAACTGGGTGAACCTGTCGTGGCCATTGAGATATTGCGAGAGTCCATGGACCGTCTGCGCGAGACAGGCGACATGGGCATTCTCAGCTTCGCGCAGGCCACATTGGCCCGTGCGCTGCGAAACTCGGGCCGGGCCGATGAAGCCCGGGCTGCCGCCCTGGAAGCGCTTACTCTGGCCCAAGGTTCCGGTTCCGGTCCGGGCGTGGCGTTTTCCGCGCTTGTGCTTGGCGATATCGCGCGCGAGGCGCGTTGTTGGCGTGATGCGGCAGAGTGGTACCGCCGCGCCCACGAAGGCTACCATGCAATCAGCGACTATGAACGCGCGGCAGTGATACTGGCGGAAGCGGCCCACGCGATGCTGCAAGCCGGCGACGATGCTTCCGCCGTCTGCGCGCAGGCGGCTGAGGCCATGCGGGCCCACGCTCCAAAGGCCTTGCAACGCTACCAGGACAAGTGGCGCGCCGGCCGGGCTAAGTCTTGACGCGTCAATCTACATGCCGGCCCAGAGCGACATTGTGTTGACGTCTTTGCCCTGCAGCTTCAGGTAGTAGAAAAGCTGGCCCTTGTGCTGGCCCAGGTGCCAGATCATCTCGTTGCAGTGCTGGTACAGGGTGCGTTCCGGCCCGCCCCATGGCGGCGCACTGCGTTCATTGGCGAGGCGATCTTCGCTGACTTCGCTAAACAGTCTCAAGGCGAGTTTCTTGTCTTCGGCCAGCATTTTCAGCGCTTCTTCAACGCTCTTGACGCCCGGCATTTTCTCGGCTGGGGGCATCATTGCATCTGCGGGCATGTCTTCCGGTTTGGTGTCGGTCGGGAAACCCCAGTCGCCGGTGATAAAGCCCTTGCAGGTGCTGCCGCAAGCCGTGGCGGCGTGGTGCAGCAACTGGCCGGTCGTCATCCAGTTCTTGCCCGTGGCCGGCTTCCAGTTCAGGTCGCCTGCTTGCTTGAACAGGCCTTCGGCTGCGGCGTATACGCCGGCGGCATCCTGCTTCAACAGTTCTGACAATTTCATGGGTAGTCCTTTCTGTGGTCCGGTGCAGCATACGACCGGTGGCGACAGTCTCAGGTGTGCGCGACTTCCAGCATGCGCCGGATGCCCAAAAACATGCTCAGCCAGCCGGCAAAGTTGGCGTCGTGAAGCCTGTCCCACTCGGCGCCCTCGCCGTACCCGCTGTTGCGAAAGATCACGTGGGTCGCACCGGGCAACTCGTTCAACGTGTACTCGACGATGGTCGGGGCCGGCCCGGTGCCTTGCCATTCGTAGCGCAGGCGCCTGCCCAGCTCGTAATCGAGGATCCGGCATTCGTCGGGTTTGCCTCCACGGTAGTCGAGCCGATAGATGCCGCCGGGCTCAGGTTTGGTGAGCTGCACCGCGTGCGCGCGGTCCCACCACAACGGAATCTTGGTGGCGTCCGTGAGCACAGACCAGACTTCGCGCGAAATCACGCGCATCGTCAACTCAAGGTGGATCGCGCGGTCTGCCATGGTTTCTCCTTCCTCAAGGCGCCTTGCCGTCGCTGTATGCCTGCGTGCGGCCGCTGTTGATGTTAGCAGTCTGCGCGCTCAGGACCGCATCAAACAGCCAGCGCGGAGTCGCCAGCCCGATCTTCACAATCCACCACATCAGCAGCGGAAAGTGATAGATGCGCCGCTTGCATGCGATCGCACGCAGCATGCGCTTCACAGCCGGTTTGACCTCCATCAACAACGGCATGTCGAAGTGGTTGCGGTCGGTCAGCGGCGTGCGCACAAAGCCGGGGCAGATCGTTGTCACCTTGATGCCGGTCGGGCGCAACTCCAGCCGCAGACTTTCGCAGTGCACGCGCGTGGCGGCTTTGCTTCCCGCATAGCCGCCGTCCTGGGGCAGGCCCTGGTAGCTGGCGAGGCTGGACACGCCCACCAGGTGGCCGCGCTTGCGCTCAAGCATGCCGGGGATCACGGCGTAGAACGCGTTCATCATGCCCAGCACGTTGGTGCGGTAAATCTGCGCCGTGGCCTCGGCCTCGAACACAAGGCGTTCGCGGGGCATGCCAATGCCGGCGTTTGCGATCATGCACTCAATCGGTCCCAGCTCTGACTCGATGGATTCGACGGCTTGCTTGACGTGGGCGAAGTCGCCGACATCGCACGCGGCAAATGCAGCGTGGCCGCCCTGGTCGCGAATCTGTTTCGCGAGTTCTGCAAGCAGCTCAGAGCGGCGTGCAAGCAACCCGACCTTGCAGCCTTGTGCAGCAAGCTGAAGCGCGAGTTCGCGCCCCAGCCCCGTGCTGGCGCCCGTGATCGCGACCACTTTGTATGGAAACGGCATGGTTCCTCCATCCGCAACCTAGCGCCGCTGCACTGCCAATCAATGCTTGTCAGTACCAAGCGCCAAGCAATGATGCGCGTCCTGACCTGGAGTTCTGTATGTCCGGCAAGACCGAGTTTTCGTTTTCCGTGAACTGGCTCGCGTCCGACGAAGGCAACAACGCCGATCCGCTTCTCGTCACTCGCTTCACCGGTGTAGAAGAGATCGAGCGACCCTACGAATTCCGCATCTCGCTGATTTCGCGCTCAGAGCCTGCGAAATTCCGCAACATCCTGCGCCGCAACGCGCACCTCGACATCCGCCACGAAATCTCGGCACGCGAGGGCGTGCGCAAAAGTTCGCGACCGGTCCACGGCATGTTGCGCAGCTTTGAGCTGCGCGGCTATGACGGCACCAGCTACCACTACACGGCAGTGCTGGTTCCGCGCCTGTGGCGCGCAAGCCAGGCCGTGCGAAGCCGCGTGTTTGTTGCGCAAAACCTGTGGACGATCCTTGAGAGTGCCTGGGACGGCCAGGCCGATGTGGACGTGGTGTTTGAGAAAGATCGGGTCTCGGGTGGGTTCGACCCGCAGCGCGCGTTCACCATGCAGTTCAAAGAAAGCGACCTGAACTTTCTTTCCCGCTGGCTTGAATTCTACGGGATCAGCTACTTCTTCCGGCAGGAAGAGGACAACGAGGTGCTGGTGTTCACCAACGCGCGCGAAGGCTTTCCGCAACTCGCCGTCGGCGTCAACAATCACCTGGCGTATGAACCGGAAGGCAAAGCAGCCCGCGACCACGAGGCGGTTCGCACCGTGAAGTGGCGCGAGGCGCTGGTGCCGAACGTGGTCACCATCGCGGACTGGAAGGCCGACGCGCCCGATGACCCGTTTCGCGAGAGTATTGACGTAGGCACGCCTGGCACCGGCGACCACGTCGAAATCGACAGCGACACCAGCACGTTCGACCACAACGAGATTCTTGAAGTCCGGCGCGATGAGCAGCACGGCTTGAACTATCGTGTATTCGGTGAAAGCGACGTACGTGTGATGTCGGCGGGGTATGCATTCAAGCTCAAGCCCAACCCGGTGGACCGGGCCGAAAGCGAGTACCTGCTGGTTCGCGTGACCCATGGCGGCAGTCAAAGCGTGGACATCGCAACGGGAGTGGCCACGGGCGCGCAGTACCGCAACCAGTACGTCGCGATACCGAATGTAATGACGTACCGACCGCAGCGCAGGGCCAAACGGCCGCAGGTCGTCGGTTTCATTCACGGAGTGGTCGAAAACGAAGACGGCGCTGACTACCCGGGCATCGATGCCGACGGTTACTACCGAGTGCGCCTGTTCTTCGACCATGACACGAGCACGAACAACGCAAGCTGCCCGATCCGGAAGATGGAGCCCTATGGCGGGCCGGACCGCGGCATGCACATGCCGCTGGTGAACGGCACGGAAGTGCTGGTTGCGTTCTCAGGCGGCGACCCCGACCGGCCGGTGATCGTAGGTGCCTTGGCCGGGCCGTCGCAGACGTCGCCGGTGATCAATACCAACCGCGACCAGACCATCATCAAGTCCAAGGCCACGCGCATCGTGATGCAGGACCTGCAAAGCGAAGAGTGCATCACGATCAGCACCGACGGCACGTTTGCCGGAACATCGCTGGGTCCGCTGACAGATGCGAGCTTCCAGATCGGCACGAGCGCCAAGTCACTCAGCAACATCTCGACGCTGTGTGCCATGGACACGCAGATCGCGCTGCTCACGAAAGTGATGCAGGGCGTCGTCGGCGTTTCGATTGGCTCGATGCGCCAGGTGGGCATTGTCGCGGGCCACCCCCTGATCCAGGGCGCGATTGCCGCCCTGCTGACGGGCCTGGCCGTCGGATACAAGTATGAAACCAACGCCAAGCGCAGCGGCAGCCAGCCGGTATCAGTGGCGCACATCGTCATGCCGATCCTGAACCTGGTGATCACGCTGGCGATTGTGCAGGTGCAGACCAAGCTGCTGGCGCGCACGATCGAGAAAGGGCTCAAGCTCAAGATGTCGCCACGCGGCGGGCAATGGCCCGGGCGCGGCAAGCGCATCCTGAACAGCAGCAGCGCGCTGATGACCGGCGCCAGCAAGGCGGCGGCATTCTTTGCCGGCTTGTTCACGCTGCGCAGCTTCACGCAGGCGATCAACAAGGCCAAGGCCATCGACAGCGGGCCTGAGGAAGAAGAGATCCACGGCATCTCGCTCGTGCGCAGTGGCAGTGGTGCTCAGCTGCAGATGCTGGGCTCAGGCAAAAGCCTGCTGATCGCCACCGACAGCGGCAGCATCGACTTCATTGCCGAGCGCGACATCACCCACCACAGCAACCACTGGCTCAGCACCGCCAGCAGCGCCATCGTCATGCAGGTGATGGGCGCCGATATGCAGCCCGTGGGCTGCGGCTTGACCATCAGCACCAAGAACGCTGGTCTGCTGGGCCCCGGCGAGTTTCCGAATTGCTCGGTGCGTGTGGCCAAGGACTTCGCGAGCATCGGCTACAAGACTCACGGGGCATATTCGCCGGGCAGCCACGGCACGGGCATCATCATCAAGGACGGCGAGACGGCCCTGACGAGCAAAGAGACAGTCATTGAGACGAACGACCACAAGGTCGGCATGTACCTGGGGCCCGAGGGCGTCGGAGTGTTCAGCAGTGTGGACGGCGGTGTGCTGATCCAGACCAAGGCGGGCAAAGTCGTGATCGGCGCGGGCGGCATTGAGGTGATTGACCTGCAGGGCAAGGGCATCTCGTTGCAGGCCAAAGGCAAGGTCGTCATCGAGGCTTCGCAGGCGCTGGAACTCAGCGGCGCACAGGTCAAGATTGCCGGCAGTGCCGTCAGCATTGACGGTGCCAACGTGAAGATTAATGGTCAGGGCATGGCCGCGATGGGGGGCAGCCCGCCGACTCCGCCGGTCATATTGCCTGCTGTGCCGGATGTGCCGGTGCTTCCGCTGCCGCCGTTGCCGCCCGCCGTCACAGACGTGGCCGCTGACAGCGCCGATGCATCGAGCGCAGGCATGGTGACGCGCATTGTCGGGTTCTTCTCGGGCAAGAAAAAGAAGGGGTGATGAGCAACCCGACGCAAGAGATGCTGGACGCCCTGACGACCGAGCTTGCCGGACATGGCGTCAGCATGAAGACGCTGTCGGCGCAGGCGGCAGGCAAGCTGGGCATGGAGGCGCCTGACGGACTGGCGAGACTGGCGCAAGTGTTTGAGCCCGAGTATGCGCTGATGTTTTTTGAGTTTCTGAAGGGCCTGCAGATGTCACCCGCCGAGGCTGTGCCCGCCGCGCCAAACCCCGCAGACCTGGAGCCGGCCCTGCGCGCGGCGTTTGCCGAGTTGCCCATCGACGCTGCCGAGAAAGAGAAGCTGATTGCCTCGCTCGTGAACCCGTTTGCTGAGGCAGCCGGCGGCGAGTCGCCAACGGCGGCGACTCAAGACGAGAGGCAGATGCTGGATGAATTGAACAAGCAGGCCGAGAAACTGCAGACAGAACTCGATAAGCAGATCGCGGAGTTGAAGCCGCCCGATGTCGAACCTGCGCAGCCGGGTGAGCCGGAGCCACCGTTGCCGGAATCCGATCAGGGCGTCGAGAAGCTCAAGCAGGCAGCGCAGGAACTGAGCAACGCGCTGGAAAAGGCCCTGAAGGACTTGCCCGCGTCGCCGGCATGAGCGGAATCGACAACCGCCAGGCGTGCAGGATGCTAGAGTGCCTGGCAGGCAATCAGCCACACGGAGGAAAGCGACATGTCCAGCAAACGCTTCGGCAAGAAGCCCAAGAAGCCCAAGGAAAAGAAAGAGAAGTCCGATGCCAAGGCGCAGAGCGCTGCGATCGGCAAGTCGGGCCCACCGAAGCAGGCGCATGTTCAGCGCACCAGCGCGCCGCGTAGAACCGCAGGGTAGCGACGCTGGCCGGACGACAAGCGCGTCAACCCGCGACAACGGGCCCGGCAGCTACTGCGCCCGGGCCTTGAGCCACGCGACAACGTCTTTCAGGTAGTCCGCGCTTACACGGCGGTCTTCGCCGTACATCTCCAGCGAACTCTTGCGTCCGTTGCACGGCTTGAACAGGTGGTCGAGGTCGTCATACAGCTTGAACGTGACGTCCTTGCACTCACCGGCAAGCAAATTTGCAGCCAGCAGTCGACCGTCGGCCACCGGCTTCACCTGGAAATCCATGTTGCCCTGCGCAACAAAGACGGGGCACTTCACTGCGGCGTGGATCTTCGGCAGGTCGAGGTTGAAGTGTTCGTTGAACCATTTCTTGGCTGGAAGGATCTGCGCTTCCCAGAGTGCCTTCAGCGTAGCGGCGTACTGTTTGCCCAGTATCGCGAAGTCCGGGTCGCGACCCTCTTTCACCGCGTCTTGAAACTCCTTCTGCACCTTCAGGTTTGCGATGCGCGTGGGCGCCGGCACGCCGGCGTTGGCGTCTTTTACCTGCTCGTAGATCACGTCGTACATGTTGCGTCCGGGCCCGGCCATGCAGACGATGCCCGCGCACAACCCTTCCGTGGCAAGGATGGGCGCCGTGATGCCGCCCTCGCTGTGGCCGACCAGGAATACCTTCTCTTTGTTCACGGACTTGTGGCCGCGCAGCCACTTCACGCAATTCCGTGCGTCCTCAACCAGCGCCATATAGCCGATCTGGGTGGGGTCGATGCCTTCGGGCCCTACCGGCGTGCCGCCGGTGGCGCGGTCGTCGGCACGAAGCACGACGAAGCCGGCGTTGGCGATCGCGTCCAGCGTTTCCCAACTTCCACAGTCCAGGCCGCCACCGAATCCGTGGCGGTTCTGCATGCCGGAGCCAGAAATGAAAAACAGCGCGGGCCACCCGCCGTCGGGCATTTCGCCGCTGGGCGTGTTCAGCGTGGCTGCAATGTTCCAGGCCTTGGACGCATCGGTCTCGGCCACGGGAATCTGAACTTCCTCGGCGGTGAATTTTGCGCCGTCGGGCAGCTTGTATTCAGGCGCCTTCTGAGCGTTGGCGGTCAGCGTGAGCAGCACAACCAGCAGCAGCGCGGCCAGGACTCGCATGGGTTCTCCTTACGCAGTCGAGCGGCGTGACAAGTTAGCAGCGTCGCAAACAGAAGCCCACGACGAAAGTCGCGTTGTGATGTGCTTGAGTCCTGGCCTACTTCTTGGTTTCTGATTCGCGTTGTGCGCGCGTTTGGTCGCTGATGCGAATCTGCTCGGCTTCAAACTCCGTGCGCGGAACGACCGGCGTAGCGGCATACTGCTGCTGTCTGATCTGCAAATCCTGGTTGCGTTGCGCTTCGCGGATCGCCTCCTGCGAGTGGCGCTCGCGATCTTGCTGGGTGGGCTGGCAGTCCGTGCGACACTCGTAACGGAACTCTCTTGGCGACATCACACAGTCTGGTGTCTGCCGAAGGTCGCGGCGTATCTCGCGAATCTGCTGGCACCCGGTCTTGCCGCTGATCACTCCCAGTGACCCGAGCGCAAGCGCGGCCAGCGCCAGGCCGCCCCCGACGATTGCCGTAACTGGCCTGCGATGGCCCTCGACCCTTGCCAGGCGGCACGCCTGAAACGCCGAGACCAGCCCAACCGCGGCCAGCAGTGTCCCGGCAAGCCAAGTGTGCTTGCCGGTGGCCATCAGGATCGAGCCGATACCAAACGCCAGCGCGCGGAAGGACGCACACCGCGAACCGCGCCCGGTTCGGCAGGAATACCCACATGATGCGGACGGCAGACTTGAGGCCTTGCGACGCTGGCTTTCCCACGCGGGAAAGGGCGCATACGCATACGGAACCATCGGCTTGGAGGCAGGAGCCTGCGGGGCGGGTTCGGTGACAGTGATCGTCTCGCCACAGTCGGGACACATGATGCGATCAGCGAGATACATCTCGCTGACCTGTCCGCACCACCCACAGTTACAGCGCGCTTCCATGCTCATGGGTGCACCCTTCGCAGAGTATACCCCACGTATTTGCATTGCGCACGGACTTTGAGGAAAGTGGCTCTACTTCAGTGCTTCGCGGGCGGCTTGCAACCGCAGTTTGTCAGCATCCTTGAAGAAGGCGCGCAGCATGGCCTGTTGCTGCTCCGAAAGGTCCGAATCGAAGGCCGAGAACGAGTCATTGAAGTACCTTGCCGCCTCGGCGTCGCGGTTAAGCCTGATCAGCGCCTCCACCTTCGCAGCATGGGCGTAGTCTTTGAACTCGCTACGGCCCCTGCGGCGCAAAAGTTCTTCGGCTGCGTCCATCACGCCCTGCGGGTCATGGCGGTAGTCCGCACGGCGGATGCGGGCGTATAGCTGCAACTCAAGCGGCTGCTCGCCCTCTGCGACCATGCCACGGGGGTCCGGCACTGAACGCCGGGTCGCGAGCACATAGCCTTCCTGCAGGGTGCCGGGGGCTTGGACACCGGCCAGTGCTCTTTCCAGCCGGGCCAGGTCCACAGCGCGCAGATCGCGGCTGCTGGAAGCAATCTCGGCGTCTACGGCACTGAGCGCGCTGTCCAGTTGGCCGAGAAAGGTGACATAATCGACGCGCCGGTTTGCCGGCAGGCGCGAGACTTCGCCTGCGAGCCACACGTTCCGCCGGACAAGGTCCGACGAGTCCATCTCAATCCGAAGCACTTGGCGCTGCTGGTCGGCATCGGAGACGCGGATCGCGCTGACATTGCGGCGCAAGCTGTCAAAGCGTTCGTAGTGATCACCCAACGATGGCAGCAGATCTTCCTCGGATGGGGCAATCGCGTCAGAGACCAGGCCGCCGGTCCCCTCAATATCCGGGTCGCTTGTGTGCCACATGCCCGGCACGCCAATGACCGCCAACACGAGGGCAGCAGCCACGGCGCCAATGCCCACCTGCACAACGTGCTGCCACAGAGGCCTTGGGGCGGGCAGGATTCGGGTGCGGGCGCGGTCAGCCAGTTCTTCTTCGCGAATGCGGCCGATCAGTCGTTCGTCAAAGCCCGCCGGCGGCTGCTTGGCGGGGATCTCGTGCAGCAGCTTGATGGCGTGGCGCAGCTGCCCTACCTGTTCGGCCAGCGAGGCATTGGTTTCCATGCGGCGTCGGAACGCACGTTCCGCGTCGGCATTCATGCGCCCGTCCACAAAGTCATGGATTTCCGGCGGAAATGGTTGGTACTCAGATGCTTCCATGTCAGGGGCCCCAAATTCCGGCTGCAGCCAGGGGTGGCTGCCGCCGGAGTTGATACGCACATCTTTCACAACGCTGGCAGAAAATCATGCACCGGCGCTGGCGTTGCCTTCCTCTTTCTCGACGTGACGCGAAATCCGCTGGGTGAAAAACTCCCGCGCCCGCGCCAGCCTCGCCGAGACTGTCTTTACGCTGCAGCCCAGGATCTCGGCGGCTTCTTCATGGGTGAGCTGCTGGACATCCACCAGTTCAAGGACATCGCGGAACTTGGGGCTCATGGCCGCAAGCGCCTGCTCAATCAACTGCTTGAGCTCGTTATTGGTCGTGGTGGCGGCGGGTCCGCGTCCCGGGTGCTCAAACTGAAGCGCGGGGCCGTCTTCATCGTCCTCAGGCATGCGGCCCTTGAGCACGGTGAAGGTGACCGGTCGCTTCTTGCGGATGTAATCGGTGACCAGGTTGCGCGCGACGCGATACAACCATGCGCTTGCGGTCTGGTCGCGAATATTGTCTAGCTCTTTGAACAGTCGGACAAACGTTTCCTGGGCGAGGTCTTCGGCTGCGCTTTCGTCCCGAAGCAGGCGAAAGACATAGCTGAAGATCGGGCCGCGGTACTTCTCGAGGTAACGTTCGAACCGGTCCATGCGCGGAGAGACTCCCTGGACCATAGATTGTGCGCGCGGTTGCGCTTTTAAGCCAAGGTGCATTTGGATTCCCCTAAGTCAGGCGCGGCCCTGACCTTATTCATACGCGGTGGACGGGGCGTTTTCTCCGCAAAAAAACAGGCGGCGCCCGGGCCCCATCGCAAACAGTACTTGTATCGCGCTGCCCATGCGGCCGGCTCGCGGAATCTGGCGTGCCTTGTCGTTGATTAACCCGCTGCCTTATCCCATGCTTTACGTAGATAGCTTCCGGCTGGAGGCCGCATTGGGTATTGGCGTACGACGTTGGACCCAGCGCAGGTTGCTGTATCCCCTGGCGATCTTCGCGATTATTGCGCCCACGGTAATCCTGGGCCTGTTCGGCGCGTACGCGCTGCGCGAGATTGAGCTTCGCCCCACCCAATACCGTACCGAGTTGCGCGAGTTGCAACAGTCGCTGGAGATCGCCCTCGAGATGCGTTTGCGTGCGCTCTCGCTTGAGCCACCGGCAGACCGCGCAGCCGTGCCCGGCGTCGCGCAGGAAGCAGAAAAATACTTCGCTGATTTCAACCGGGCTCTGGCTTCCGTCTGTCTTATCGGCGTGGATGGCAAAGTCGTTGCTTCGCGCACGTTGAAGGGCGAAGTGGTCTTTGAAATGACGCCGGCGCTGTCCGAAGCCTTGCGGGCCATGCAAGCCCAGACAGCAGGTGCCGAAGCCAGGCGGCAATCGATCATGCTGCCGCCCGATGCGAGCGGAAACCAGCAGACCTGGTTGGTGCATTACCGGTCGCGTACAAAAAGTTTCGTGGCGTGGCTGTTGATCCCGGGCGAAGTGGAGCGGCTTGTCAACACGCACACATCTGGCTTTGCGCTGCCGAACGATGCGCTCAGCTTGCAGATGGTGGACCGCTCCGCCCTGACGTGGAATGACGCACAGGGCCAGCGTTTTGAGACGCTGGGGTTTGTGCCCGTGCACCGCGAACTGATGCCGAACCGCTACGTGGTCCTGAAAATTGACACCGACCGCCAGTTCTACAAGGACAGCACGTTGCTCAGCAGCATTTTCGTGGCGATTGCGGTGCTGTGCGTGCCGATCGTTGCCAGTGCCACGTTGATGGTCGTGCACATGATCCTGCGAGAAGCCAGCGAAGCCCGCAAGAAGGTCGACTTTGTAAGTAACGTGACGCACGAACTGAAAACACCGCTGACCAGCATTCGCATGTTCGTGGAGACCCTGAAGCTCGGCCGCGTGAAAGACGAGAACCAGGTCAAGGCGTGCCTGGATGTGATCATGACTGAAACAGACCGGCTAGGCGCGCTGATCGACCACGTGCTCAGCTTCAGCAAAGTCGAGAATCAGGTCAAGAAGTACAACATGCAGCCGAACAACCTGGCGCAGGTCGTGCGAGACACGGTCGGATTGTTCAAGGCCCAGGCGACCAACGAGAAGGGCGAGGTGCGCCTCAAGATGCTGCCCGGCCTGCCCAGCCAGGCCATGTTTGACAAAGACGCCGTTCGTGAAGTGGTGCTGAACCTGCTCAGCAACGCGATCAAGTATGGCGGCTCGGAAAAGCTGGTGTTCGTGAATGTGGGCGTGGACCGCAACGACCTGTTCATTGAGGTGGCCGACCGCGGCATCGGCATCCCTCAGGAAGAACTGGGTCGCATTTTCGACAAGTTCTACCGCGTCGACCAGGAACTCTCGCGCAACGTGGATGGTACCGGCCTTGGGCTGGCAATCTGTAAGGAAATCGTGCAGGCGCACGGCGGGCGGATTGCCGTTACGTCGATCCTGCGCAAGGGCAGCACGTTCACCGTGTATCTGCCGTATCGTCCGCCCAAGCCGACCGGGCAGAAGCGCCCGACAACCACGCAGATTTCTTCAGGCAGCCGCCGCGACACGAAGACGGTGGCTGGAGAGCCCGCATGAGCTGGTGCCGCGAACTGGCGACATTCATCGTGCGCGCTGACCTGCGCGCGCTGCTTGCGTGCGTGCTTGCGTCCGTTTGTGTCGTCGCTGCGCTGGCACAAGACGAAATGCCGCCCGAGCCCGAACCGGAACAGCCCGCCGAACCCAAGGGCTCTTTGCAGCCACGGCCGGACGAAGACCCACAGACGATGGCGTGGGTGAAAGCACTGGCCGGCGCGCGGCCACGATCACTCAGCGTTGCCGATGGAGTGCTGCAACGCCATTGTCTCTCGCCCGAGGGCGACCGATTCTACTACTACCGCGAAACCGCCCGCGTGGAGCCCAAAGACGACAAGCCAGGCACGGTAAGCTACGCACTGTTCTGTGTCGGAAGTGACAAGTCCGAGTCCAAGGTTGCCGACACGGGTGCAGCGGCACTTCCGCCGCTCTTTCTTGGCGATGGTCGAATCCTGTTCGTTGCGCGGCGCTATGACCTCAACGACGACGACCTGGTCGACGACCTGGATGACGCTGCGCTCATGGTCAGCAATCGCGACGGCGGTAACCTTCGCAGCGTTGCGAATCTGGGCGCGGGCGAAGTGCCCGTGGCGGCCTGGCGCGAGGGACGGGAAGTGTTGATCGCCACGCCGGGCGATGACGAGGTGGGCGGCTGGATTGTCAGCCTGAACCTTGTAACCGCCAGGCGCGAAAACGTTGTGCGCGCCTTCAACGTTGCGTTGGTGCTTGCAGACGACCGCCTGCTGATTGAGCGCATGCAGGCAACCGAGCCGCCCAAGCAGCCGATGCGCTGGGACCGGCGCGGACCCGCAGCGCCGGAAGAAGTCGAGACGCCCGAGCCCGGCTTGCTTGACCACGTCGAGTATCTCGTCTACGAGCCCAAGGATGGCAACGTGGTGTCGTTGTTTCGGCCAAGCCGAAAATCCCGCATTGTCGCGACCGGCGACAACTCGTACTTCGGCGTGCAGGAGCGCGACGTCAGCCAGAGCGCAATCCGGGGAAGCCCTTACTCGCAACGTCTGGGGGCCCTGAACGCGGAGATTCTGATCATTGACGATGCCGAGCACCGCGACACGCGCAGCCCTGCGGCCCGTTACAGCTATGAAGTGCTGGGCTGGATCGAGGGTCGTGGCGCGCTGCTGATTGAGCGCGGCAACCTGGGCTCGCGACTCATGCTGATGGACCGCGCATTGAAGTTTCACCGGCTGGCCGAGTTCGATTTGGTGGCAACCGGTTTCTGTGCCAGTCGAGACGGGCTAACGGTCGGGTGGCTTGAGGTCGAGGACACCGACAAGAACGGGTTGCTTGAGCCCTGGGCCGACAAGTCCCGCCCGCACTACCTGAAAATCGAGTAGGGCATTGCGACCTTCCCGCACCGGCGGCGCTTGCTAGAACGACGGCGGAGGTTGCACATGGCATCAGCCGCAACGAATAAAGCCGGCAAACAGCGTGACGTCGCCAGACTCGCCGAAGCCGCCCTCAATGGCACGGGCCCCCGTGACATCTACGCGCCGCGAGGCACCCGCCTGCACGCCAGATCGTGGCTGACCGAGGCACCACTGCGCATGCTGATGAACAACCTGGACCCTGCCAACGCCGAGAATCCGCGCGAACTGGTGGTGTACGGCGGCATCGGCCAGGCTGCCCGTAACTGGCCATGCTTTGATGCCATCCTGAAAACACTCCAGGAACTGAAGGCGGACGAAACGTTGCTGATCCAGAGCGGCAAGCCCGTGGCGGTGTTCAAGACCCACCCTGACGCCCCGCGCGTGCTGCTGGCCAACAGCAACCTCGTGCCCAAGTGGGCGACCTGGGAGCACTTCAATCAACTGCGTGAACGCGGCCTCATGATGTTCGGCCAGATGACCGCCGGTTCATGGATCTACATCGGCACCCAGGGCATATTGCAGGGCACGTACGAAACGTTCGCGCAGGCCGCGCGCACCCACTACGGCCCCAAGGCAACGCTGAAAGGGAGACTGGTCGTCACGGCGGGTCTTGGCGGCATGGGCGGCGCGCAGCCGCTGGCAGCAAAAATGGCGGGCGGGACGTTCCTGGCCGCAGATGTTGACGCGTCAAGAATCGACAAGCGGCTGCATGACAGGTACCTGGACGAAATCGTCCTGGGTATCGACTCTGCCATTGACCGCGCTTTGGAAGCCCGTGCTGCAGGCAAAGCCGTCAGCATTGGCGTGTGCTGCAACGCGACCGAGTTGCTGGATCGGCTGATCAAGCGCAACATCATACCGGACCTGCTGACAGACCAGACCAGCGCCCACGATCCGCTGAACGGCTATGTGCCCGACCGCATGACGCTGGCCGAGGCCTTGAAGCTGCGCAAGTCAGACCCGCGTGAGTACGAGAAGCAGGCTTTTCGCACCATGGCCAAGCACTGCCGCCAGATGTTGACGCTGATGCGTAAGGGCGCGCACACCTTCGACTACGGCAACAATTTGCGCGGCCACGCGCTTGAAGCCGGCGTGAAAGACGCGTTCGACTTTCCGGGCTTTGTCCCGGCGTACATTCGGCCTCTGTTCTGCGAGGGCAAGGGCCCGTTTCGCTGGGTAGCGCTCAGCGGCGACCCGCAGGACATTTACACCACCGACGACGCGCTGATGAAGCTGTTCCCGAAACACAGGCACCTGCACAACTGGCTGAAAAACGCGCGCAACGCCTTCGAGTTCCAGGGGCTTCCGGCACGCATCTGCTGGCTGGGCTATGGCGAGCGCCACAAAGCGGGGCTGCTGTTCAACCAGCTGGTGCGCGAGAAGAAGCTGAAAGCGCCGATCGTGATCGGGCGCGACCACCTCGATTGCGGCAGCGTCGCCAGCCCCAACCGCGAAACCGAAGCCATGAAGGACGGAACGGATGCCGTCGCCGATTGGCCGATTCTCAACGCGTTGCTGAACACGGCCTCGGGCGCGACGTGGGTCAGCTTCCACCACGGCGGCGGAGTAGGCATGGGATACAGCCTGCACGCCGGGCAAGTAATCGTCTGCGACGGCACCAAGGAAGCCGATAGGCGAATCGAACGAGTCCTCACCAACGACCCCGGCATGGGCATCGCCCGCCATGTCGACGCCGGGTATGCAGAAGCCAAACGCTACAACAGGAACGCCGCCAACCCGGTACAGATACCGATGGCATGAAGCAGGAGCGCGGAGCGCAAGCTTCGCCGCCAGTACTTGCACAAACTGCGGACTCGTCTGGCTGTTCCATGCCGAGACCCTTGTGGGGAAATAGATTCCTGCCGGTCAAGGCAGTACTGCGTAACAACTGCATTCCGACGCGCTTGCCTGGGGAGTGTTTGTGAGGGATGATGCCGCAGGCTCACACCACCTTGGAGTTCAACCATGTTTCGACTTATGCTCGTAGCGCTGCTCTTCAGCGCATCACTTGCCGCTGAAGACCTGGAGTTCAAACCGCTGATGGTTTCGCCGTCCAGTGGCAACATCAACCCGTCTTCGCTGCTGATTACCTGGGACAAACCTGACACCGAGCCGAAGAAGCTGGAGGTTTTCATTTTCCATACCGCGTGGATGGTTGCACCGTCCGTGGAAGAAGTCTGTCCCAAGTGGCGCGAGTTCCTGTTTGCCGAAAATTTCGACGCAGAGGCCTTCCGCAAAGCGAACGGCCCCGAAACCACGCGCTACCACATCGAGGTCAAGGACAACCACCTGCCGCTGGGCGTGATCGGCCACGAAGAAGAGTACCGCATCCGAAACGTGCACGTGTTGTTCATCGACGCCGAGGGCAAGCGCAGCTTGCCGGTGAACCTCAAGGCCTCCGTCGAGGCACCCGAGTTGAGCCGCGCCGACTGCTACTACCTGCCAAACTACTTGCCGTACTTCACCCAGACGCGTCTGTTCGACAAGAAACCCAGCAAGCTGAAGTGGAAACTGCCTGAGCTGGGTCCCGCCTATGAGATCGAGAAGGTCTTGTTTGTCGGCGCCGAAAACATGATCAACAGTTTCCACGTGTCACGAGTGAAAGACGGCTTCGCAGGCTGGATCGCGGGCAACGACGACTACAGCAAGCCAATGGTGCAGGAACTGGCCAAGGACGCGACAAGCTGCTGGATCAAGACGCTGAACTTCAAGTCCTGCATCGTGGTCGCCGTCACCAAGTGTGGCCTGCGTTTCGGATGCAAATTGGAAACGCAGGGCACCAGCTACGAAGCCCAGGCCAGCGCGGACGACCAGAAGGCACTGCCCGCAATTGAACTCAAGCCTGTCGAGGCAGCCAAGCCGGACTAACGAGAGAGCCCATGGATCTCAGTCGACGCAAGTTTATTGGCCGCGGCGCCACCGGGTTGGCTGTGGCCGCCGGCACGATGATGTTGCCGGCTTGGGCGCGCGCGACGCCCTCGGATGGCAGCGCTCTGCCCGCGTTCTTGGATGCCGAACTCGGCCAAGAAGTGAAAGCCACTGAGGCCAACATCGAAGGCCCGTTCTTCCGGCGCAACGCCCCGTTCCGCGGCAAGGTTACACCGCCCCTCGAGCCGGGTGTCGTCATGCTTCTCAAGGGCCGGGTGTGGGGGCTCGACACACGCAAGCCTTTGCCCGAGGCGTTGCTCGATGTCTGGCAGGCCAATAAGGACGGCCGCTACGACAATGACGACGCCGCTAACCCGCCAGCCCCAGACGTGTACGTGAATCGTCTGCGCATGCGCTGCGACGAGAAGGGGCGCTATGAGTACGAAACGATCCACCCCGGCAGCTACCTGAACGGTACACAGTACCGGCCGCCCCACATTCACTACCGCGTGCAGGCTGCCGGCTACAAAACGCTGATCACGCAGCTCTACTTTGAGGGCGACAAGCACCAGGACAAGGACCCGTACATCCGCAAGTCGCTGATCATCAAACTGGAGCAGGCCAAGCGCGGAGAAGTCAGCTACGAAACCGGCACGTTTGACATCGTTCTGGCCAAGGTCTGAGCCGAGAAGTTGCACAAACCTGCCAGTAGGGTCGCTCAGAATACAGTTCAAATGATGCCAACCCGTGCCGAGGACATGCTAGGCTAGGTGTATGGAGTCCATCGAAATTGCATTCGCGATTGCTGCCCTCGTCGGCCTTGGGGTCGCGGGGGTTCTGGTGTGCGGTGGATGGCAAGTCGCCAAGTACGCCGCAGTACTGCGACGTGCGCGTCGGGACCGCCGCCCGGTTCACGCGCCTTAGCGGTTCGCCGCGGTGTTATTCCACGCCGGCCGCCAGTTCTTCCCACTTGCTGTAGGCTTCGACGATTTGGTGTTTGACGGCTTCGAAAGCCGTGTTCAGTTTCATGGCTTCTTCGGCCGACGCTGTGCCGTCGGCACTGAATGCCGTGGCGAGTTGATCTTCCAGCTCTTTCTGCTTCGACTCCAGCTTCTCGATGCGTGCTTCCAGCGCCCGGATCTCGGCCTTGAGCCTATGCTGTTCCCGCTGCTTGGCCTTCTGGTCTTCGCGCTGCTGCTTTGCGTCGCTGCGGCGGTCGGCGGCGCTTTTCTGGCTGTGAAGTTGCAGCGTGCCCTTTGGCCCCTGCTGCGCCTGCTGGTGCTTTTCCTGCCACCACTCGGCGAACGTGCCCTTGAAGGGCTCAAGCTGCCGGTCTTTCAGCTCAACGACCCGGTTCACCAGCTTGTCGAGAAAGTAGCGGTCGTGGCTGATGACCAGCAGGGTGCCCTCGAACTCATCCAGCATTTCCTCAAGCTGCTCGCACGCCTGGATGTCCAGGTGGTTCGTGGGCTCATCCAGCATCAGGAAGTTCACCTGTTCATGCACAAGCCGCGCGAGTTGCAGCCGGCTCTTCTCGCCGCCGCTTAGCGTGCCGATCTGCCGGTTCAGGTCATCGCGGTTGAACAGAAAGCGATGCAGCATCAGCGTGGCCGGCTGATAGTCGAGGCCGCTGACTTTCAAGAACCATTCGATCAATGACGCATGCTCATCCAGCGCATGCTGGTGAATCTGAGAATAGTCGCCGATCTTGGCGGCTTTTCCCGTGCGTAGTCGGCCCGTGATATGGAACGGGCCTTCCTGTACATCCAGATCCGGGTGTTCCCAGTTGGCGTGATGCAGAATCGCGTTGAACAGAGTGGTCTTGCCGCTGCCATTGGGGCCGACCAGCGCGACGCGCTGTCCGTACTCAATGGTGAGTGAAGCGTTGTCGAGCAGGATTCGGGAATCAGCGCGTGTGTCGTTTCGCGACTCCTGGTTTCCGACACCAGAGACATTGACCGTCAGCCCTTCAATCTCGAGTGCAAGGTGCCCCTTGAAGCGCCCATCGCCGAGGCTTGCGTGAAAACGGTTCTCGCTGCGATCCGGCGCGTCGATCTTCTCGACCTGCTCAACGCGCATCAACATGGCCTTTGCGCGCTTGGCCTGGCCGGGGTCGTCATAGGCTCGCGCCATGTCCAGCAACCGGCGCGCCTGGAACTCGATGCGCTTGATCCAGCGCTGCTGGGCCTTGTACTGGCGTTCCTGTAATGCCAGTGCCTCTTCTTTCTGGCGCGCAAAGTCGCTGTAACCACCGGCCCACCGCTTGACCTTGCGGCTGTGCAACTCCCAGATTTCGTTGACGGTGGCGTCAAGCAAGTGGCGGTTGTGGCTAACCATGACGACGGCGGCCCGCGAGCGGCGCAGAAACTGGATAAACCACTCAATGCCCTCCATGTCGAGGTGGTTGCTGGGCTCATCCAGCAACATCAGCTCCGGTTCCTGCAGCACGATGCGCGCCAGCGCGATGATGTTGCGCTCACCGCCGCTGAAGGTCGTGATCGGCTGCTGCCATGCAGCTTGCGGCAGGCCAAGCCCGGTCAGCACCTGCTCAATGCGGCGGTCAACTTCATAGCCGCCTGCGAAGTCGTGCTCATGCTGAAGGCGCTCGTAGTCGGCAAGCACGTCCTCGCCGTTGGCCAGGCGTTCCTCTAGTGTTCGCAGTCTTTCCTCACGCTGTACGTCTGCGGCGAACAGTGCGCGCATTTCAGACCACGCGGTTGCGCCGGGCGGCGCCTTCAACTCCTGGGTCTGGAATGCAAGCCGGATGTTCTTCTGGCGATGCACCTGCCCGGCGGTAGGTTCCAGCTCACCGGTGATCAGGCGCAGGAGTGTGGACTTGCCGGTACCGTTCTGGCCGATCAAGCCAATCTTGGCGCCGGGCTCGATGTCCAGCGAAACGCCTTTCAGCAGTTCGGGGCCGCCGAAATGCATGCCGGCTTGCGATATCGTGACCAAGGGCATTGGGCGTAACTCCTTGCTGGGCTGAATGGTACACTGTTCTTGCAACCGGGCATGGGGGTGTTCGTTGTCAGAACCGACAGGTGCTTCAAGTCCGCACTTTTTTGGCCGTAAGCGTAACTGTCATGCGTCTACACATTTACCGCAGTGTGCTGGGTCTAGTGAGGAGATTGGCTATGAAGACGAGCGTATTGGCTCTCTTGATTGCGTTGGCGTTTGCGCCGGCGGTGTTTGCCCAGACGCTTTCGGGCAAAGACGCGCCAGGTTTTGACGCCAAGGACTGCATCAACGCGCCGGAAGCAACCACGTTTGAGCAGTGCAAAGGCGACGTGGTGTTGATCAAGTTCTGGGGAATCAACTGAGGGCCCTGCGTGAAGGCGTTGCCTTCACTCAACCGGCTCTACACGGAGAACAAGGAAAAGGGACTTCATATCTTCATCGTCTATGCGCAGGGACACCCGCGCGAAGAAGTGGAGAAGTTCCTCAAGGATAAGGGCTGCAACGTGCCCTGCCCGTTCACCGGCTCAGACTTCGGCGGGTATCGCGAGGGCTGGAGCGGCTTGCCGTACGGGTTTGTGATCGGCCCGGACGCCAAGGTGGTATGGGAAGGTCGCAGTGGCTACGAAGCAGTGATTGAGAAGCAGTTGGCCCGCATCAAGTACCCGGGCTTGGGCAAGCTGGATGTAGCCCCGGGGCTTGAGAAGGCTGCCACCCTTTTCAGCACAGGCGAGTACGCCAAGGCCCGTGATGAGGCGAGCAAGCTGAAAGAGAAGAAGGCTGACGACGAGGCTGTAGTTGCAGACGCGGATTTCATCATCGGTCGCGTAGAACAGGTGGCAAAGGACCTGCAGGCTAAGGCGGACGCAACACAGACAACCCGGCGCTACCACGAAACCGTGAAGGCGCTTGAGAAGCTGGCAAAGGGTTTCAAGGGCACCGAAACGGGCGACAAAGCCGACGAGGACCTGAAGAACCTGAAGAAAGACAAGGACGTAAAGAAAGAACTGTCAGCATGGGACGCGCTGGAAAAGACCCTGGCTGCGAATGAGAAGGCCAAGGACAGCGCTGCGAAGAAGAAGTCGCTGAACGACTTCTACAAGAAGTACGAGGGCACAGCCGCCGCCGACGAGGCGAAAAAGCTGGCCGAAGCAATTGCATAAGCAGCGGAACGGGAACCGGCCCGGCCGCTGATGGCCGGGCCGGTTGATTTAACCGCCCTGATTACTGGGAACGGGAGAATGGCAATGCGGGCAATGATTTGGTCGGTACTGTTGTGTGTGTTCGCGAGCGCGTTGGTTGCGCAGAAGACAAGCAGCTTGCAGGGCAAAGAGTCGCCGGATTTCAGCGCGACCAAGTTCATCAACCCGCCCAAGGACGGGAAGACGAGCCTCGCCGACTGCAAGGGCGACGTGATTCTCGTGAAGCTGTGGGGCGTCAAGTGCGGCCCGTGCATCGCCAGCATGCCGGAGGTGCAGGGGCTCTGGAACAAGTACGAAGGCAAGGGCCTGCACGTGTTCATGTGCGAGCGCCAGGGTCACACGGAGGCCGAGATCCAGAAACTGTACAACAGCAAGGGCCTCACGTTCCCGCAGGTGATTGAGGGCAGCATGGGCGGCTTCCCTGGCGTGGGCACGATTCCGTATGCCTACGTAATCGGGGTAGACGGCACGGTAATCTGGGAAGGCAACCACGGCTACGTGGGCGTAGTCGCTGAAGAAATCACCAAGATCAAGTACCTCGGGTTGGGCAAGAACGAGGTTGCGCCCGGCCTCGAAAAGGCCGCCACCGCATACAGCGCAGGCGACTACGCCGCCGCGCGCGACGAGGCGATCAGGCAGAAAGAGAAGAACGTTGACAATGAGGCAGTAGCGGCTGATGCCGACTACATCATCGGCAAGGTCAACGCGCTGGTTGATGCCAAGCTCAAGCAGGTCGAGGATGCCAAGGCTATCCGCCACTACCACGTCGCCGTACGCATTCTTGAAGAGCTTACGGGCAAAGCATTCAAAGGCATGGAAGTCGCTGAAAAAGCCAAAGAAGACCTGGACGCGCTGAAGAAGGACAAAGCCGTCAAGGATGAACTCAAGGCCTGGGACGCATACGAAAAGACTGTGGCCGCCAATGAGAAGGCCAAGGACAGCGCCACAAAGAAGAAGAATCTGGTGGCGTTTGCAAAGAAATATGAGGGCACGGCGGCGGCAGACGAGGCCCGCAAACAGTCGGAAAGCAACGAAGGTTAAGACCATTGATTTGAAAACGGCCCGGCACCGCCGGGTCGTTTTCATTTGGGCACGGCCTGCGCAATGCGTATCTTGGGTTCGGAGGACCACCCATGCGCGTACTGCTCATGGCATTGCTGATCGCGGCGTCACCCCTGGTCGCGGGCGACTTGAAGGTGGGGGACGAGGCCCCGAAGTTCCGCGCCGGCGGCGTGCTGGTGAACCCACCCGAGTTCGCGCGTTCGCTGGAAGATTGCAGGGGCGACGTCATCGTCATTTTCGAGTGGCACACACGCGACGGCACAGCCGCCAAGCTGCCCGACCTGCAGAAGTACTGGGAAAAATACGGCGAGAACGGGTTGATGATCTTCACGATCCATCGCCTGGACTTCGAGAAGTTGCCGCAAGTTCGCCAGCTTGCGCACGACCGCAAGCTTACGTTCCCGATCGCGATGGGCGGCTTCTACGACGACAAGAACGAGTTCTTCAAATACAAGGGCGACAGCGGGTTCCGGACGGCCGTGATCGACGTGGAGGGCAAGATCGCCTACCACGGCGCGGGCGACTTCAAACCCGCCCTTGACACCGAGCTGGCAAAGATCGTGTACCCCAACCTGGGCAGGCACGCGGTGACCGAAAGCGCCGCAAAGGTCGCGCGGGGCCTGCAAAAGCGAGAGTGGGGAAAGGTGCTGGCTGATGCAGAGAAGCTGCTGGCCACTGAACTGGATGCCGACACAAAGGCTGACCTGCAGGTAGTTGCGGACCGTCTGAAATTCTTTGCCGAAGCGCGCATCAAGAGAATCGAAGGCTGGACCGCGGACAAGCGCTACGACCTCGTGATGAAAACGCTGGACAAGCAGCGCGAGGACTTTCGCGGCCACAAGTTCTCGGATGACGCGAAAGACGAGATTGCGCGGCTGAAGAAAGACAAGGACCTAAAGAAAGAACTCAAGGCGTGGGAAGACCTGCAGAAGCTGAAAGACAAGCAGGAGTTCGGCGACTGGCAGCAGTACGTCACTTCGCTGAACGCCTTTGCAAAGTCCCAGGCGGGCACGGGCGCCGCGACCCATGCCGAGTCTGAGGCCAAACGCGTCAAGAACGAGTGGTCTGAGCAGTGACACCATGCCAACCGAGCAGGACTTCGAACGGCTGCGCAATCGCATGGTCGAGACGCAAATCTTGGCGCGCGGCGTTACGGACCTACGCGTGCTTGACGCCATGCGCCGGGTGCGGCGGCATGAATTCGTCGATGGTTCGCTGGCACGAGACGCGTATGCCGACCAACCCTTGTCAATCGGGCACGGGCAGACGATCAGCCAACCCTACATTGTCGCATGGATGAGCGAACTACTCGCCCTTGAGCCCGCGCACGAGGTGTTAGAGGCCGGCACTGGGTGCGGCTACCAGACAGCGGTGCTGGCAATGCTGTGTCGCCACGTGTTCAGCCTGGAACTGGTGCCGGAGCTCTCGCGGCAGGCCGCCATCCATTTGCAGCGCGCAGGAATCGATAACGTGACACTGCGGATTGGCGATGCGCACGCCGGGTGGCCCGGCGGCGGCGAGTTTGATCGCATCCTGGTTGCTGCCGCTGCCATCACGATTCCGCAAGCGCTGACGCGCCAGCTGTCGCCGGGCGGGCGGATGGTTCTGCCGGTCGGCACGCGCGGCGTACAGCAGATGACGCTGGTGACCAAGGACAGGCATGGCCACCTGCACACGCAGGAGTTGGGGGCGGTGGCATTTGTGCCACTGGTGCCGAGCAGCCCGGGAGTCCGGCCAGGACGGGTCGATTAGAGCTTCTCGACGATCAGGCCCTTGTGGTCGATGGCCGGCGTCAGGGCGTGCGACTCCATGCCGTGGCGCTTGTAGGCCGCCTGCATGGCCTCGGCAATCGGTTTCATGTCGCCGGTTCCGAGTGCGATCATGCTGCCGCCCGCGCCGCTGATGGTGGCGCCAAACGCGCCGGCATCAATCGCGCTGCGCACGATGTCTTCGTAGCCCGCGATCATCGACTTGCGGTGCGGCACGTGCAAACGGTCTTCAAATCCCGCTGCAATCGCCTTTGGTTCGGCCGTGCGCAAACCCCACAGCAGTGTCAGCAAAGAGCGTTGGTTGCTGACCGCTTCTTTCCGCTTCAATTGTTCCGGCAGCCACGAGCGCGTGGCATTGGTGTTTTCCTTCAGTGTCTCGCGCGGCACGCACAGTGCCACCTTGATACTGTCGTGCATCTTCACGGTGCTGGCGCGCGTCTCGTTGCCGATCAACAGTGCCGCCTGCAAGCCGCCATAGCTGGCTGCTGCGGCGTTGTCGGGATGGCCTTCAATCTCAATCGCGTCCTGGAAGACTACGTCTTTGTTGGCATCGCCCTTGCGCCAGTACTCGGCCAGCGCTGCACCCGCTACGGTTGCCGCGGCACTGCTGCCCAAACCCTGGGCAATCACGATATCGGACTTGACCGTGCACTTCAGTTCCTTCGGCAGGTGATACTCAGGGCCTGCGCGCAGGATGGCCTTGACGAACGAAGTTGCCAGCAGGTTCGGCTCGCCGGGGTGGTCGATCGAGAACTCAAGCAGCGTGCCACCGTAGTTGGTGTTGGGCTCAACCGCCTTGTGCCACCAGTCGAGCGGGCTGTCGAATTCTTTCAGCAGCACCTTTTCGGCAGACCATTCGACGGTCGCATGAAGGCGAATGTCCAGCGCCAGGGCAAGCGTGTCAAACCCGGGCCCCAGGTTCGCGCTGGAGGCTGGCACCGAAATATGCACTTTGTTCGCGCTCGACGATGTCACGGTAGTTGTCCTTATCCAGGCGCAGGAGCGCCGGCTCGCCCTTCACGTGTGGAATACTGCCGATCTCAGGAAGCAGGGACATCATACGCCCCTCTTCCACAACGTCCGTAATCACACCGAGGTAATTTACGTCACCACTGGCAGTTTGGGCAATCGACAAAACGCGAAGTCCCATGGCTTCCAGCGCGATGACCGTGGCACTGGTGTCAGCTTCGGCCACTGGCAGGCGCAGGAAATAGCACAGCTTCAGCGCGCTGGTGTCCGCGAGCCGGAGCTTCTCACCGGCCGGCTTGCGAAAACCCGGCAATTGGCCGGCGCCGCCGCGCGCGATTTTGACGATGTCGTTCAGCACTGCGCTGGCGGTTGGCAACTCGCCGGCACCCTTGCCCAGGAACGTAAGCTCTTTGAAACCGGGACCCTCGAGAATGATCGCGTTGAATTCGCTGTCCACGTCGGCCAGCAACTCGCCGCGATGCACCAGCGCCGGGTGGACCCGCAGGCTCAAGCCGTCACTCGTGCGGCGGGCCGCTGCCACCAGCTTGATGCGGTGTTCCATGGCCAGCGCCAGTTGAATGTCCACCTGTCGGATTTTGGTGATGCCCTCGGTGTGGATGCGGTCCGGTGAAATGTGCGCGCCAAAAGCCTTCAGTGCCAGCAGGGTCAGCTTTTCAGCGGCGTCAATGCCCTCGACGTCCAGTGTCGGGTCAGCTTCAGTGAAGCCCTTGGCGGAAGCATCGGCCAACGCCTCGTTGTACTCACATCCCGCGCGCTCCATGAATGTCAGGATGTAGTTGGTGCTGCCGTTGATCACGCCCTTGATCACCGTCAGTTCTTCGCACGCAAGGCTGCGGTCGAGAACCTCGATAATCGGAATGTGTGCAGCGACGGCGGACTCGAACCCGATCGGTGTGCAGCCGCCGGCGGCATCAAGATAGCGGGGCAGGCTGCGGGCCAGCGACGACTTGTTGGCGGTCACCAGCGGCAGGCCGCGCGAAAGCGCTGCGCAACCGGCTTGCACGGCCAACGTGTTGCCGCCCATCACCTCGACCAGCAGGTCGATCTCGGGGTCAGTGGCGACAGCCATCGGGTCCGTGGTGACCCGAAAGCGCGACATGTCGATGCCGCGCTGGCGCTCAGTGTCGCGGACCGCCACATGGGTAACACGCAACGACAGGCCATTGGATGCAAGTTCGCTGCGGTGCTTGTCGATCAGTTTGACCAGGCCCCCGCCAACGACACCGCAGCCAAGCAGGCCAATACGCAATGCGCGTGGTTTGCCTTCGTCGGGCATGCGCTATCCCCCTGCAATGGCGGGCACGATGCTGAGCGAGTCACCGTCTTTGAGCGGGGTGTTCAGATTGTCCAGGAAGCGAATGTCTTCGTCATTCAGGAACACGTTCACGAAGCGTCGCACGTTGCCCTTGTCGTCGCAGATGCGCGCCTTGATGCCGTTGTGCCGCGCCTCAAGGGCGTTCAGTGCTTCGCCGACTGTGCCGGCACTGACGCTGACCTCGGCAGTGTTCGCGGTCAGGTTACGCAGCGGCGTGGGAATGCGGATGATGTTCGGCATGCCGATGTCCTATGCAATCAGTGAAAGCCCGTGGCGCGGGAGGATAGCAAGCAGGCAAGCGCCTGCCAGCAGGAGAGTTTCTGCTCCGCACAAGCAAACAGCCGCGGTTCCAGGCTGCGGCTGTTGCCAAGGCTGAAGTCAGCGCGCCTTAGTTCAAGGCTGCGCGCGCAAACATGCGGTAAAGCGTGGCGCGCGAGACGCCAAGCCGATCGGCCATTTCTTCCTTGGTGAGTCCCTGCTCTTCCATGTAGATCAGCAGGTCTTTGTTGAACAGCATCTCCACCGTGGCGTGCAGGCCGGCTTCGGTGCCGTGGGCCAGCGCGCGGCGCAGGTAGTCATCGATCACGTTCTTGCGGGAAGGCGTGATCCCATCCCCAGGGTCGGTCACGGCACGATCGGCCAGCAGGAAGCGCACAATGGCATCCTCGCGAGGCTCAATGTCGGGCGCGGCTTCGAACACGACCAGGTCATCACCGTCGCTGCGCAGCAGCACCAGTCCGCGTACCACGCCTGCGGCAGGCGTACTGCGGGCAGAAACCTGCACCGTGCCGTCGGCGGACTCGTTGTAAACGCTCAGTACGTCAGGGTTCGGTGCGCCGCGGCCAAGATTCAACACACTAGAACCGCGCCGTCGCACCCATGAGCGCACACCAAAGCGCGATTGCAGAATCTCAAAAAGCTTGCCCGTCTCGGGTGTCTGTGGCGTGGCGATATCGGCGGCGGCCGGCAAGCGTGGCTTGTCGCCACGAGTCTTGACGGGGGCAATGCGCGGCATGGCGCGCGGGCGGCCCCGTTCAGTTTCACGCAGGAATTGGGCGGCCTCTTTGACGACCTTCAGGTCCGCGGCGCGTATTCCGTAGTGCAGAGCGCTGGAAGCGTAACGGGCTGCCCCTTCGGTATCGGCGAAGTGGCTGCGACACCGCGCCATCAGCAGCATCGCGGCGGCCCGGCGGCGGTCCGACGTCTCGATGCCCGAAAGGCGGCGCAGCCTCTTGAATGCGCCCTTAAACCGGCCCTCGGCGGCGCGGCGGTTGGCGGTTTCCTCAAGAAAGGCGGCCAGGGTCGGCTGCGAAACTTTTTCAAGCATCTTGTTGTTGACGTGGCTCAGCAGCCATGTCGAGCGTTCGTCCAGCTTGAACGCCGGCGACTGGAGCAGCTGCACTCGCAGCAATGTCAGTCGAACGCTCTTGTCCAGGTCGTCCCCGGCCAGTCGGATCGCGCGGCGCATCAAGCTGTCGGCCATGCGCCCATTCTGTTGCGTCTGCAATGCGATGCTGCGTGCGGCAAGTGCCAGCCACTCGACGAAAGCAGGCGTGCGATACAGGTCGCGGCGCTTGGTCAGTTGTGCAACCATGCCGCGCGCCTTTTCCAGGTGGCCTGCATCCGCGTTCAGCGCCGCCGTCTTGGCCTGATCTACCTCGGATGCATGGCGTCCAGATTCCAGGGCCATGCCCTGCCTGGTCGCCAACTCTAGAATACGCAACGCCTCTTCGCTGTTTCCGGCTGCATAGTGATCGTCGAACCGCTTGCGTGCCAGGCGCGATGCACGCCGCGCATCGCCTGCCTGCAATAGAATCTCGACTCGGGCGTCGTCCTGTCCTTCCAGACGCTGCTCAAATGTGTCGGCAAGACGCGCGGCTGTGCGCTGTATTGCATCGTTGCCCAAGGCGGACCGGATCTCGTTTCGCACCTCGCGATTGCCGGGGATCACCAATCCGTCAACGACACGAAACAAGCCGCCCGCGGTCACTGCCTTCAATGCACCTGCCCCGCTGCCAGTTTGTCCCGCCATCGCCTCAAAGTCCTCCAACTCGATCGGGCAAGGCATCAACGCCAAGCCGGCGAGGAGTTGCTCATGCCGACTCTGGATGTTGGCAATCTCGGCGCGTATGACGGTCGTGGACAGGTCTGAATCGCGCCCGGAGGCACGGGTTTCGCGCGCGCCCAGTGCGCGTAGACGGTCAAGAAAAGCATCCGACGGATCGGTGCCGGTGCCTGTCTGGGACAAGACGACGAGCGCGGGCATGGGGGTCGTTGTGGCCACGTCGCGGGCGGCTTCTGCACAGGACAGCATACTGCCCAGCCATTGCAGGCTTGCAGCGTCGGCGGCGGATGGATCAACCAGGATCAGCACGTCGGCCGCGCCGGACAGTAGCGTCGCCGCATCGGCGGTGCCAAGAGACTGGCTGGCGCGATTGAGAATCCAAGTGCGGAGACTGAGTGCGCCCGAAATTGCGTGACAGGGCGCCCACAGGACGCGTCTGCCTGCAGAGGCCTCGTTTGCGGCGAGCTCGGCGGCCCACGTCAACAACGTCTGCAAGCTGCGATTGGTTACAATGCGATGCTCTGCCCCTGAAAGGTCAAGGGAGTCGGTGGCCCCGGAGTTCATGGTTGACCAGCCTCCATGTGGAAGTCACCGGCTGTGACCACCACAAATACACGAAAAGAAGCCAAAGTCGTCTCGCAGATTCTATAGCTGCAGTCAAGCTGCGGCGGCAACGATGGGATTTGTGCCATTTGGGCAGTTCAAAAGCAAGCCCGATCTAAGTTCTTACATTCACTTGCCTTATGAGTTAATGATTTTGCCGTGAATTACTAACCAGTTGGTTGATACTGGCGATAGTCGCGTTGCGGACTCTCTATCACTCAACAGAGAACGCCCGGGCATCCCCGGGCGTTCCGTCTTTTCAGATTCATTGGCACGTTTGTGCGATGACTACTTCTCTTTGAACCGCTCAGGATATGCGCCCGCGAAGCCGTAGTTGTCCAGGACGACCTTCATTTCCAGTTGCTCTTTGCCGCGCTGCAGCCGCACCGTCACTTCCTTGCCCGGGTCCTGCGAGCATGCCCACATGATTAACGCGGGCATGTCGCGGACTTTCACATCGTTGCCGTCCACGTCGGCGTCCTCTAGGTCGTCGGGTATCTCGCCGGCGACGCCCACCAGGTGGGTGATGATGTCGCCCTTCTTGATGCCGGCCTTGGCTGCCGCGCCGCCTTCGTCAACGGCTTCCACTTCAAGCCCGCCGCTTTCGAGGCCCTTCGACTTCCAGTTCTCCAGCTGGACCGAGTCGCCAGTGAGGCTGAACTTGCCGGCTTTGCCCTGCCAGGTGCGTACGACGGCGTCCTTCACGAAGTCTTCGCTGGCGAAGGGATCGAGCTTGTTCACTTCATCCTTGCCGTAAGGGATGAACTCGATGTGCCTGTCCTTGGCGTCAACGATCATCTTTTTGAAGCGCGTGGCCAGCGTGACACCGACGATGCCGTCGAAGTTCAACTTGTCCACGCCGGGAATCATGCCTCCCATTTCGCCAAGCTGGTCGGTGATCTTAGGCAGTTCCATGATGGTGCATGCGACGTCCACTTCTTTGATGACGCCAAGCTGGAAAGTGTCCACCATGCCTGACTTCGCGTCACCCTTGCCAATGCCCTTCACGGGGTAATTGAAGCTGGTCGGAAGCTTGAGGTCGTCGGCCAGTTTGGTGCCCATCACCAGCAGCATGCTTGCGCCGGTATCGAACATGAAGCTCTTGGTCTTGCCGTTGACCACACAATCGAGATACCAGTACGGCACAAGTTCCATCTTGCGGCCAAAGAAGCTCAGTTCGCCGGTGCGGTATGTCAGGGTCATGCCTTCGGTGGGCGAGCGGCGTGCTGCCTCGGCTTCGGTCTTGCCATCCTGGATCAACCAGGCGGCGTTGGGGCCCACGGGCTGTAGAGAAAACTCGTCTTCGTCCTTCTTGGGGTCTTTCTTGGGCTCTTCGCCGGGCTTGCCGCCGGGCATTCCGGGCATGCCCGGGATCCCGCCGCCGCCCTTGAGCATGCGGATCAGCATCTCTTCCTGCATGTCACCGGGCTCTTCGCCTTCGGGGTAGCGGGTCATGCCAAGCGTGCTTGCGGCGAAGTCGATTTCGACTTTGGCCATCTTCTTGATGATGTTCTGGCCCACGATGCCCATCATGTGGTAGCCGAGCGTACCGCTCATGTGGTCGAGATTCATCGAAGCGGCAATGCACTCGCCGCGCTTGAACTCGCCGATTTCGAGGCTGTCCAGAACGACCAGCTTGGCTTCGGCTGTGCCGACGCCTTGCACGCCGCCCGGCATATCGTGCTGTTCAAGGTCAAGCTCGGTCGCCAAACGTGCGTTCAGCACGCTCTGGGTCGCACCGCTGTCGAACAGGAACTTGTAGGGGCCTTTGCCGTTCACCTTGACCTGGACGAACATCAGGCCTTCGAACTCAAAGCCCACGGTAACCGTGTCGCTGTTCGAGGGCTTCGATTCTGTCTTCTTGTCGGGGTCCGCCGGCTTGGGCGCGTCCTGCGCCATCGTCGCCGTCGAGGCAAGAAAGCCCGCGGCCAGTGCCAGCGCGAAAAGTCTCATCATCCAACGCTTCATGAAATCCTCCGTGGTCGCCCGAAGCGGGCTGTATCGTTGCGTTGGGGATAGTCGCGCCGGGATTGAGTGTCTCACGCGGAAAAGTGGCACATCCGGTGCCGTGGGGTCTACTCCGGCTTTTCGAAGCTGAGCAGGTCTTGTGGCTTGAGGTACTCGCGCACGTCCTTGATCAGCATGTCCGGCGCCAGCCAGTTGATGCCCTGCACGTGCTGCAGGGCTGGCGGGATATACGTGCAATAGGGCTCGCTGGCCATGTAGTCGCCCGTGACGGCAAAGGCCCGCGAACGAGCACCCCCGCATACGTCGCGATAGTCGCACGCCCAGCACTTGCCCTTGAGCTGGCTGAAATCACGCATGCGCACCAGGTGTGGATTGTGGCGGTAGATCTCGACAATCGACTGCGACTTCACGTTGCCGCACTTCAAGGGCAGGAAGCCGCTTGGATACACCTCACCGACGTGGTCAATGAAAACGAATCCGTTGCCGTCGTTCACTCCGCGTGCCGCGCGACCGATGGCGTCGCCACGTGACCAGCCGCCTGGCTTCATCGGGCGCAGCACCCATGCCGGCGGGCCCTCCGTGCTGCGGTCGGCCGGGCTGCCGCCCTCTTTGCGCGGCTTGAGGTATGCACTGCTGTCGCCGGACATGCCCTGCTCGCGCTGGGCCTGCAGCACGACGCGGCGGTAGTGCGGGGCGGCGGTGGTCTTGAGGTCAAAGTCGGCTTTACGGGCGGTTTCGTAAAGTTTGTGCAGGGCCTGCTCGTATTGCTCGGGTGAAATCTCGTCGGTTTCTTCGCCCCGGCCCGTGGGCACCAGGAAGAAGGCCGCCCAAAGCGTGAGCCCGAGTTTCTGCATCAGCTCGCACAGGTTGTCGATGTCATTCATGTTCCAGCGCGAGATCGTGGTGTTGATCTGCACCGTCAGTCCCTCGGCCAGCGCGTCCTTGATCGCGCGAATTGTGTGGGCATATGAGCCGGGCTGGCGCCGGAAGTTGTCGTGGATCTCGGCAGTTGACCCGTCAAGGCTGATGGCAAGGCGCGTCAAGCCGTGTTCCTTCATCTTGTGGATGGCTTCGCGGGTCAGCAGGCCCGTGGCCGACGGCGTGACGGCAACGCGCAGGCCGACTTCGTCGGCGTGCTTGATGTAGTCGTAGACGTAGGGCGACTTCAGGGGGTCGCCGCCGGTAATCACGAACAGCGGCGGCGCGGTGTCACTGAACTTGCGCAGCTCGTCGATCAGGGCAAAACCCTGCTCGCGCGTCAGTTCGTCGGGGTTGCGGTTGGGTATGGCCTCGGCTCGGCAGTGCACGCATCGAAGGTCGCATGCGCGCGTAACTTCCCAGATCGCGATGAACGGCGCTTTGCCGAAGTCGATGTCGAAGAAGTTCGGCTTGCTGCGATGCTCAGAAGTTGAGGCCATCGGTCACTCCCGCCGCATGATAACCCAGCCGCCCGATGTCGCCATGGGCCCGCACGTTGTGGAAAAGCAAAGACAGGCGCCGTGGCGCCTGTCTTTGGACGTTGCGTTTCTGCTCCTGCTCATGCCTCGGCACGACGGCGACGCAGCGCGGCTGCGCATGCCAGAAGGGCCAGTGCGCCCAGCAGCCAGGCTGCCCCGCTGGTGCTGCTTGCGCAACCGCCGCCGCCACCACCGCCTCCACCGCCGCCGCCGCCCGTGACGCTGGCGCTGGTGACGGTGAGTGTGAGGTTGTTCGCGGTGCCGTGCGCCGTTGTTACGTCAACCGTATGAGTGCCGGCAGGCGTGAACCCGGTAACGGTGGCAACGACCTGGGTCATGCTGTTGGACGTGATCTGCGCGTTGCCGCCGCCGATCGAGACAGTGGCATTGCCAAGGCCAGTGCCGGTGATGGTGATGGTCTGGCCCTGCACCACGCTGCCCGGTGCGACGTTGGTCGTGACAGGCGGTGCGCCGTTGACGGTGACCGAGGTGGTGTCACTGCCATGAGCGGTGGTGACCTGCACGGCCTGTGCACCGGTGGCCATGGTGTCGGGAATGTTGACAACGATCTGCGTCATGGTGTTCGTTGTCGGAGTCAAGCTAACGCCGCCGACCGTTACCGAAGTCGCGCTTCCGAGTCCGGTGCCGGTGATGGTCAGTGCCTGGTACCACTGCACCGGGTTGGGCGTAGCCGACGTGATGGTAGGCGGCAACGCGTTCACTGTCACGGAAAGCGTGTTGTTGGTGCCGCCTGCCGTGGTCACCACGATCGTCTGCGAACCGGTGGGCGTGCTGAAGTCTACGGTGACTTCGACAGAGGTGCTGCTCACGGTTCCAAGCGCCTGAGTTACGCCGCCGATGGTGACCGACGACGTCGTGGCCAGATAGTTGCCGGTGATCGTCAGCAACTGGCTCCAGGTCACGGGGTTTGGCGCCGCGTTAGTGGCTGCCGGGGCGACACTGTTGACGGTGACGGCCTGCGCGTTGCTGTTGCCCACCGCCGTTGTCACCACGACGTTCTGGCTGCCGGTTGGCGTGCCGTCAGCGACTGTAGCCTGCACCTGCGTTGGGGTGTTCGACGTGATCGCTGCAGCCGTGCCTCCGATTGTTACCGAGGTAGCTCCCGACAGGAACGTGCCGGTGATCGTCAAGGTCTGCAGCCAGCTCACCGGGTTTGGCGAGACGCCGGAAATCACCGGCGCCACGCTGTTCACGGTCACCGAGTTGGCGCTGTTGTTGCCGCCGCTGGTCGTGACTGAGACGACCTGCGAGCCCGTGGGGGTGTTGTTAGCGACAGTGACCTGCACGCTGGTTGTACTGGCCGATGTAATCGCAGCCGTTGTTCCGCCGATGGTGACCGCGCTGGTGGTTGCGAGGTAGTTGCCGGTGATGGTCAGGGTCTGGCCCCAGTCCACGGGGTCAGGCGCAAGGCTCGTGACCGTGGGCGCCACACCCGAGACCGTGACACTAAGCGTGCTGGTTGTACCGATCGAGTTGGTGACGGAAACTGTCTGCGAGCCGGTGGGCGTGCTGTCCGAAACCGTGACCTGCACCGTTGTTGAGGTGGTGGCAGTGATGGCTGCCGCCGTGCCGCCGATCGTTACAGCGGTGGTGCTGGACAGGTTGCTACCCGTGATGGTCAGGGTCTGCAGCCAGCTCACCGGGTCGGGTGCGCCACTGGTCAGGACGGGTGCAGCACCGTTGACGGTCACAGTCTGTGTGTTGTCAGTGCCCGACCCCGTGGTGACGGATACAACGCGACCCGCGCCTGTGGGCGTGGTATCGGCGACGGTGACTTGAATCTGGGTTGCCGTGTTGCTGGTGATCGCGGCCGCTACACCGCCCACGGTCACGGCAGTTGCGCCGCCAAGGTCTGTGCCGGTGATGGTCAGCGTCTGGCTCCAGCTCACGGGATTCGGCGAGACGTTTGTGACGGACGGTGGCGACGTCGAGTAATCGATCACCAACTTGGGGCGCTCAGTGGCCGTAGCCCAGTCACTGGCACGAAGATAGGCGACGAATACGGAGTTGGTCGTGTTCACAATGTAGAAGCCGTTGTTGGCTACGCTGCTGTTGAGCCAGTTGGCGACAAGCGTTCCGAGGCCGGTCCAGATTCGCCATACGTTTGGTGCCCCGTTTGTGAATGTGAGCGAAGAAGACTGTGTGGTTGAGCGCGCGGGCTTGTTCGTCCAGATAATGCTCGACTCGACCCATGCCGCGTTCGCCGTATACAGGTTTACAACGTGGCCGGTGATTGTGTTGGCGCGATGCCAGGCTTCGAACTGCGCCGCAGTGACCGTGGCGCCGCTGGGCATCGAGGACAGGTTGTACTCAATGATGCCCTCGCAGTCGCCGCTGCTGTTGAAAGTCAGGTCGTCATAAGTTCCGCGATTGCCGCCGCCCGAAAACAGCAATGCATCTTTGCCCACCGTTCCATCCGGCTGCAGGGTCAGTGTCGGGTCGATGCGAACCGGCCACTGGCGCTGATCATCAAGCAGCCATGACGTCGACACTTGCATGCCCAGGTGCAGCACCGTGCCGTCCAGGCGCCAGGTAAGCGTACCATTGAAAACTTCGCCGGCGGCGTCGAAGGCGTCCACAGCACCAACCACATAGATGCATTCGCCGAATTCGTTCAAAAGCCGCAGCTTTCGGTTGCTCTCCTGGGCTGACCATCCGGCTGGCATATCCAGCGTGTACTCGCCGGCAACGAACTCGCTGGCTTCGTACCCGGCCAGTCCGTTGCGGTAGACCACCATGTTGTGCTTGACCATGTCAGGGCCGAGCACGTATTCGTCCGTGACGCCGTTGTACAAGCCCGGATAGAAGACGGTCTTCTCGCCCTCCTGCTGCGCGAACGCCCGCCAGGGCGTGACAGCGTTCAACAAGGAACCGTCTGCTGCATAGCCGACAAACTGTGCCGGGCGCAGTGTGACGGCTGGCTGGCTGTGGCCGGCAAATCGAATGCCGTCGCTGATCGCATCCGGAAAGCGTGAAGTGAGGCCGTTGTCGAGGTTCTTGTACGCGTACTCAACGTCGCGTTTGAGCGTTTCGTCAATGACGCGCCAGTTGCCGTCGGCGTCACGGTAGTTGTGCGGTTTGATGGTCAGCACGGCGCGAAGGCTGCCGTCGGGCAGCCGGTAGTGCGTCGCCACGCGGGTACGCGAAGCGACCGGCAGGCCGTACTCTGCGCCAGGCGCCTGGGCTTGAGCGGAAAGATTGCAGACGCCGACAACAGTGACGGCAATCGCCGCCAGGCAATTCAGGTATCTCATGTTCCTCCCCACAAAAAGAACCACTACCCAGCTAGTGCCATTAAGCCCGACCACCCCGCCGCAATCATGCAGACCGTTTGCCAGGCGAATGAGCAGACAGGTCAATCTCGAAGACGTAACATTAGAACACTTACCACGAACGGGTGCGACTGGATTGTTCGTACAAGCCAGTGGTGCAAACAGGGCGAAATGTCCATAACTAACATCACAGATTGACCCTACAGCGGGTTGTTTCGGATGGGTGGAAGCGCTTACTATCATTACAGTTGTGGAAAAAGCATGAGACTGGTCTGTATCAGTGATACCCATGGCCGCCACGATCACCTGCTGCTTCCACCGGGTGACGTGCTTGTTCATGCCGGCGACTTTTGTGGCGTTGGCGATGCCGACGACATTCGCGAGTTCGCCCGCTGGTTTCATCGCCAGCCGTTCGCGCACCGAGTTGTCGTGGCGGGCAATCATGACCTGCTGTTCGAATCCGACCCTGTGACTGCTCTGCAGCTCTTGCGATCCGGCTGCCCCGGCGTGCATTACCTGCACGACAGCGGCGTAGAAATCGACGGTTTGCGATACTGGGGTTCGCCATGGCAGCCCCGGTTCATGAACTGGGCGTTCAACCTGGAGCGCGGCGAGCCAATGCGTCAGGTGTGGGCGCGCGTACCAGACGAGATCGACATACTGATCACCCACGGCCCTCCCCACGGCATTCTGGACAGAACCCGCCATGGCGATCGGGTAGGCTGCGAAGAGTTGCTCGCCGCGCTGCCACGCATCCAGCCGCGGGTGCACATCTTCGGGCACATCCACGAGGGCGCGGGACAGCTAAAGGCTGGAGGCGTCCACTATGTGAACGCCTCCAGTCTGGACGCAACATACAGCACCATGCACCCGGCGATGGTGTTGGAAGTCTAGTCGCGCCGAAAGCGAGCCGCCCATGCAAGTGCAGCCAACAACGCCAGCAGGGCCAGCCAGTTGAAGCCGCCTGCGCCGGTGGTGCAGCGTGCGTCGCCTTCTGCGCCGGCATTGCCGCCGGTATTCGGGGGCGTGGCACCGAACTCATAGCTGCCGGCGTCTGCAATACCCTGGTCGCGGACGGCATTGCGCTGATCCGTGGTCGGAACGCCGACCGCGCCGCCCATGTTGATTGCTGGGCTGCCGGACAGAAGCGCATGCGTTGGTGTCGGGCCGCCGTTGGTGGTCAGTGTTGCAAGCATCGCATTCAACGGCGTGCCCAGCGAGCCGACCTGGTTGCCGCTGGTCCCGTTAACCGCAACGGCTGCGGGGTCCTGGATGCCGACCACGCTGTTCTGGATTGTCATGCTGCCAAGCGCGTCGATGTCGGCGGACGCGCCGCTGCCGGTGTTGCCCGCAACAATGCAACCGATAATCGTGAGCGTGCCGGTTGTACGGTACACGCCGCCCCATGTGGCGCCGCTGTTGGCGGTGATGGTGCTGAAACTGATCTGCATGACGGCACCATCGTTCATGATGCCGCCCGTGGCGCTGCCGCCGTCATTGCCGCTTACGGTGCTGTTCTGGATGAGAAACGACGGCGTGCCGATTGCCATGATGCCGGTGCCGGTGCAGCCGCTGATCGTGCTGCGGATGATCTGCACGTTGTCGCTGCCTTCGTTGTGGATGCCGCCGCCGCTGTCGTCGGCTGTGCACTGGTCAATGTGTGACTCGATCAGGTTGAAGATCGAGTCTACGGCAATCGCCCCGCCGAACGAGAAGCCGCTGGTGCTTGTCGATGTGCAAAGTGCAATCTTTGTAAGCCGCAGCTCGACGGTGACGCCGGCCCCCGCGTCGATGCGCAAGCCTCCGCCGCCTGCTTCTCCGCTGATTCCGCCCGCCCCCGGTACTCCCCCGATTACAGTGCAACCGTTGACTTCAAGGCGCATCGCGTCGACGGCCGCAAGCGCGCGGATGCCGCCACCATAGGCTCGCCCACCTTCTGCCGCGGCGGTCGTGGTCGTGCCGCCGGCTGCGCTGCAAGTGGTGATCACGACATCGTCCAGGTCCAACGCTGAGTCAGCGTAGATCGCCCCGCCTGCGGCTGGGCCGCCGCTGCCGCTGGTGGTGGTGTCGCCGCCCGTGGCGGCACAGTTCTGGATCGTGCTGAGCGAGAAGCGCCCCAGCCCGTTCGACAGGTAGATTGCGCCGCCATGCCCCGCGCCGCCGTTGCCGTTTGTGCCGTTGCCGCCGTCGGCGCTACATGCGCTGAACAAGGAATTGGTCACCCACAGTTCAGCAATAAGTGGTTGATGAAAAATCGCGCCGCCGCGCCCCGCCACGCCCGGCCCGCTGCCTGAGCTGGCCCCAACTGCATGGCAGTTGTTGAACGCAACGTCGCTGATGACAGTCCAGCCGCGAGAGTAGATTGCGCCGCCGTCGCCGTCGGCCAGGCCGTTGGCCAGCGTCATGCGCGAAATGGCCATGTAGGTTCCGAGCTGTGAGTCAATGATCCGAAGCGTGTTTGCGCCACTCACCGTAAGAAGCGTCCGGCCTGGGCCGATGATGCTGACGCCTTCGGTGACCTGTGGCAGTGACGTCGCAAGCGTGATCGTGCCGGTCACGCCCGACTGAAAGCGAATCTCGTCAGGCACCGTCACCATGCTGACCACCTGGTTCGGCAGTGCGTTGGCGTCGATGATTGCCTGGCGCAGGCTGCCGGCGCCAGAATCGGCCACGGTCGTTACGGTGAACTGGTTCTGTGCAAGCAGTGGGAGACATCCGACTGCAAATGCGAACACGCAGAGCCACCTGGTCGTTGCCATGGTTCCCGTCCTTTCGAAACGCGGGCTATCAGCCCCGTGAGCGATCACTGGCGTCGAATGTCGATTGTTACAAATCTACCACTGTGGCTTTCGCGCCGCCTGAAATTTTCCGACGCCGCAGCCACAAGGCGCCAGCTATGACCAGCAGCAGTCCCAACGGCCAATGTGCGGCGCCAGGTTTGGCTGCGCATTGCAGGTCTTCGTCATCACCTTTGCCCCCGTCGATAAGCTTGATGACGAGTGTGCGAGTGGTCGAGGTGTCATCGCCGCCGTTGGCAGTCCCGCCGTTGTCAACGAGGTACACATTGAAGAAGTGTGTGCCTGACTCGCCTTCTTTTGGGCGAAAAGTCAGGTCTCCCGTCGTGCTGTTGATGCTGGGACCATCCTTGAACGCCGTCCGGCTGCCAGTGACGAAGAAGGTCAGCGTCTGCCCGCTTTCCCAGGGTGCACCTGCGGTGATGTTGCCGGCCCAGGCCGAAACCACGCGGGTATCGCCGTCCGTCTTCTCGGACACGCTGCCGCCCGCGGTGAAGTCCGGCTGCTGGTTTGTGATGAACTCAATGGCGCCGATGTCCGGAATGCCGCCGAACAAGCGGTTGGCGCCGCGCTGGTCATCGATCGGGGCGCCGCTGCCGCCCCGGTCGATGGCAAAGCTGCCCCACACGGGCGCGTGCCCCCAAGTGAAGCTGCCCATGGCCTGCAACGCGCCAAGGCCGGGGGTGATGGGGTTGAGCATGTCGCCGACCAGCAAGCTCACCGTGAAGCCGGTGCTGCCCGTGTCATCACCGATCAAGTTGTTGTCCAGGTCGCTGAATGTGCCCGACGCATCGGGCGCCGGCCCTGTGTTTCCCGCGACAATGCAGCCCTCAAGCTCCAGGGCGCCGCCGGTCAGCTCAATGCCACCGGCAACCGCGCCCGAGTTCAGGTGAATCGTGCAGTACTCAAGCGTTGACGTGAACCCCGTGGAGTCGAGCCACAAGCCACCATGGTCCACGCCCTGGTTGCTGCTGAGTGTGCAGTTCTGCATGAACAACGGCCCTGTCTTCCGGATCGCAACGCCGACGCTGTTGCGCACACTGCTGCGAAACAGCACGTTGCCACCGGACACGTTCAACGCGCCGCCATCGACGACAGCCGTTGCACCCAGCGTGGCGCAGCCCGAAACGTCACTGTCAAACAGGTACACAGATGCGGTTGCGAAAATCGCGCCGCCTTCAGCGGTGCCGTCAATGCCGCCGCCGCCGATTGAGTCGCCGGCTTGTGCTGTGCAGTCTGAAAGCTGGCTGTTGCGCAGGATCATCAAGCCACTGGTGTGAATCACCGCGCCACCGCGCCCGTCGCCTGCCAGGGCCATTGCAAAGGAAGTGCCGCCGCCGGTCGCTGCGCAATCGACGATTGCCACGCCATCCAGAGTAAGGTCGCCGGCACTGAAGATTGCGCCGCCGGCACCGTCTTCGCCGTTCAAAGTGGTGCCGCCATCGAATCCGACAGCGTTGCAGTTGGCGATGACGCAGTCGCGGATCACCAGGTTCCCCGCGTGGCGGATGCACCCGCCCTCTGCGCTTGTGCCCGCAGTGCCGGCCACACGCCCGTCCAGCATCCACAGGTGACTGATTTCGACGGTTGCTGCGGGGATCGTAAATATGCGAAACGCCGCTGCGGCTGTGTTGCGCCGAAGAATCAGGTCGTTGCTTGCCGGCCCCGTAATCGTCAAGTCGTCGGTGATATCCGGCAGCGCGGTCTGAAGCGTGATCGTGCCGGGCAGATTGATCGTTGTCGCGAACACGATGTCGTCAGCCCCGGCTGCGGCATTGGCTTGCGTGACCGCATCGCGCAGAGTGCCCGCGCCGCTGTCAGTCAGGCTTGTGACGGTAAACGTTGCAGCATGCAGCGCGCTTGCCATCAGCACGCAAATCAAAAACAGCATTTTCATCGTTCGCTCCTGACAAATGCAAATCATCCGCCTGCCCCGGTGGCGGATGTTTCCTACGCAAGGAACAGTCTTGCGACGGCTTGCGTAGGGTCAAGTCGATTTATGCTTCGTTAGGTTCGGGATCATCGGTGTCCTCCAACGCGTGGGTGAACAACTCGACGCCGCGACAGCGGCCGCTGCTTGATTCGACTTCGAAAATGGCGCCGCTCATGCGCACCCACTGCTTGGCCACACGCATGTACGCTTTTTCTTCTTTGGTAAAGCGTTTGAGCACGGTGTCCTTGTCGCGCCCGATGACACCAAGGTGCGGGCCGGTCATGCCCAGATCGGTCAGATAGCCGGTGCCGCCCGGCAGCACTTGTGCGTCCGCGGTCTGCACGTGGGTGTGCGTGCCGAACACCGCGCTGGCTTGACCGTCCAGCAGCCATCCCATGCCGATCTTTTCGCTGGTGGCTTCACCATGGATGTCCACGAACACCACAGGAGTCTGTTCGCGCAGGCGGGCCACGGCCTGTTGGGCCGTGTTGAAGGCATTTCGCGTTGGCACGCGGTCTTTCATGAAAACGTGGCCGACAACGTTGACCACGCCGACCTTGCCCTTGGGTGTGTCATAGACGTGGGCACCGGTGCCAGGAATGTCGTAGTTTTCAGGGTGCAGCAGCCGCGGCTCTTCGGCCATGTAGGGATAGACATCTGGATAGTCGAGAATGTGGTCGCCGCTGGTCATGCAATCGATGCCGTATGACAGCAGCTCGGCTGCCTCTTTCTCGCGCACGCCGGCGCCGTTGGTGGCGTTTTCAATGTTGACAATGACGAAGTCGATCCGGTGGCGCGCGCGCACCCCGGCCAGGCACTCGCGGATCACGCGCCGGCCGGGCCTTCCAACAAGGTCACCCAGGCACAGCACTCGAATCGTCTGATCAGGCAAACGCGCTCCTCAGCCGGGGCACACTAGCAGTGCCGACAGGGCCAACCAAGGTGGCGATGTCGCCGCTGTCAGCCGAGGTTCCGGAATAGTTCGTAGCCGGCGGCCCTGTAGTGGCGAAGTTTTGTTTCGGCTTCGGCGCGGTCTTTGGCCCCTTTGATGGCCACCGCGTTGCGCCAATGCAGCACGCGCTGTAGCAAGCCGAGTTTGCGATCTTTCATGCCGGACAACAGGTCTGCTGCGCGGTTGTGGGCCCTGGTGGCGTTGCGGCCCAGCAGGCGCATGACTTGCGCATGCGAAATCGCAAGCTCCGGCTCAGCGTCGGCACCTTCCCACTTGTCGCTGGTGCGGCGCCACGCGGCTTCGGCGCCGCGCACATCGCCCTCAAGTGCATGCAGCAGTGCGTCGGCTGCATCGGTGATGTAGTCAAAGGGCCGATACACTGCCGCAGTCTCGATTCTCGCATCGCGCCGGTATGCCAAAGCGGTGCGCAGCAGTTTCGGGTCCTCCAGCAGCGCGGCGAGACTGACCATGTCGAACGCCTTTACGTCATAGTGGTCGCCGTATTCATACGCCTGCGCCGGCAGCAGCACGCCCGCATACAACAGGCCCATCATCACCATGTGCCTGCCTGCCCGGCGGCGTCCCTCGTTGCTTACGCGCGGCAGATTGCGCTGGATACAGGCTAAACCCTCATACAACCGCCCGGTGTGAATCATCATGTTGCCGGTCATCATCGCCAGCATCGCAAACCCTGCCGTGGCGCGTGTCGAGTCGTCGGCAAGCAGCATCGAGGCCTCGCCGACACGCAGTGCATCTGGTTCGCGACCTGCGTCGGTGAGAGTGATGAGCAGGCGTGTGGCTTCTTCACAGTGTTCCTCGCTGTCGATGCGGCCCTCGGAAAGGGGGTTCCGGAACAGGCGCTGTTGCAAGCGCAGTGCTTCGGCCCGATTGCGGCTCAGGACTGCGAAGTGAGACTTCATGGCCAGGTGGATCTTCTCGGCGCGGGTGTCCAGGCACAGGCGCACGACCTGGTCGACGGGCTTGAACAGATCGGTGGCGCGTTCGAGGTCAAGGCGGTTCAGCGCGGCTTGCAGCTCCTCGGAAAGGCGACCGAAGATGGGTTGGGCATGCTCGTTCAGGCGTTCGCGCAATTGCTCATAGCGTGTCAGCGCGTCGTTGAGTTCACGCAGCACGCGCAAGTGGTGCTTGCCGGTCAGGGCGCCCATGCGCATGTGCATCACGGCGTTCATCGCCTCGACCAACTCAAGCAGGTTGCCGGCCATGCGTTCTGTGCTGGTCGTGACGTCGGTCAAGCTGGCTGTTCCTTCGCCGTTGAGCAGCCACGCGGGATTGACGTTGAACTCGCGCACAACGCGGGCACAGAAGTCTGCCGGGACCTTTGCGCCGCGCATGTAGCGGTGCACGTTGGTGATGGGTGTTCCGGTGCGCTGGGCAATCACGCTCAGGCTGTGGGTTCGCACGAGTTGTTCAAGACGCGCGGCGACTTGTGCAGGTTCATCCTGTTTCCGGTTTTGTGCTGCAGCGTATGTAGTTTTCATAAACGAAAATCTACGGTGCAGCAATGCTGGCGTCAAGTTTTCATAAACGGGTATTCTGCCTCGCATGCCGCGGCGGTAGTGCCCGCGGCGAACACAGGAGATTCGCCATGTGGCGTCTAACTGCAATCTGCATCCTCGGGCTGGCGTTGGCAGACGGCCTGTCCGGCCAGACTTCGCCGCTTACGGTCGCCATGACTTCGACCATCGCGCCCGCCCACACGGGCTCGATTTCGACGTATCACTTCACGGCGGGCGACAAGATCATTCCCGGCTGGATCTGGACGGTGCCCAACGGTACCACCCTGGCCAACCTTGGCCTCCGCATCACCGTGGATGAGATCAACGGGGGTACGGCTGTCTCGAGCGCTTCGCAGGTTTACCCGGCGATTTCGGGCTTTCAGTCCGGCGAGTGGGGCAGCGGCACGCTGATGCAGACACCGTTTTCCATCATGCCTGGCAGCGGCACGTTTCAAAACGACACGACCTACTACATCAACCTGCAACTCGCGGCGACCACGGGCGGCATCTATGTCGAGGACCACGCGATCGTCATTCTGGTCGGCGACCCCAACGGCCAGGGCACGACCACGTCGTACCCCGCTGCGCCATTCGGCGTCTCGGTTTCTGCGACACCGACAATCGCCAGCCAGCCCATCGCCGGCACCATCGACGTGCCGGTGGGTACGTCCGTCAGCGCTCTCGGCTTGAACATCGATGCCGAAAACACGGCCTGGGAGAGCGTCGGGCTGGTCACCACGATCACGAACACCGCTGGCACCGGCATCATCGCGGACGAGTTCTGCGGGTATGGACACCACAGTCTCAATCGCCCGGGAAGTTCAGTTTCCGGTGTGTTCAACAGCGTGGGCACGCACGAGTTCAAGATGCTCGTCTGGGGCCTGGTGATCGACCTCGTGAACCAGGGTGGCTATCTGCACTTCAAACACCACTGCATCGCCACCAAGGCGACTTTCACGATCAACGTCGTGCCTGACCCGCGCATCGGCATTGCCGACTCAACCGGTGCCGTCCAGCCCGGGGCCAGCGCAGCCGGCGATCGCAACTTCGGCACGCACGACATGGCCCAGTTACCTACACCGTGGGCCACGCTCACGATCAGCAACTCGGGCAGTGGAGACCTGACACTCGGCGGCTGGAACTTTGCGGCTCCGGCGCAGGGCAGCGGGGGCGCCGCATTCGGGTTTGACAGCGGCGGGTACTCGCAGGTGGTGCCCCAGGGCGGCAGTTGCCAGCTCAAGTTCCGGCTTGAGGGCGGCAGTGTGGGCGTGAACTCGGTCTGGATCGAGCTGTCGCACGACGACCCGACCGTGAGCAACCCGTTCCGGTTTGAACTGCGCGGCGAGATCACGATTGCACCGCGAATTGGCGTGGCCGACAGCGCCGGGCCGATCCAGGCAGGCGCATCTGCTGCCGGTCCCCGCGACTTCGGCAACGTCGACGTTGCCACTATGCCCACTGCGTACACCACCATCACGATCGCCAGCACGGGCAGCGGCCCGTTGACCCTGGGCACACCGGCGCTGGTTGGCGCGCACGCCACCGCCTTCGTGCTCGACCTTTCGGCATTCACCGCAACCGTTCCGGCCGGCGGCAGCACCTCGTTCGGGATTGCGTTTGACGCGTCCAACATCGGCGTAAAGTCGGCGACCGTCACGTTTACGCATGACGACACGACCAAGCCGACCCCGTTTACCTTCGGCATCGCGGGGGTCGCATTCTCATCCGCGATTCCGCTGATTGTCACTACATCGCTGCCGGCCTCGATGCAGGGCGTGGCTTACGGGCCACAGCAAATTGTGGCCGTCGGCGGGACGGGTGCCCTGTCGTTCAGTCTGTCGGTTGGCGCGCTTCCAGCAGGAATCGCGTTGTCGCCGGATGGCGTATTGAGCGGCATGCCGACGCAGGCCGGCAGCTATGACTTCACGATCCGCGTGCAGGACGCGGTGGGGGCGAACACTTCGCAGCCGCTTACCCTCGTTGTGGCCGTGGATGCGCTCAGCGGTGCTGCGGGCAGCGGAGGCACGGGCTCAGCCGGCGGGTGTGTCGCGGTGGTTGGCGCAAACCCGTTGCTGGCGATGCTTGGTCTGTTTGCCGTGGTCCTACCCAGGCGCAGGCGGCGTTAGTGCCGACGACGCATGCGAACCGCCCGGGGCGTCCCCGGGCGGTGTTTATTTGCAGCATTAGAGGCGGATACCAAAGCCGATTTCAGGGCCGACGCCGTACCACAGGAAGCGATCGGAGCGAAAGCCGCCGTACAGCTTGACGAACAGGTAGCGAAACTTTGCGCGCACCACAAAGCTGAACCAGTCCGTGATCTGGTACTCAAAGGCGGCATAGGCGTTCAGGCTCACGATGCTTTGCTTCATGGTCTCATCGTTGCGCTTCTGGAACGTGGGATAGCCCACGGCGTATGTGCCGCGGCCGTCTGCGGTGAGCCGGATGCGCCCGAACTCGAGTTGCATGCCCACACCCGCGTTCCACCATGGCAGCAGTTCGCGGAAGTGTTCCTCGTCGCGGTCGTCGGCGACCGGGAACGTGTCGCTGCCTGTGTGGGCCTTCAGGTACGCCCATTCGAGGCCTGCGGTGACATAGGTGGTGAAGTTGCGGTCGATCCCGAACCGGAACAGGTCGCGCCGGTAATGAATCCGCATGTCATGCCAGTCGGAGCGAAAGTCGATATCGGTCTTGGGCGGATACAGCACGCCGTTGAAGCGCGTGAAGTCGTCCAGGCCATTCTTGAAGACTCGCAGTACGTGAAACCCGTACCCGACCTCGATGCTGTCATGCCACGAAAAGCGCAATCGCGCCTCGGTGTCCAGAAAGACACCGATCGGAAAGCCATCCATGTCGCGGACAAAGCTGATGCCGTCGCCGCCCAGACCGTTGGCGCGCACCTTGTGTTGCTGCTCAAACCAGGGCACATGAGCAAACACGTCCCACTCAAAGCTGATGCCGTGGTCTTTGGCGAACTTGGCCTCGGCGCGGGCGCGCACGTAGTCTTCACTCATGCCCTGTGCGCACAGCGGCGCGCAGGCCAGAACACCGAGCATCAACAGCCGCAAAGTCATGCGATTCCCGTACCGGTCTGAACAAAGGTCCGGCAATGTAACGAGTTAGGTCGCCGCGGCGACGGAAAAGTTTTGACGCGCGAAGAACATGGGCCGCCGGCAGATTCACAGTTACGCCAGTACCACACGGCGTTCGCCGGTTCTGATCTCGCCGATGACGTGGGTCTTCAGCGACGACAGGCCTTTGACCTTGTGCTTCTCAAGCTTGTCAGCCACGGCGTCCACGTGGTAGGGGCTCACGATCGCCACCATCCCGATGCCCATGTTGAAGACGCGGAACATCTCGTCGCGCTCGATGTTTCCGCCGCGTTGCAGCATCTGAAAGATCGGCGGCACTTGCCACGCGCCAGTGTTGATCACGGCGTCGCAGCTTTCAGGCAGAATGCGCGGGATGTTCTCGAGAAACCCGCCGCCGGTAATGTTCGCAAGGCCCTCGACGATACGCTTGCGCTTGTATGTGTTCAGCAGGGCGACCATCGGCTGCGCGTAGATGCGTGTAGGCTCAAGCAGTTCCAGCCCAAGTTCGCGCCCGAGTTCTCCGATGTGCTGGGTGAGTTTCCACTTCTTCTTCTTGATGATCCGGCGCACAAGGCTGAACCCGTTGCTGTGCAAGCCGCTGCTTTCGATTCCCAGAACGACGTCACCCGGTTTGATACCATCGCCACGAATCACCCGCTGTTTTTCGACCACGCCAATGCCGAAGCCGGCAATGTCGTACTCGCCATCCGGGTAAAAGTCCGGCATCTCGGCGGTTTCGCCGCCCAGCAGCGCACACGCGCTCTGCTTGCAGCCCTCGACGACGCCACCAACGAGGGGCAACAGCACGTCCAGGTCTTTGCGTCCCGTGGCGATGTAATCGAGGAAGAACAGCGGTTCAGCGCCCATGCACAGCATGTCATTGACGCTCATGGCGACGCAGTCAATGCCGACTGTGTCGTGCTTGCCCATTTCAAAAGCGAGCTTCAATTTGGTTCCGACGCCGTCCGTGCAGGCCACCAGCACGGGTCTGCGATAGTTGCGCTTGAACAGTCCGGTGTCGTAATCGAGGCTGAACAGCCCACCGAAGCCATCATCGACGGGCATCACGCGCGGGCTGTAGGTGCTGCGTACGCGCTTGAAAATTTCTGTGACCAGCTTGTTGTGGGTCTCAAAGTGTACGCCCGCGTCGGCATACGTCATTCCGGGGGATTTGGTCTGGCGGGCGGATGTGCGGGCTGGGCGCCGGCCCGAAGCCGCGTGCAACCCCGGCGGGGGCTTTAGCTTGCGCTTCGCGTTCAGACGGCGTGCCATTGCGGCGGGATGATAGCGGCGTGCTCTGCGGGGCGCGAGATGTTGACAGCTTGTCGCAACGGACTGGATGTGTGCTAACGTGGGATGCATGAGAGGCGCACTGCTGAAGCGTTTCGAGCGCTGGATCGGCTCCTGGAGTGGCCCCGTGCAACTGCCCGAGGGTCGCGAAGGGGTCATGCAGCTTGAGATCACGCCGATCTTCGAAGGCGATGCCCTCGAAGTCGGCGCCGTCATGACTGATCAGACCGGTCAAGTCCTGATCGGGCGAGGAATCGGGTTCTGGTCGCTCGAACGTGACGGCCGGGTGTGCTGTGTGATGTACGGCGGCAGTGTCGGCTTTACGGAGTTGCTGGAGGCGCCCGACGATCCGGATGCACTGGCGTTGATTGGGCCGTTGGGCGACGGGCGGATATTGACCGTGTTGTACTCGCAGAACGACGGTGGGATGCAGCTGACATCCTCAACGACCGAGGGATACCAAGGCAGCGTCAGCGTGCGCAACGTAACCCAGTTGCGGCGCCGCGTAGCCACGGAGATTCCGCCCGTATGAACCCGCTGGCACCTTACTTGGGGTGGATCGGGGTCTGGGGCGGCGAAGGCGAGGCCCAGACAGGCGACCCCACCATCGTGCGCACCGAGTTCAGCCTGGCACAGGGCGGAACAGCGCTCAGCATACACTTTGAGGCATGCGATCCGGGGTATCGCATTCTGTACCACGGCGTGCGCGCGATTCTTTCGCAGTCGCCTACCGGCGAATTACGTGGCATTGCTCACTCGACCATCCATCGCGGGTTCCTGATTGAGCTGACCCCGGACGACGAGGGCGTAATGGCGCTCACCGGCGCGACTCGCGGCGGCAACCGGGTCTTCGTGACGTTTTTGCAGGAGGACGCCGACAACCTTTTGTTCACGGCGTCGTGGCGGCCCAACACAGCCGCCCCCGCGGGCGACCTCCCGCGCATGTCGGCCCCGTTGCGGCGCCTTTTCCCGATGAAGTTTGATCGCCCGCCGGGACCACCAGCCTCGCAATGAAACGGGGGCGCTTGCGCGCCCCCGCGAGTATCGTCGTCTGCCTCTACTTGATAACCAGCTTGACGAGCGGGGTCTTGGAGTGGTCGTGGCCATCCTTGACGCCCTTGTTGTCCAGCAGCGCGACGGCGAAGCTCGCGCTTTCGCCGACTTTGAACTGCACGTCGTCTTTGTTGCCCGTGTCGAGCTTGCGCTTGATCACCACGGTCCAAACCCCGTCGGCCCAGGCTGCAGCTGACTTCAGGTCGGCGCGGCTGCCATCTGGAGCGCGCAGCCGGATGCTGGGCACGCGGTATCCGTTCTCGGGCTTGAAGTCGGCGGGCAAGTCGCGGGCAGTGTCGGCAGTGAACGCCGTGCCGGTGTCTGCGCCTTCTTTCCACACCCACTTGGGGGACTTGCCGTCCTTGTCGGCATTCGTCTCGTAGGCTGACTTGCCGGCGTCATCGGGGCGACCCTTGTCGCCGCCTGCGAAGTGCTGGTCGTCGCACTCGCCGTTCTGGCCGCCCCGGGCAGCTTTCCAGTGCCACAGGTCGCCGATTTCGTCTTTGCCGGTTGTGCGCATCTCGCCGTCATGGCACAGCGCGCCGCAGCCCTTGGTGTCGAAATTTGCGGCATTGCCGCCAAATGCGAAGGCGATGCGGTCTTCATCGCCTTCGGCCTTTGACCAGGCGCCGTCTTTGTAATCCCACGCCTGTTTGGTGTCGCTCTTGGTGGCGTCTTTCCACTGCGCCATGATGTAGACGTACTCGCCGTCGTGCTGGGCCCGCAGTTCAACGCTCGGGCCAGGCTTGCCCCGCGCATGGGCGCTGGCCAGTTCGATCATAGCGGCTGCTTTCCAGCCGTCGGTCAGTTCAGCCTTGAAGTCAACGTTTTTGACCGCGGCGGCCACCAACTCTTGGGGATTGGGGCCTTGCTGGGCTGAAGTGTCAAAGGTCGTGAAAGCAACGGCAAGGGCGCCGGCGCAAAGGGCCGCGCTGAAAGTGGCAAGGCAGAAGATGCGTTTCATGGCTCGTTCCTCGATAGTGGCTGCCCCGGTTCTAACTGCGACTGTGTCTCAATGCAACGGACGGTTGGTCACCCCCGTCGCAGTAGCACACAGTCCGTGTCCGCTCCGCTTTCTGACAGTTCTACCTTCACATGGTCGCCCGGTTCGGTCTTGCATTCAAACCCGACATAGTCGGCACAAATCGGCAACTCGCGCAGGCCGCGGTCTACCAGCACGCACAATTCAATACGTTCGGGGCGCCCGTAATCCGCAAGTTCGGTCAGTGCTGCCCGTACTGTGCGCCCGGTGTACAGCACGTCATCGACCAGCACCACGCGCTTACCCTCGAGGTCTGCAGGGATGTCACTACCCAGCACCTGGGGCAGCCCACGCGCCCCCAAGTCGTCCCGGTAAAGTGTGATATCAATTGCGCCCAATTGCGGCGTCGGAAGGCCAAGCGCCGCAAAGGCTGCTGCAATTCGCTGCGCCAGCGGCACACCGTTCGTGCGTATGCCGACCAGTACCGGCGCTTGCGCATGCCGCTGCTGAATGGCTTTGGCCAGCCGGGATACGCCCTCTGTGACGCCGGCTGCGTCAACGAAAACGGCTGTGGTCATGTTTCGCCCGCAATGAAGGCGGGCAATTCTGGATTGACTGCGCTCCCGACGCCAGACCCATTGGCGAATTCCTGCCGATCACGCATCCAGCCAGCGGGTTGCGATTGCCTTAGCGTCGGTGCGTCCCCCGGCAAGTTCCTGCAATTCCGTCAGCAGCGCGGGCGGGAAGGCAAACTGTCGCTCGGTCGGCAGTGCCAGCAGCTTGCCATAGAAATGATTCACCAGGCGTGCTTTGAGGGCTACGACCGTGGCAGGGCTGCGAATGCTGACGCCCGGATGCCGTGATTCGCGGTCTTCATCGCTGCGGCTGAACAACGTCCACTCGCCCGACCCGGCAGCACCCGGGGGCACCAGCGTGAGCACCAGGTCAGCCTGCGCCTTCCATTGGCGTGCAAGCTCGAGTGCGGCTGCACTCACACCTGTGGCTTGGGGCCATTCGCCCGGGGCGTCGAACACGCGGAAAACCACGCCCGCATGTTCAAAGCCGCCTTCAATCACGTCGCGGGTCAAGCCGGGCTCGTCGGCCACGGCCACCAGCTCGCCCCCACACAACGCGTTCAGCAGGCTGGACTTGCCTGCGTTCACCGGCCCCCAAAGTTGAATGCGCGGCGGCGAGAACAGCCAGCGGGCTTGGGAGAGTGCGTCCACCCCTGCCGGTTGCGGCTCCGCCAGCATTTCGCGCAGTCCGCGCTCGCCATCGGCGAGCGTTCGCAAGCCAAGGGTTACCCCGGTCTGCCCGTGCAGGTCGGGCAAGAGACGGGCGACTTCGGCTGCCAATGGCGTCCGCCCGTTCCAGAGGTCGGGGGGGCGCGTTCGGGTTGCCCCGGCGCCGACCAGGGCAGCCTCCATTGCCGACCGGACCGCCGGTCCGCCATGGCAACTGACCAGCACCCCCGGACCAAGGCGGGCATAGACGACTTGGTCCAGTTTGCGCCCGCGGAAGTAGAGCCATGTCACGCGGGGAACATCGTCAGCAACAGCAAGTTCGCCGTCAAAAACTGACGGCAGCGCAGGCACGTAAAGGAACAGCAAAGACAGCGCGGAAGCGGCGGGCGGTGTAAGCCAGCAGTAGCCGGAAGTTGTAAGCTCAATGCTGGCCATATGTTAGTGCGCGCTAATGATTTCCACAGTGAGGCGAAGCGGGTGTCAGTTTCTTTTACAAAGTCTATTGAATGGCAGTGAGGGGATGCATAGACTCCACGCCCCTTGCTTGGATGGGAATAGGCAAATCCGCACTTGCGGGTTGGCCCGTACCCACCTAAGCAGGGATTGGTCGGGGAAACGCACGAAAACGGTTCGCTCGAGTTCACTCAACTTCCTTTTTGGAGTTCACACTATGAAGAAGCTTCTTGCATTGGTTGCGTTTATGGGCGTCCTGGCACTGGCGGCTTGTGGCGGCACCGGTGGCGGCGACGGCGGCGAGTCGGGCGGTTGCAGCGGTGGTTGCAGCGGCGGCGGTACCGACATGACGCAGATGATGATCGACAACATCAAAGAGACCACCTACTGGGTCACCGTGCACGCTGACCCCAAGGCCGGCCAGTACTGGGAAACCAGCAGCGAGGCTTACGGCAGCAAGAACACCACCCGTTGGCAGATTGCCAAGGTTGACGGCAGCATCGCGATTGTCGAAATGGAAATGAAGAGCAAGGGCGAGTACAGCAGCTACGACTACGTCACCGCGTACCAGGTTGACACCAGCGTCGCGATGGGCGAAGTCAACGTCCAGAAGGCCTGGATCGGTAAGCCGGGCGAGAAGGGCAAGGAAATCGGCGTGATGGCCAAGCCCGCCCCGGTTTGCGGCGGCACCCCGCCGACGACCACCGAAGAGCCGTTCGCTGACCTTGAGTTGGCCGGCGGCAAGTGGAGCGGCAAGATCATCACCATGAAGGGCGACGGCTGGGAATCCAAGACCTGGATGGCGGACAACGGCTGGTTCGGCGGCATGATCAAGAACGAAGTCAGCGGCATGGTCACCGCGCTGAGCGCGTTCGGCGACGACGCCAAGCCTCTGCTTTCATGGGAGTAAGTCACACCCTCTTGCTTGAGACACCAACCGGCGCGGAGCAATCCGCGCCGGTTTGCCTTTTGTGGGGTCCGACTACCAACACCGTTTCACTTGCCGCCAGCCGCTCTATACTCCGCGGCTTCAATATGGACTTTGAGACCGAAACCGACACGTGCGATTCCTGCGGCAACCATGCCGTGGTCGTGCGAGCGATTGAGGGCGATGCGATTCGCGAATGCGAAGTCTGCGGCAACCTGGAGGGCCCCGCCGACCTGATCGAACTGCTTGAGTTGCAGCGCGAAGCCGACGGCCTGGGCGTCAGCATTGACAGCTTCCCGTTGGCCCAGTTCATCGAAGGACTACCGGGTGTGCGCATCATCGGCGACTCGGGCGGCGACAAGCGCCAGGGGACGATGCCTTTTGTGGCATTTGAGCTGGCGGACCATCGCACATGGCAGCTTGAGAATCTGGGCCAGGCCCTGCGCCTGATGCGAGCCGAGCTTGAGTGTGAGTGGTCGCTTGAGTTTACGTATGACTTCCAGATGGCCTTTGAACTGCATCCCCGCCACGATGGCAAGGCCAAGCACAGCACCGAACAGGTGCTGGCGGCCCGTCGCGACCTGACCAAGATCTGGCGACGCCTGAACACCTACCGCGGCCTGAGCTGGTGGAAGCAGGAATAGGTCGGCCCGGCTCAGCGCATGCCTTTTCGGCAATCGTTCATTGCTCGCCCTGCGCATTGCGGGCGAAGCTATAGTGGCGGTCTGGTGAGTGTTCTGGCCCAGGCGCCGCGGGAATTCTGATTTCCTTTGAGGAATCGCCGTCCTTGCCGCGTCTATGGATAGTGCCGCTGGTGACGAAGACTGATTCGGATCAAGACCTGGTCGCCCGTTTCTGTGCGGGCGACCGTGACGCTTTTGCCGAGCTGTACCGTCGACATCGACACGGCCTGTACGGCTATGCGCTAAGCATGTGTGCCGACGAAGCTCACGCCGCCGACGCAACCCAGGACCTGTGGCTGCGCCTGATCGAAGACCCGGCGCGCCTGCAATCGGCCCGCAACGTGCGCGCCTACCTGTACGGCGGGCTTCGCAACTCGGTGCTGGATGAGTTTCGGCGCCGAAGTCGCGAGCGAAAGGCAATCGAGCAGGGTCAGCCGGCAACCATGCTGGTCAAGCCGCGCGACACCATGACGTCGGGCGAAGAAGCTGACCAGCTGGATCGCGCGCTGCGCCGGCTGCCCGAGGAACAGCGCGAAGTGGTGCTTTTGAAGATTTACGGGGAAATGACGTTTGCAGAAGTTGCCGACGTCCTGAAGGAAAACGCCAAGACGGTGGAATCGCGTCACCGGCTGGCGCTGGAAAAGTTGCGCGAGTGGCTTTCGGGGGAAATGGCGTGAACGCCGGTTCCCGCGCAGGCGGGCAAGGCTCGCGTTCCGAAGGACAGCCAGTATGAGTTCGCAAGACCCGTATAATCAGCGTTTCCGCGGCCCGACGCCACCACCGGCGCTGGACCGTGCCGTGCTATCCGCTGCTGATGCCAAAGCCGCCGAACTGGCAGGCGGCAGACTTTCGAACAAGGCGGAAATGTCATACAGTAGTCCACCCGGCTCTGCCAACCAGCAAGCCGAGAACCGCAGGGAGTCCGCGATGTCAGATGCTATCGTTTTTCCATGTCCCGCGTGCGGAACGAAGTACAGCGTTTCGCCCTCTCACGCCGGCAAGAAAACCACCTGCAAAAAGTGCGGTGCATCCGTAACGGTGCCTTCGCCACAGGTGGCGAACCCCACCATCGTGGGCGGCACTCGTACCATTCGCCGCGCTGATATTGACGCAAGCTCCAGCACGCGCGAAGAAGCGACGGGCGTTTCGCAGCACGAGTCTTCGGTTGACATGACCGGCGGCGCGTCTGTGATGCGCAAAGAAGAAACCGTCATCGGGGCGCCCCCGATGGCAGCCGCCGATACCAGCGCCCGCGGTCGCGCGGCAACGCGCGTGCCGACGCGTACTGGGCACGCCCCGCAGCCGGCACCGACCGGGCGGTCAATGCCGCCGCATATGCATGGTGCGCCCAAAAAGAAGAACAACATGCCCCTGTTCGCCGGCATTGGCGGCGGCGCGGTCGCAGTCATCCTGGTTGTGGTGATCATCATTGCTTCGTCGGGTGGCGGCGGCGGTACCGGAAGTGGCGGTACGGGCGGAGACGGCGGTACAGCATCGAGCGATACGGGCGGCCCGGCCGCTGACCCGGACAAGAGCCTGCTGGTCCACCACCAGAAAAACATCAACAACGTCATGACCCTGACGTTGGACCAGGTCAAGACGTTCTATGAAGAGGCCAAGGCACGCAAAGCCAAGCCCGAGTGGCGCACACAGCAGGACGCATGGGCTAACCAGCTGCTTTCCAAGGCTGAGAGCGACAAGGCCCTGCCGATGGCGCAGATCGCCTTGATGCTGGACAACGACGGCTATTCTTTTGCCAATAACCTGTTGCGCAAAGCCGCTTCGGCGATGCAGCGCGAGGGCATTGCCGTCAAAAGGCAGAAGGACGGCCAGCGCCAGATTGTCGTGGCGAACAAGACGTTCGAAGACGTGGTGAAGCGGCTGGGTTGGATGGAATACACCCGCCCCGCCAAGATGGACGACTACCTGCTGCACGAGACCGAGGGCAGCGAGGAGTACAACAAGTACTACGTGGCGCTCGACCCGGTGTACGCGGACGCGAAGTTGTTCCCGCCGGATGTCGTTGCCGAACTGAAAAAGCTTGAGAAGGTAGCCGTCGAAAAGGGCGACGAGTTCTTTGCCTCGCACGAGAAAGACGGGTTTGCCCGTAACGCCCGGCGCGCCTGGATTCGATTCAAGCAGGCCAACGACACCAAGGGTTCGACCACGCTCAAGTGGAACCGCGCAAAGCAGCAGCGTTCGTTCTGCCAGCTTGCCATGCGCCGCGACAACGAAGAGTTTGACAAAGTCTGGACCTACACCTACTGGAAGCCGTTCATGGTGTACGTCGAGAAGCCGCCAGGCACTGAGGGCATCAGCCCGGAGTTTGAGGAATCGCTGGCCAGCAAGTCGGCACTGTTGCAGCACCTGTATGACTGGTTCGCTGTGAACTTCGTGACGCGGTACAGCCTGCAGCGCGTGAAGCCCATGGGTCAGGGCGAACTGGCAGAAAAAGAGGGCTGGCCGCTTTCAGTGATCGTGCTCAAAGACAGCCACACGTTTGAGCAGTACTGTGAAGACGAGATTGGCCAGCCGATGCCCGGCGCCCGCGCGTTTTACTCGCCGCGCAACGAAATCGTCATCACCTATGACGACCGCAACGATGCCAACCCGGATACCGCATGGTTCAACGAGTCCGTGCTGATCCACGAGACGTTCCACCTGCTCTCCGACCACTACGGCGCCAACCCGATTGACTGGAAGAAGCTGGGCAAGGGCGAAGGACCGGACCGACCCAGCTACTCAAGCATTCTGGTGCAGGAAGGCATCACTGACTCCGTTTCGGGCTTCGTGCGCAGCGGCGGCAAGGGCCGCGACGCGAAGTATGAGTTCCTGCAGCTGAACCACCTGCGCCTGCAAGGCTGGCAGCGGAACTTTGAAAGCATGTCCAACCGCAGCATTTTCCGGCTGCAAGACCTGCTGAAATGTGGCAGCTATTCGGCCCTGGTGTACTTGGGGTGTGACCGCCTGCGCGAGCTTGGCGTCCCGGTGCCGCAGGGTGGTGAGGGCAGGTTCCAGGGCCCGTTGATGGGCCTGTACTACGCCACGGCGTGCCAGATGAGCTACTTCTTCCAGTACTATAAAGAGGGCTCGAAGTACCCTTACCGTGACCAGTGGTGGGAGTTCCTGGGCAAGGACTACAAGGGTGAAATCAAGCTCACCAGTTACGACACAACACCAGGCGTGAACGCGTTCAAACAGGTGTTTGGCATCAAGTCCGACGCAGACTGGGACACCATTAACAAGAAGTTTGAAGACTACACCAAGAACCTGAAGGCTGAAAACGTCGGCAAGGGCGCCGATGAGGGCGAGTTGCCCAAGTCTGTACTGCCGTCAGAAGTACTGCCCGGCGATCGCCACCCGGGTGCCAACAATGCACACGGCACCGAGCAGAACGCAAACCGGCGCGAGGAAGAAGTCCCCGCGCTGCGCTAAACCAGCCAGTTCGAACAACGGCTGGCCTTGAGGCCAGCCGTTGCTCGTTAGGACTAGCGGCGACTAACCTGACCGTTGCTTCAGGGCTACACCTTCCGGCGCCGCTGTTCTATAACTGACCATAGCGTTGTTTCGGAATGACAGGGGCGGGGGGCCCCTTGAACCCCTTGGGGCACGAGTTCAGCCCATGAAGCAAGTCTTCCAGGTCAAGCACAAGGTCCGGTTCGTGACCGCCGCTGCCCTTTTCGATGGGCACGATGTCAGCATTAACATCATGCGCCGTCTGCTGCAGGCCCATGGTGCCGAGGTCATCCACCTTGGCCACAACCGCAGCGCCGAAGAAATCGTCAACGCCGCCATTGAAGAAGACGCCCAGGGCATCGCAGTCTCAAGCTACCAGGGCGGCCACATGGAGTTCTTCAAGTACATGTACGATCTGCTGCACGAAAAGGGCGCTGGTCACATCAAGGTGTTTGGCGGCGGCGGCGGCGTGATCGTTGCTGACGAAATACGCGAACTTCACGACTACGGCATCACCCGCATTTTCAGCCCCCACGACGGCCGTGAAATGGGCCTGGAGGGCATGATCCGGTACATGCTGGCCGAGTGTGACTTCTCGACCGTGCATGCGCTGAACGGCGAAGTCACGAACTTTGACGTCGCCCACAAGGGCAGCGTAGCTCGCCTCATCACGCTGGCCGAACTCAACGGCCAGTCACCGCCCGGCCAGGCCGAGCGCGTCAAGCAGGCCATCCGCAAGCGCAAAGACGCGCTGAAGCATGCCATCCCGGTCATTGGTGTGACCGGCACCGGAGGCGCGGGCAAGTCCAGCCTCACCGACGAACTGCTGCGCCGTTATCTGCTGGATTTCGTCGATAAGCACGTCGCCGTGATCAGCATCGACCCCACTCGAAAGCGCACCGGTGGGGCATTGCTGGGCGACCGCATCCGCATGAACGCGCTGAACAATGACCGCGTGTATATGCGCAGCCTTGCCACCCGCGAGTCCAACACCGAAGTCAGCGCAGCGCTTGACGAGGCGATCGACATCTGCAAAGCCGCCGGCTACGACCTTGTCATTGTCGAAACCAGCGGCATCGGTCAGGCCGACGGTGTCATCACCGGATTTGTCGACTGCAGCTTGTACGTAATGACCAGCGAGTACGGAGCGGCGACACAGCTCGAGAAGATCGAGATGCTGGACTACGCCGATTTCGTCGTGCTGAACAAGTTTGAGCGTCGCGGTGCCAAAGACGCGCTGCGCGACATACGCAAACAGGCGTGGCGCAATCGGGGCGCGCCCAGCAACCTGAAGCCGGAGCAGATGCCGGTTTACCCGACCATCGCGGCACAGTTTAACGACTTGGGTGTGAACCGGCTCTATGGCGATCTGCTCAAACGCCTTTCTGAAATCACCGGTGAAACACTTGAGACGCGCTACTTCACCCAGGTCTGTGATGCCGACGGGCCGACCCAGCAGACCGTGGTACCCGGCAAGCGCACTCGGTACCTCAGTGAGGTTGCCGAAACGGTGCGCGGCCATCATCGCTGGTCTGAGGCGCAACGCGCCATCGCCGGCAAGCTGGGCGCTTGCTACCACGCGCTCCACGAGCTTGGCGACAAGGCGATTGCGCCGCTGGAGCCGCTGAATGCCGAAGAGGGCAAAGACCCGGTGACGCGCGCCCTGCGTGAGCGTTACAGCGACCTGCTGGCAGAGCTTGACCCTGCCTGCGTGCGCGAGCTCAAGGCTTGGCCGGCGCTGGTTCACTCCTACACCGACGACGAAAACGTTTACGAGGTGCGCGGCCGCGAAATCCGCGTTGCCAACTTCACCACCACGCTCAGCGGCACGAAACTGCCCAAGGTCGCCCTTCCGAAGTTCAGTGACTGGGGAGACCGGCTCTTCTGGTTGCTGGAAGAAAACGTGCCCGGCGGCTTTCCCTACACGGCGGGCGTCTACCCGTACAAGCGCAGCGGCGAAGACCCGACGCGCATGTTCGCCGGCGAAGGCCCCGCCGAGCGCACCAACCGGCGCTTTCATCTTGTCAGCGAGGGCCAGCCCGCGGCGCGCTTGAGCACGGCGTTTGACAGCGTAACGCTGTACGGCGAGGACCCGCATGAACGCCCCGACATCTATGGCAAGGTCGGCGAAAGCGGCGTCGCGATCTTTACGGTTGAAGAGATTGAAATGCTGTACGCCGGCTTTGACCTGTGTGCAGCCAGCAACAGTGTCAGCATGACGATCAACGGCCCGGCGCCAATCATTCTCGCGTTTTTCTTTAACGCAGCGATCCGACAGCAGGCCCGCAAACACCTGATGGAGACGGGCAAACTGACCGCAAAGCGTCCGCCCGCCCGGCTGTTTGTTCCAAAGAGTGTCGGCGCGCGTGACCCGCTGGAGTCGGCGTGGCAGGACCCGCGCTGCTTTGACCAGGACTGGTCGCAGATCCGCGCGCTGCTCACGGACGCTGAATTCGACCGCATCGCCGCCGAGACCGTCAGCACGGTGCGCGGCACCGTGCAGGCCGACATCCTCAAGGAAGACCAGGCCCAGAACACGTGCATCTTCAGCATCGAATTTGCGCTGAAAATGATGGGCGACGTGCAGCAGTGGTTCATTGAGCACAACGTGCGGAACTACTATTCGGTCAGCATCAGCGGATATCACATTGCCGAAGCCGGCGCCAACCCGATTACGCAGCTAGCGTTCACGCTGGCCAACGGGTTCACCTATGTCGAGGCGTACCGCGCGCGCGGCATGGATGTGAACGACTTCGCGCCCAACCTGAGCTTCTTCTTCAGCAATGGCGTTGACGCCGAGTACAGCGTGATCGGCCGTGTCGCCCGCCGCATATGGGCCGTGGCGATGAAGCGCATGTACGGCGCCAACGAGCGCAGCCAGATGCTCAAGTACCACATCCAGACCAGCGGGCGCTCGCTGCACGCCATGGAAATCGACTTCAACGACATTCGCACCACGCTGCAGGCCCTGTACGCGATATGCGACAACTGCAACAGCCTGCACACCAACGCGTTCGACGAGGCGATTACCACGCCCACGGACAACAGCGTGCGCCGCGCGCTGGCGATCCAGTTGATCATCAACAAAGAGCTGGGCCTGACGAAGAACGAGAACCCGATCCAGGGCAGTTTCGTAATCGAGGAATTGACCAACCTGGTCGAAGAAGCCGTCCTGACCGAGTTCGACCGCATCACCGAACGCGGCGGCGTACTGGGCGCCATGGAAACGCAGTACCAGCGCGGAAAGATTCAGGAAGAGAGCATGTACTACGAACAGCTCAAGCACAGCGGCGAGCTGCCGATCGTAGGCGTGAACAGCTACCTGAATCCGCACCCGCTCGAGCATGAGGCGAAGGTCGAGCTGGCCAGGGCAACGCAAGCCGAGAAAGAGGCATGCATCGAAAGGCTGCGCAAGTTCCAGAAGCAGCACGAACCGGGCGCGGCGAAAGCGCTGGAGCGACTGAAGCGAGCGGCACTGGGCGGCCAGAACATCTTCGATGAACTGATGCACACAGTAAAGCACTGCTCACTGGGCCAGATCAGCCAGGCACTGTACGAAGTAGGCGGCCAGTACCGCCGCAGTATGTAACTCGAACTGCTCCAAACTGGTTTCAGGCATTCGGCACCCAACAAGGGAGACGCCTTGGAGTCTTCGCTTACGCGTACTGACTTTCTGCTGTCAGTGCTGTTGGCCTGCTTTGCTACGGCTTTGACGTTGTACGCGACCGCACAGTGGGGCCCCGGACTGTCGACCGACTCAATGCAGTACATCGACTCTGCGGCGCACTTGGCCAAGGGCGAAGGACTTGTCACAGGCGTACCGGATGGCGTTAGGCGGCCCCTGACGGTATGGCCTCCGGGATTTCCGCTTTTGTTGGCCCCGGCCGCAGGAGCCAGCTGGGCGCGATGGGCACAGGCACTGTTGTTTGGTTGCTGCGCCTTGTTGGCGTATGCAATTGTGCGATGGGCCGACGGCTCGCGCTTTGGCGCGGCCTGGGCCGCTGCCCTTACGTGTTGTGGCGGGGGGATGGCACTTCAATTCGCCGTGGTGTCGAGTGAAGCACTTTTCCTTCCGCTTCAGTTGGGTGGCATCTGGGCGATCTGCGCGTGGATGAACAACAGGCGGGAAACCCTGCTGTGGCTGGGGGGCGGGCTGTTGGGTGCCGCGACCATGACACGATATGTGGGGCAGGGTGCCGCGCTGTCCATCATGCTGCTCGTGGTCGTGACGGCTTGGCAATCGGGTCGCTCTCGTCTGCGGCCGGTCATCATCCTTCTCGTCGCGAGTCAGTTGATGCTGATTGCATGGCTTGCCCGAAATCTGCTTGTGGCGCAGACCGTTGCAAGCCGGTCGATGGCGCCGCAGCCCATTGAATTTGACTGGTTCCTTAACGTTTGGCGCGTCGCGACCCTCTGGTTCTGGCCAGAGGGGTGGTCGCGCTGGATCAGGCATCCAGCAACTCTCTTCGTCTTGGTGGCCGGAATGGCCGCGCTCAGAAAGAGAACAGCTTCCGCGTCCGCATCCAGAGCCCGCGCCGTCGCATGTGTCGTGGGCTGGTGGATCACCGGATATCTGTGCCTGATGTTTGCCACGGATTTCCTGACCCCGCGGGACCAGGACCTGGATGTGCGCATGCTGCTTCCGGTCATGCTGCCGGTTGTTTGCGTGCTGGGGCTGGCAATTCCCTCGGGGCGGCACTGGAAAGTGTTCGGCACCGGCGCTCTAGCGATCTTTCTCTGTGTTGTCGGCGTAATGCGCACAGCCACGCAGGCTCAAGAGCTCCACGAGTCCGGTTTTGCATTCGGGTCGCAAAGTTGGCACCAGTCGCCCTTGCTCGACACCGCGCGACGGCTGCCGGCAGGCGCTGCCTTCGCCAGCAACCAGGCCGAAGCCGTCCAATGGCACCTGCAACGACCATGCCTGTCCTTGCCCACAGCGGCAGATCGCGGCCGCGACCACGCAGGCCTTGATGCTGAGCGCGTAGCGGTTTTTCAGAAGGCGCGCGCCGGGCAAGTATGCTACGTGCTCCTGTTCAAACAGACCTGGCGTTGGCACGCGCCCGAGCAAGTCATCGCCCGCGAGCTGAGACTGGTCAAGGTTGCTGACTTTGCCGATGGCGCGCTATATCGGTCAACGCCTGACAACTAGAGCCTCGCAGCGTTGAGGGTGTCGTTGCGCCCGCTATCATCTTCCACATGCAGGAACCGATTTTCATTCTTCATTCGCGGTTCGGGTTTCCCGAGTTTCGGCCGCATCAGGCTGAGGCTTGCTCCTTGCTGGCTTCCGGTGCATCAGCGCTGCTGGTGATGCCAACCGGGGCCGGCAAATCGCTTTGCTATCAACTGCCCGCGATTGCGCGGGGCGGGTCCGCGCTGGTCATTTCGCCGCTGATCTCGCTGATGGAAGACCAGGTGGGCAAACTTTGCGCCCAAGGCTTCCGTGCCGCGCGCATCCATTCCGGTCGCCCCAAGCCTGAGTCGCGTGACGTCTGTTACGACTGGGAAGCCGGCAAGCTGGACTTTCTGTTCATCGCCCCGGAACGCCTGCGCGTGCCCGGATTTGTCGAATGGCTTGCGCGCCGAAAGCCCGGCCTGATCGCCGTTGACGAAGCCCACTGCATCAGCGAATGGGGCCACGACTTTCGGCCGGACTACCGGCTGCTGGGCGAGCGGATTCCGGCACTGATGCCTGCGCCGGTGATTGCCATGACCGCGACCGCCACGCCGGCGGTGCAGCGCGACATCTGCGAGCAGCTTGGACTGCAGGGTGCCAAACGCCTGATTCATGGCTTCCGTCGCCAGAACCTTGCCGTCGAGTGCGTGGACATGAAGCCAAGCCGCCGGGCCGAGACCGTGCTGCGGCTGCTTGGCGAAAAGGCCGCGAAGCGGTTGCCGGCCATCGTGTATGTGCCTTCGCGCAAAGAGTGCGACGCGCTTGCCGCCAAGCTTGCCGACTGCGTCGCATGCCTGCCGTACCATGCTGGTCTTGACGCGTCAACGCGCGAGCGGGCGCAGGCGGCCTTTCAATCCGGCAAGGTGCAGGTCATCGTCGCCACTATCGCGTTCGGCATGGGCATCGATAAAGCAGACGTGCGCACAGTGGTTCACACCGCATTGCCCGCCACCGTCGAGGGCTACTACCAGGAAATCGGCCGCGCGGGCCGTGACGGCCAGCCATCGCGCGCCATACTGTTGTACGGGTGGGCCGACCGGCGGCTTCACGAGTTCTTTCTGGACAGGGACTACCCGCCGGCTGCGGAACTAGAGCGTGTCTGGCGCGCGCTGGGCGGTCGCAGCGGCAGCATTGAAGAAATCGCCGCGGACCTGGACTTGAACGAGCAGGACGCGTCAAAGCATCTTGAACGACTGGTGGCGCTGGGTGGCGCGGGCGTTGACGCGGATGGTCGCGTGATCCGCGGAGATGCGGACTGGCGCCCCGGGTATGCCGCACGGGTTTCGCACCGGCGCGAGCAGCTGGATGCCGTGTACGCGTTTGCCGATGGCCGCGGCTGCCGCATGGCCGCGCTGGTTACGCACTTTGGCGAGCAGGACACGCGGCCGTGCGGTATCTGCGACGTGTGTGCGCCGCAAGAGTGCGTGATCAAGCGCTTTCGCAAGCCGACACCGCGCGAACACGACCTGCTGTGCCGCATCATCGGCGCGCTGCAAGAGCGCGACGGGCGCACGCCCAAGCAGCTTCATGAAACTGCGTTGCGCGAAGGCGAACTTGACATCCGGCGCTTTCGCGACTTGCTGGGCGGGTTGGCTGCCGCGGGCGCAGTCCACATGCAGCCGGATGCCTTTGAGAAAGACGGCAAGCTGATCAACTTCGAGCGCGCGTTTCTGACCCGCGAAGCGAAAGCAGATGGCATCAACGCCGCCAACTGGGTGAACCTGCCGGACGATGAGCCCGCCGTGCCCGCTGAAAGGCCGGGCCGAAAGGCGCGCCAGAAGTCGGCCAAGCAGGCGATCACGCAAGCCGAATCACTGGAAGAGCCGGACGCTGAAGTCGTGAGAGCGTTGAAAGAGTGGCGGTTGGCGCAGGCAAAGTCAGAGGGTGTGCAGGCATTTCGCATACTGAGCAACAAGGCGCTCAATGCAATCGCGCGCGACAAGCCGAAAACGGAAGCGCAACTGATGAAAGTCCCCGGCATCGGACCCGCCAAGCTCGAAGCCTACGGCACGGGGATTCTAGAGACGGTGCGCGGCCGCCCGGGCGCGTAGCTGCTTTCCCGTTGCATGATGGCCATTGCGCCGCATAGTCCGCGTGTGCGCCTGTGGTCGATTCATCCGCGTTTCCTCGACGCCAAGGGACTCGTTGCCTGCTGGCGTGAGGCTCTGCTCGCACAGGCCGTGCTGCTGGGCCGAACTCGAGGTTATCGCAACCATCCTCAGCTGGACAGATTTCGGCGGGCGCGCGACCCAGTCGCTGCCGTGGGGGCATTTCTGGCGGGCGTCGCGGCAGAGGCTCGAAGGCGCGGCTATCGGTTTGATGCCGGCAAGATTGAGCGCCCGCGGTCTCGCGCTCGGTTGCGCGTGACGCGGGGACAGATCGAGCACGAGTGGCTGCACTTGAAGCGCAAGCTGCGACAGCGCGATCCGGCCTGGCTGAAGACGCTGCCGGCGACGGCGGCGGCCCACCCGTTGTTTCGGGTCATCGTCGGGCCCGTTGAGAGTTGGGAGCGCCCTTGATCGGCTGACTTCGTTCAAGTCGCGTCGGGAAAAAACGAAGCGGGACCGACAGGATTGTCGGTCCCGCTGCCGGGCTGCGCGCTACTTGTAGATCTTTTCGACCGGTTGGACGGCCTTGTCGGTCAGCCACATCGGCCGGTTGCCGGCTTGGAATTCGCGGGTCATGTCCCAATCCATCATCGTGCCAAACGTGCGATAGAGTTGGTCCGGCGCGATTGGGTCCTTGAGCAGCACTTCACCCTTGGCGCCGCGGGTCATGCCGTCTTCGGGCGTTTCGCCGATCACCTGGCCCGACTTCACTCCACCGCCGCCCAGCACGACGCAGAAGTTGCTGGGCCAATGGTCGCGGCCGTCGGTGGGGCTGATGCGCGGCGTGCGGCCGAACTCGCCCATCCATACCAGCAGCGTGCTGTCGTACATGCCGCGCTTCTTCAGGTCGTCGATCAGCGCAGCCCACGGCTGGTCCATCGTCTTGCACAGGTCGGCGACGCGCTTGAAGTTGTCGTCGTGGGTGTCCCATCCGCCGAGCACTACTTCCACGGCGGGCACGCCGGTCTCGATCAGGCGGCGGGCGATAATCAGGGAATCCGCGAACGCGCCTTCGCCATAGGCCTTGCGAACCTCGGCGGGTTCGTCATCCAGGTAGAACTTCTTGCGCAGCGGGCTGTCCATCAGGCGGCGGGCCTTTTCGTACATGGCTTTGTGGGCTTCGACCGCGTCTTCGCCGCGTTGCTTGGCGAAGTCTTTCTCCATCTCCTTGACCAGCTTCATGCGGCGTTCCATGCGCTCTTTGTCGACGCCCTTGGCATAGTCAAGGTTTTCGATCTTTGCGCCGGGACGGCTGATCACGAACGGGTTGTAGTCCACACCGAGGTAGCCGGCCGGAAACGGCGAGCCGCGCAGCTTGACGAAGTTGGGCAGTTCAAAGCTCGGGTTGCCCAGCTGGTGCGCGACCATGCTGCCCAGGCTGGGGTGCTTGATCGTCGGGTTGGGTGCAAAGCCGGTGCGCATCAGGTACGCACCGCGCGAGTGGTTGCCCTCGCGAGTGGCCATGCTCTTGATCAGCAGCAGGTCCTTGGCCTTCTTGGCCAGAAACGGCAGGCTTTCGGCAGGCGTGAAGCCGGGCACTTCAGTCTCTATCGCCTTGGTGGGGCCGCCGTTTTTCGAGCCCGGTTTTGGGTCGAAGGTTTCAAGCTGGCTTGGCCCGCCTTCCATGTACATCAGGATCACGCCCTTGATCTTGCTGTTGCGGGCGCGGGTGGCTTCCTGTGCGGACAGCGTGCTGCCGAGAAAACTGCTGGTGGCGATGATGCCGCCCGCGGCGGCGCTGGTGCGCAGGAAGTCGCGTCGATTAACGTGAAACTCGGTCATGTGTCGCTCCGGTTAGTGCATTGCCAGTGAAGCATTGTTGCAGCATTGACGGTTTCAGTTTCATCAAACCCTGCGTTGCAGCTTTGGTATCGCGAATTTGCCCGGCTTCAGTGCCGGTTCACGAACTCGGTAGTGTTCATCAGGGCGATGAACAGGTCTTCATAGACCTCGTCGCCGCCCTTCCAGTTCGCGAAAGTGCTGTTGAGAATCTGCTTGTCACGAGTGTCCGGCTCGCGCCCCAGCACAGTCATGAAGATTGCCGTGGCACGCTTGATTTTGTCCTTGGGATGCGGGTACTGCGCGAGAATCTCTTTCAGTGCGTTGTTCAGGTGCCCCGGCAGCAAGTCGGCGTTCATGAACATCAGCGCCTGCAAGATGTTGCCGTCGTGGTCGTCCACATCCTTGACCACGGGGTCGCCACCCCAAGCATTACGAATCAGCATGCGCAGGTTGCCTTTGTATCCATTGATCCAGTCGCGCACTTGCTTGGCCTTCTTTTCGTCGGCGCTCAACTTGTCGTCAGCGACGTTCGGCACCGGCAGGTGCGGGTTCAAACGGTCGATGCCGGTAACCTTCAGGATGCTGCGTTCCACCATTTCAGGCGTGAGCGAGCGCACGAAGTTGCGGCTGTAATAGACGCGGTCCTGTCGGTTGGTGCGGTTGGGGTCAACGGCCCGCTGGTACATCTTGCTGGTGACGACGGCGCGAATCAGGTAGCGGGTGTCGAAACCACTTGCAGCAAAATCTTTGCCCATGACTTCCATTACGATCGGCAGCGTTGGCTCGTTCATGCTGTTGAAGTCGTCGACGGGATTCACGAACCCGACGCCCATGAAGTAGTCGAGGTAGCGGTTTACCGTCATCTCGCGGAACCATGGGTTTTCGGGGTTGGTAATCCAGTCCGCCAGCGATTCGCGGATGCTCTTGCCCGCGTCGTACTGCCAATCCTTGTCACCCAGGAAGCGCGGCAGCTTGTACTTGCCCTTCAGGCGCAGCCGGTTGCGGACATCCACATCATTCTTGATCGCCTGGTCGTTGCTGAACCAGTAGCGGTCTGCCCCATCACCTTTGGCACCGGTGCTGAACAGCCGGAAGAATGCGGCGTAGCTTTCGAAGTCGTCCATCGACCAGGCCTCATACGGGTGATCGTGGCACTCCGCGCACTGGATCTGGCGCCCGAGGAACACCTTGCTGACTTGGCCGGCCATGGCAGGTTTGTCGTTTTCAAAGGTCAGCAGAAAGCCCAGGGCGGGGTTGTCAGGAGTCTTGCCCGTTGCCGCCAACATCTCGTGTGCCATCTGGTTCCAGGGCTTATTGGCGGTGAATGCCTGGTTCAGGTAGGTCTGAAGGTACGTCTGGTAAATGCCATCGCCTTCGCGCTCTGTAAGGACCACGCGCCACCAGGTGGCCATGTGCTCAGCGAACTCCGGGCTTGCGAGCAGCTTGTCGACGATCGCTTCGCGTTTTTCCTGGCCCTTGAGGCCATTGGCACCGCGCCGGCCCGGGGCGAAGTCGTTGATTTCAGCGATCGATGGCGGGGCGCCGGTCAGGTCAAGGTAGATGCGGCGCAGGAAGACGTGGTCGTCAACAATGGGGTTGGGTTTGACGCCGGCGTCGGCTTGCAGGGCTTCGTAGGCTGCGTCCATCGAGTCACGCAGCTGGCGCCAGTCTTTGCCAAGCTGTGGTGTAGTGTTGCGCTCGGCGGGCTCGTCAGCCTTGACGCCATAGGCGGCGGCAATCAGGCAAGCCACGGTCAGGGCAGCAAGCACTAGCAGAACAGGAGTTCGGCGCAGCATGGCGTCCTCCGATGCATTGGGACCACACTGAGTAGTGTAGCTATGGCCGATGCAGGTAGCTTCATTGAACCTTCAATCATTCACCCGAAAATGAGAGGGCCCCTGTCGGCCATCCCGAATCCGCAATCCGCTTAATTGACTGGTAATCCGCCCCAAATCCGTTCCACTCAAGGGCCGAGGTCAGGTATGCGTTCGCTAACGATGTGCGTTCTGTTGGGATTGGCCGTGCTCGGCCTGGGTATCCCTGCAGATGCGCAAAAGCTCAAGGGCGACGACGCCAAACCCGCCAAAGATAAGCTGCGCGAGGTTAAGAAGGATTGGAAGACCGCCACCAAAGCAGACAAGTACCGGCTGATTCTTGCGCTGTCGAAGTGGCCTGAGAACAGCGTGACCAAATTTCTCGTCGATGCTGTAAACGATGAAGCTGACGACGATGTCGCAAGTTGGGCTGCCAAGGCCGTGGTCCAGCACGGCGATCCCGACGATCACAAGGAGCTGGTGAAGGCCTTCAACAAGGCAAAGACTCCCGCGCGTCGTGCCGCCTGTGTGCGATGGATGGGCGGGTACGGCGCGCAGACACCATTCAAGTCGCTCGAGAAACTGGCGCTCGAAGACGATGCCAGCGCCGAAGCCGCCGTGCATGCCTGCGCCGACGCCGCGACAGATGCCGGATGGGCCGTACTGGAAATGGCTTCGCAGAAAGCCAAGTTTCCGGGTGCCCGGGCGGCTGCGTGCGCGCGCCTGCTGGCAGCGGGCGACAGACGGGGAATTGCCGGGCTTGCCGCGACAGCGGGCGTAGAAGACGCGGCCCGAGCTGCGCACTCTGCCGTTGGAACGGCGCTTGAGACGGAGGCCCTGAAGGCGGTTCTTGAGCATGCGCGCAACACACGCAGCGTGAGTTCGCGCCCGCACTTTTTCGGCAGCCTGCTGGCGCGCCTGACGACGATCGAGTCGCACAAGGCCGTGCTTGCCGATGCCGCCGCCTTGAACCGCGTGTTTGACGTTGAGGTCGGGTGGTGGATCGTGTCGGTCAACCGTGGCGGTGCCCCGTTCAGTGGCGCGGCCCGATGGCTTGACGACGACGACAACCAGAAGGTGATTCACGGCTTGCGCACCATCCAGCGACTGCCCGCAAAGTATGAGGGCGACGAGCTGAAGGCAGCATCGGACAAGCTGACGCTAAAGCTGGCGTCAGAGGACGAAAACACGGCAGCCCATGCCTTGCTGGCCTGTGCTTCGACAGGTGCCTGCCCCGACGTCGCCAAGGCCCGGATTTCCGCCTGGCTTAAGAGTGAAACCCCGTTGCAGCGTGCTGCGGCGCTGCTGGCGGCTGGTCAGGTGGGCCTCAACGAACACGCACCCCGTGCAATTGAACTGCTGGAGGACATTCACTGGTGGGTCGTCAGCGCGGCGCTGGATTGCCTGCTGCGCCTGCGGCCCAGCGGTTGCCTGAAGCCGGTGCTTGAACTCGCCCGCCGCAGCGCAGAAGGGCGCATCTTTGCCGAGGCGATTGCGCTGTTAGTCGATCTGACCGGCGTCGACCATGGCGACCTGATCGCGAAGTGGGAAGAAGTGATCGGCGGCGAAGCCACAATTCAGCCTCGCAAGCTCGAAAGCCTGCGAGGCGTGTCGTATCAGCACTTGAAGCAGAAGACAGCAGCGACGTTCTATGGCCTGGAGATTGACAGCGCGAACGTGCAGTTTGCCGTGGACCGCAGCGTGAGCATGGTGCTGCCCGTGGCGCGCGAGCCGCAACGGCAGGACTTTCCCGACCGCAAAGCCGACATTCTCAAACGCCGGCCCGAGGTGAACAAGCTGGTGCGCGATGGCTTTCTGCCGCGCTTCTATGTGGCCGCTGCTGAACTGCACGCCTGTGTCGATGCCATGAGCCAGTCTGCCCGTGTCGGCATCACGCTGTTCAATACCGAGCAGATGCATAGTGACCGCATCACCAACGGGCTGGAAGAACGTCGCAAGCTGATCAACTGGATGCTGAGCACCGACGCGCAAGGCGGCACCGACATCAAGTCGGCACTGTTGGCCATTATCGAGAAGGCTGAGGCGGACACGATCGTTCTGCTAAGCGATGGCGAGCCCACAAGTATCGGCATCCTGGAAGAGGTGCACCGCGCCAACGCTTTCAAGCGCTTGAACATCCACGTGGTCAGCATTCACAAAGACGAGTATTACCGTCACTACCAGCAGGCGCTGGCCACCCGCGAATACGGCAAAATCATCGACGCGGAAAAGTAACGGGCTGCCGGGTAGCGGTACGGCTTGGGCCAGTCTGGAAGCGACGCCACCAGAACATAGACTGCCCCACAAACTGCACAGGGTCATGCCGTGGTCCAGATTGTTGTAGGCACCAACAACCGCCACAAGTTCCGCGAGATCAGCCAGATTCTTGGTGACATCAAAGCCATTGAACTGGTTGGGCTGACCGCATTTACAGGCGTGCCGTCCATTGCCGAAACCGCGGACACCTTTGCCGGCAACGCCCAGAAGAAGGCGTTTGAATTGGCTCAGTTTCTGGCTTTGGTTAACCGCGTGAGTTTTGCGAGTCGCAGCACGGCCATTGAGGACGAGGACGAAGACGAAACCGATTTCGAGGCCCTGTCAGCGCAGCGTCACCGCAGCGCCAGTGGTCGGCAGCGCAAGGTTAGCCTTACGCCAGAGCGCATGCCCAAAGTCGATGCACCCCAAAGCCTTGAGCTGCTGGTCATGGCAGACGACAGCGGGTTGGAAGTGGACGCCCTGGGCGGCGCGCCGGGCGTGCATAGCGCTCGTTATGCAGGCAAGCACGGCGACGATGCGGCAAACAACCAGTTGCTGCTGAAGAACCTGAAGGGCGTGCCGGTAGAAAAACGCAAGGCGCGCTTTGTGTGCGAGATCGCACTGGCAAGCCCGGAAGGCATCCTGTTCACGGTTCGCGGCTCGCTTGAAGGTTTGATCATAGACGAACCGCGCGGCAAAGGCGGTTTCGGATATGATCCGCTCTTCCTGTACCCGCCGGCGGGCAAGACGTTTGGCGAGATGTCGCAAGAGGACAAGAACAAGGTCAGCCACCGCAGCAATGCTCTTGCAAAGTTCCGGCTGGCGCTTGAGAATTTGCTGAAGGGTCGTTAGTGATGCGGCTCAGGCGCCGCCTAGGTTCAAGAATTTGCGGTTTGGGCTCTCCGGCACTTGCAGAACAGTCCGCAATCCGCAATCGTTAACTCGGAGACCAAACATGGCAAACAAGCTCTGCAACAAGGTCTGGCGCAACGGCGAGTTCATTGACTGGGACAAGGCGACTGTACACATCAGCGCCCACGTCATTCACTACGCCAGTGCTGTGTTTGAAGGCATCCGAGCATACGACTGCGGTGGACAGCCCGGCATCTTTCGCCTGAAGGATCACATCCGGCGACTGGTCGACAGTGCCAAGATCTACCGCATGGAAGTGCGCTGGAACGTCGAAGAGATCAGCGCCGCGTGCGTCGCTGCAGTGAAAGAAAATGCCTTCAAGGCCTGCTACATCCGGCCGATCATGTATCGCGACGCCGGCCCGATGGGCGTCAACCCGCTGAAGAACCCCATCACACTCGACATCATGACGTGGGACTGGGGCAAGTATCTCGGCGATGAGGCCCTGGAGAAGGGCGTCGACATGCAGATCAGCTCATGGTCGCGCAACGCGCCGAACACAACACCGGCGCAGGCCAAGGCCGCGGCCAACTATGCCAGCGGCGCCCTGATCAAGATGGAAGCTATCGCCAACGGCTACGTTGAGGGCCTGGCGCTTGACGTGAACGGCATCTTGAGCGAGGGCAGCGGCGAAAACATATTCGTCGTGCGCGACGGGCGCATCGTCACGCCGGCAACGGGCAACAGTATTTTGCGCGGTATCACGCGCGACACCATCATGAAGCTGTGCGGCGAGTTGAAGATCCCGGTAGCGGAAGCTTCCGTCACGCGGGAAGAGCTGTACATCGCTGACGAAGTATTCGCCGTGGGTACTGCGGCGGAGGTCACACCGATCCGAAGCATTGACAAGATCAAGATCGGCATCGGAGCCAGAGGCCCAATCACCGAACGCATCCAGAAATCCTACCTCGACCTGGTGCAGGGCCGCAGCGAAGATAAGTGGGGCTTCATCACGAAAGTCTAGTGGATGTCGGGCATGCATTTTGCGTCGAGCACCCCAGACGGTCGATCGTAAAGCCTTTCATTTGTTGTGGTTACACACCGACTTGGTGTGCAGGTCAGGAATTTAGAACAATTTCGAACGAATTCGCGTACACCGAGCTTACATGGTGTAATCTTATGCAATCGCACAGATTTGGCCTAATGACTGGTTGGTCAGCATGCGCATCACCTCGCCCAAACGAGAAGCAAGGTACAGCCAGCTGCTGAAGGCGGCGCTAAGAGTTTTTGCTCGCGATGGCATCGATGGCGCTTCCGTGGCAGACATCGCTGAAGCCGCCGGCGTGGCCAAGGGCAGTGTGTATCTTTACTTTGACAGCAAAGAGGCGCTCGCCGGTGACCTTGTGCGCCACCTGTTTACGTACACCGATGAGGGCGAAATGCGGCTGTCGGAAGATCCGCAGCCGATCGAGCGGTTGCTCCGGTTCTGTGACGAGCAAGAGGCCCGGGTCAACGCGCTGGGTGATGACTCCACGATTGTCCTTCACATGTTCGGGCATATCGGCAAGTCCAAGAACGACCTGTTGGGCCGCGGCATCCGGCAGATCATTGCCGAGTCGCGCTTCAAGGTCAGGGTGTTGCTTGAAAACGCGCGAAGCCGGGGACAGTTGCCGGCAGACACCGACAGTCAGCGCGCGGCAGCGTCCATTCTCGCCAGCACCTACGGCACCATTCACCAGCAGATGACCATGAAGGCGGTGAATCCCGAGGGCGGGCTCAGCGTCCGCGAGGCGGTGTTTCTTGTGCTGCGGGGATTGGGTTACGAGCGGTAGGGTGGGGCATGTTCAAGGCATTCCAAGCCAGTTCGCCATCCGTTGAAGTTGATGGCCGCACCGTTGTCGCGGTCAGCAGCGGCATTCTGGTGGGCGCCGTGGCGCGCGAACTGCTGGCATCGGCGGGGCTGGAGCATGTTCAACCAAGCGGCTGGTACTCGCAACAAGCCTGGTTGAACGCCTACCGCGCGATTCATGACAATCTTGGCCCCGATACGCTGTACTCGATCGGCCGGCGCATTCCGTATTCGGCGGAGTTTCCGGACGATCAGATGTTCGACGTGCCGTCTGCCCTGGCTGCGATCGACGTTGCGTACCACACGGCGCACCGCGGCGGCGAAATCGGCGTGTACCGCTATGTAGAAGTGGGAATGGACCACTACCAGATCCAGTGCGACAACCCGTACCCCAACGTGTTCGACCTTGGGATCATCGAGTCGCTGGTCGAGCGTTACCGCGGTCGCCTGCAGTTCGAGGTAAACCTGATTCGCGGCACGAACCACAGCGACGACAACGCCTGCACGATTGAAATCACCCGGGCCTGAGCATGCAAAAAGCAAGCTCACTCGCCCGTTCACAACGGCGCATGCCCGTGATAGAGCATTGCCCCGGAGGCAGTCATGGCTGACAGCAGCATGGACATCATGGCCAGCGTCGATGTACACGAAATCGACAACGCATGGCAGCAGGCACAGAAAGAAATTGCCCAGCGCTGGGACTTCAAGGGCAAGACCGCGCTGATCGTGTGGGAAAAGGGCGAAAAGAAGGTCACCATCACGGCCAGCGACAAGGCGGTCATGGACGCGATGCTGGACATCTTCACGACCAAACTCAGCAAGCGCGGCATCAACGCCAGGGCGCTCGAGTTGAAAACCGAAGAAGTCGCCAGCGGCCAGGGTATCCGCCACATCTACAACATCGTGGACGGCATCCCGTCGGACAAAGCCAAGATCATCACCAAGCTGATCAAGGAAAAAAAGTTCAAGGCACAGGCCAGCATCCAGGGCGACGTCGTGCGTGTGACCAGCAAGAGCCGCGACGAGTTGCAAGCCGTGCAGCAGGCGGTGCGCGAGCTGGACCTGCCGCTGCCCATCAGCTTCGGCAACTACAAGTAACGGAGTGGGCGCGTCGTACCCGCATTTCAGGCACAAACTGCAACGGCGAATCGTTACAGTCGCGCCATGAATGCTCCTGCCGCCAACTCCCGCCTGCCTGCAGTGCTCTACGCCCTGGACGGCACGCGCCGCGTGGACTACCGCGCGGTGGTCAAGATGGCATGGCCGCTATTCGTGCAGTTCGGCGTACAGGCCTTTCTGAACGTGATCGACACCTGGTTTGTCGGCCGGCTGGGTTCTGAGTCCATTGCCGGCATGAACGCCGTGAACTTCTCAAGCTTCACGCTGCTGCTGCTGTTCGGCGGCAGCGGCATTGCCGTGCAGACGATTGTCGCGCAGCGCTACGGGCAGCGTCGCAAAGGCCGAGCCTCGCAGGCCGCATGGCACGGCATGTACGCGGCAATGCTGGTCGCGCCGCTGTGTGTTGGCGTGGCAATCGCGGGGCAGGACATCTTCTCGTTTTTCGGTTTGCCCGCAAATGTCGTCGCGGCGGCGTCTGACTACTGGCTGCCGCGCATGGCCGGCGGCGGACTGGTGGTGATCTCGTTCGCGCTGGGCAATTTCTTCAACGGAGTGGGCCGTACCCGCATTTCGCTGATGGGCGCGGTGGTCACGGCTGCGTTCAACATCGTGCTCAACTGGTCTTTCATCCTTGAGCTTGGCTGGGGCATGTACGGCGCGGGCCTTGCCACGTCGCTTTCCGTGGCAGGCGGCGTGCTGTTCTACCTCATACTTTTCTTCAGCCGCTACTTCCGCCGCGAGTTCGCGACTACGCGCACCTGGCGCCTGCGCCCGGCAATCCTGGGCTCGGTGCTGGGACTCGGCATTCCGATCGGCGTGCATGCCATGTTTGACGTTGGTTCGTTCGCGGCGTTTCAGCTCATGGTCGGCAAACTCGGCACTGTGTCTGGCGCTGCCACACAGATTGCGATGATCCTTACGTCGCTCGGCTTTCTCCCTGTGGCTGGCTTGAACTTCGCGGCGGCCACACTGGTCGGCCAGAGCATTGGCGCCGGCGACAAGGCCTGGGCTGACAAGGTTGGCACAGCGGCAGTGAAAATCGCGTTCCTGTGGATGGTCATGTGGGCGGTGCTGTTCGCGACATTGGGCGGGCCCCTGAGCAGTGTCTTCGTCAGCGCCGGCGACCCGGATGCCCAGGCGGTCATAGAACTGGGGGCAGCGCTGCTGTTTATCGCTGCGGGCTATCAGTTGTTCGACGCGCTGAACCTGGGTTGCCTGGGCTGCCTGCGCGGCGCAGGCGATGTGGTCGTGCCGACGATTGCCCTGCTGGTGCTGGCATGGCTCATCTTCGTGCCGCTGTCGCACAGCCTGATTTTTGCCGAGGGCGAGGGCTGGGTGGACTTCCTGCCCCAGTATGGCATGGGTGCGCGCGGTGGTTGGATTGCGGCCTTCGTGCACATCACGCTGCTGGGCACCTTTCTGCTGTATCGATGGAAGAGCGGCGCTTGGCGGAAAAGGGAGGTGTAGGGAGCCCCGAGCTTACACTCATGGCTTCCTGCCTGTAGTTTGATGGCACAATGCTCTCGGTGCGGGATGTTCTGGAGAAGACAATTGCGCGCTTCACGCGTGCCGGCGTGGATTCTCCGCGCCTGAACGCGGAGCTGCTGCTTGCCCATGCACTGGATCTGACGCGCGGTGAACTGCTCGGCGCCGGCGACCGCGAACTTGCCCCGGCCCACTTGGCCAAGTTTGACGCGCTCGCTGCCCGCCGCGAAGCGCGCGAGCCCATCGACTACATTCTGGGCGAGCGCGAGTTTTACAGCCGCACGTTTTTCGTCAGCAAGGGCGTGCTGGTCCCGCGCCCGGAAACAGAAACCATCGTTGACACATTGAAGAAGGAATGGCCCCACGCTGCGGGTTTCGCCGCCGACATCGGCTGTGGCAGCGGCGCGCTGGCGGTGACACTGGCGCTGGAGTTCCCGCGATTGTGCGTACTGGCGACTGACATCAGTCAGGTCGCGCTGCTGGTAACGCGGGAGAACGCTGCTCGCCTGGGCGCTCAAGTCCGGTGCGCGCGTATGGATGGCCTGAGTGCCGCGCGCGGGCCATTCGACCTGGTTGTCAGCAACCCGCCGTACATTGATCCCGCTGACGCCGACGGCTTGCACCCCGAAGTGCGAGACCACGAACCACCCGAAGCCTTGTTCGGCGGCAAGGGCGGCGTTGAGACCGCAGAGCGACTGTTGGTGCAGGCGTCAGAGAAACTGAAGCCGGGGGGCCTGTGCCTGTTCGAGCACGGCTTCAACCAGGGTGAGGAAATGCGCGCGCTTGCCGGGCAGGCGGGCCTGCGTGATGCACGCACGGTGCATGACATGGCAGGGCTGGACCGGGTGCTGGTTGCACACAAGTAGGATGGAACATGGAATTCACAGCGATGCTGATGATCGAGTTCGACGTGGCGGTGGACCGCATCAGTCGCGCCATGTTCGACGAGAAGTTCGCGGCTTACGGGTGGCTCAAACCAGGAGGCATGACCAGCGCCTGGGCGATTGAGTTCGAGCGCTCGTCGCGCGAGTCAGCGCTCGGCAGCACCCGCAACATGCTTCAGTTGGCTCTGCAGGGTGCCCGCATTCGTCGCGACCACGTCAAAGCCGTGCTCCACCTCGGCCCCGACGCGCCCATCATGGTGTAAAGCCGAACCCTGATTCGCTGTATTCAAGGTGGTGATTCTGCCGATAGCTCAACAGCCGGGGTGTCCCGGCGTTGCGGCTTTGACCCCAGGATCGCCATGCCCCACAAATTCGTCGTCTCGGGCGGTGCCCGCCTTACCGGCAATGTGAGCGTCTCCGGCAGCAAGAACGCGGCGTTGCCGATGATGGCCGCGGCCTTGCTCGCCAAAGGCACCACCATTCTGCGCAACGTGCCTGACCTGTCGGATGTGCGGCTGATGGCCGACATTCTCGACACTCTCGGCTGCGACGTCACCCTGTTCCCGCAGCCGGGCGTGGTCGTCATCGATGTCGTCGACGAATCCAACATCTCTGCGCCCTACGAGCTGGTCAGCGAGATGCGCGCCAGCTTCTGCGTGCTCGGGCCGCTGCTGGCACGGCGCGGCGAGGCGCACGTCAGCCAGCCCGGCGGCTGTACGCTGGGAGAACGGCCAGTGGACCTGCACATCAAGGGCATCCAGGCCATCGGCTGCGAAGTCTCGTTTCATCGCGGCAACGTGATCGCGAAGGGCCGGCCCACGGGCGGCCGCGTGTACCTGGGCGGCGCGATGGGTCCCAGTGTCACCGGCACAGCCAATGTGATGTGCGCGGCCGTGATGGGCAGCGGTGTGACCGTGATTGACCAGGCCGCCTGCGAACCCGAGATCACGAACCTGGCCGAAATGTTGATTGCCATGGGCGCGAAGATCCGCGGCGCGGGCACAAGCCGCCTCGTGATTCAGGGCGTGGACGAGTTGCACGCGGCAACGTTTGACGTGATCCCGGACCGCATTGAGGCGGGCACATTGATGATCGCAAGCGCAATCACGCGCGGCGACGTGACTCTGGAAAAGTGCGACCCCGACGTGATGTTGGCGCTGTTTGACAAATTTACCGAGATGCGCGTGCCCTTTGAGCGTCTGGACGCGTCAACTGTACGCGTGAATTGCCCCAACCGCGCGCACGCAGCCGACCTGACCACGTTGCCCTATCCCGGCTTTCCCACCGACCTTCAAAGCCCGTTGATGGCGTTGATGTGCGTCAGCGAGGGCTATGCACTGGTCGAAGAGAAGATCTATCCCGAGCGCTTCATGCACGTGCCCGAGTACCGGCGGCTTGGGGCGGACATTCGCAAGCAGTTCAACACCTGCATCGTGACCGGCGTAGACAAGCTGCATGGCGCGCCCGTGGCAGCCACCGACCTGCGCGCGGGCGCGGGCCTGATCCTGCTGGGCCTCGCGGCCGAGGGCGAAACCGACGTACTGAAAATCCAGCACGTGGACCGCGGCTACGACCGCCTCGAGGCCAAGCTGACCGCGCTTGGCGCCGGCATCAAGCGCGTGGAGTACCAGCCAAGACGCCGAGCCGGCGAAAGAAGCCAACGCAACCGCGCGGCCTAACGGATTCATGCTTCGGATTTGCGCCTGCCGGCTATCATTCGTGCCATGGCCCGCAAACGCTGGCGCGAGATTGTGCCCATGCTGATTCCTGCCTTGGCCGGATTGGCGCTGATGGGCATTTCAATCTTTGACACGCGCGACGATGCCTTCAACGTCGGCCGCGCGCCCGTCTTTGCAGCCGGCTGCGCCTTCTTTTTCGCAGGCGTTGCCGTCGCAGCCCAACTGCTTCCTGAACGGCGCTGGCGCAGCCTGGTGCAGGCATCCGCGGGCACGCTGATTCTGGCCGGGTTTGCAGTCGTTGCAGTTGCGGTGATGCTGGCCGGACCGGCCCCTGAGGGTAGCGCCTGGGAGGGTCGAATCGTCGGCGCGTTGGCGGTGGCGGCGACAGTCGGCTTGACCGGCCTTGGCTTGGTCGGGGTGTATCGGTCGATTCGCCAACTCCGCAAAGAGCCCAAGGCGCCGGATCAGCAACCCTGATTCGCTGGTCTGGCGTGAAGCCGGCTGTTGCGCTACATTTACACAGGCTTTACGTGGGGCTGTCATGCTGCACAAAGACCTGACACAAGTTGTGATCAACGCCGCAAAGACGGTGCATGCTGAACTGGGCCCCGGCTTGCCCCACAACTTCTACCGCGAAGCCATGGAACTGGAGTTGCGCGAACTGGGCGTTGCTGCCGAGGTCGATAAGCCCGTAAAGGTCCAGTACAAGGGCCACACGCTGGGTGAAATGGCGATCGATTTCTGCGTCAACGATGCGATCCTGTGCGTTCTGGTGGACGACGAAGAGATTTCTCCTGACGAATACGGCCGCATGCGCACTCTTCTGAAGAACCTTGAGCTCGATGTTGGCCTGCTGTTGAAGTTCAACGGCGGCCGACTCGATGTGCGTCGGGTGGAAGCGGTGCCAAGCAAGAAGACGGAAGCCACGGCTTAAGTCGGACAGCAAGGATCGCCCCGCCCAAATCGGCGGGGCGTTTTGTTTTTGGGCAGTTGAGGAAGCAACTTTGGCCGCTATCGTGGCGCGGCGATGCAACCCCGGTTGGCAGGCCGGGGGCTGTCGGCGAAGCCGGCAGAGGGACATGACCTATGGAAGACGAACGCAAGTTTCCGGATTACGAAGCCAAGTGGCAGAAGTTCTGGGATGCCCGCAAGAAGGCAACCAGCCAGAGCACCGAGCCAAAATCCGACCGTGAATTCTACGTGCTCTCGATGTTCCCGTACCCCAGCGGCAAGCTCCACTTCGGCCACGCCCTGCCCTATACCCTGACTGACGCGATGGCACGCTACCTGCGCATGCGCGGCTACAACGTGCTGAACCCCACGGGCTGGGATGCCTTCGGCCTGCCCGCCGAAAACGCCGCGATTGAAAACAAAATTCATCCCAGCAAGTTCACCTACGACAACATCGACGCGATGCGCAAGCAGAAGCACGCGTTCGGCTACAGTTTTGACTGGGACCGCGAAGTCTTCACTTGCCGCCCCGACTACTACAAGTGGACGCAGTGGATATTCCTGCAGATGCTGGAAAAGGGTGTTGCCTACCGCAAGAAGGCCCGCGTCAACTGGTGTACGCAGTGCCACACCGTGCTGGCCAATGAGCAGGTCGAAACCGTGGTCAAGGACGGCGACGAATTCCAGGCTTGTTTCCGGTGCGAATCCCGCGTCATCCCCAAAGAGATCGACGCCTGGTTCTTACGTATCACTGCATATGCCGACCGCCTTCTGGATGGCCTGGACAAACTGGGCGACCAGTGGCCGGAACGGGTGGCCACGCAGCAGCGCTACTGGATCGGCCGTAGCGAAGGCGTGAACATCGACTTCACGGCCAACCTGGCCAAGCCGCAAAAACTGACCGTGTTCACCACGCGCGCCGATACGGTCTTCGGCGTCACCTATGTGGCGCTGGCGCCGGAGCATCCGCTGGTTGAGCAGATCATCGCCCAAAGCGACGCCAGGCAGGCTGCGCGCCTGCGCGAGTTCGTGAAAGAAACGCTGGGCATGTCTGAGCAGGACCGCGCCGGCGAAGCCGAGAAAGAGGGCGTCAACACCGGGTTCAAGGCGGTCAACCCCCTGAGCGGCGAAGAGGTGCCGATCTTTGTCGCAAACTACGTGCTGATGTACGGCACCGGTGCGGTCATGGCCGTGCCCGCCCACGACGAACGCGACCACGAGTTCGCCAGCGATTACCGCCTGCCAGTCAAGCAAGTCATCCAGCAGCCAGGCGGCACCGAAGTTGACGTCAAGCAAGCCGCGTTTACCGGGCATGGCAAGCTGGTCAACAGCGGCAGGTACGACGGCCAGACCACGGAACAAGCCATCCGTCAGATCGCCGCCGACTTGAAGGCCGCCGGCAAAGGCGGGCCGCAGGTGAATTACAAGCTGCGTGACTGGGGTATCTCGCGTCAGCGTTACTGGGGCTGCCCGATCCCGGTCGTGCATTGCACGGCGTGCGGGATTGTCCCTGTGCCCGAGGCCGAGTTGCCGGTGACTCTGCCAGGCGATGTGGACTTCCTGCCCACCGGCCAGTCGCCGCTGACCCTGCACCCGGACTTTCAGCGCACGAAGTGCCCCAAGTGCGGCCGCGAAGACGCGCGTCGTGACATGGACACGATGGACACGTTCGTGGACTCAAGCTGGTACTACCTGCGCTACACTGATCCGCAGAACGCTGAAAGAATATTCGATCGCGCCAAGGCCCATCACTGGGCGCCGGTGGATCTGTACATCGGCGGGCGGGAGCATGCGATTCTGCACCTGATCTACGCGCGTTTCTACACGCGGTTTCTGCACGATATCGGCTTGATCGACTTCGAAGAACCCTTCCAGCGCCTGTACGCGCATGGCCTGATTCAGGGTGAGAGCATTCGGGTCGTTAACGAGCACATGAACCGCTACGTCAGCCAGGAAGAGTTCGCGCGTCTGAAGAAAGAGGGCAAGGCAAAGGACAGCGACATCACTCGACGCATTGAAAAGATGTCCAAGTCCAAGAAGAACGGAGCTGATCCCACCGAACTCATGAACCAGTACGGCGCCGACGCCACCCGGCTGGCCATCCTGTTCCTGGGCCCGGGCGACGCCGACAGCGTTTGGGACCCCAACGGCATGAAAGGCCCTTACGGCTTTCTGCGCCGCTGGTACGACACCGTGCTGCAGTATGCTCCGTTGGTGGAGGATCTGCCCGAACTGCCGGCCGGCACAGCCTACTCGCAGGCCGCCAAGGCTTTGCGCGCCGGCGCCCACGGGCTGATCGACAAAGTTAGCCGCGAGTTTGAGGGTCGCTACGCGTTCAACACCGCCATTGCCGCGGGAATGGCCTTGTTGAATGACATTCATACCTACATGCGAGGGTTTGCTAATCCCCTGACGGCCGACCTGCCGTCTCGCCACGCGTTGCGCGAGGCCTTCGACGCCATGGTGCAGACGCTGTCGCCATTCGTGCCCCACACGGCTGAGGAACTGAACCAGGCCTTGGGCAACGAGGGCAGCGTGTTCGATCGCCCATGGCCAAAGGCAGACCCCGCCGCGATGAAGCTGGACGAGATCGAGTTGCCGGTGCAGGTGAACGGCAAGGTGCGTGGCACCATCCGCTTGCCCGCTGAAGCCGACAAGGCCACGATGGAAAAACTGGCACTCGACAACGACAACGTCAAAAAGTTCGTCGACGGCAAGACCATCCAGAAGCTGATTGTCGTGCCCGGGCGCATCATCAATGTCGTGGCCAAGTGATGGCAGCAGCGGTCTGTGGCAACGCCCGCTACTTGCCCCGGGGGTCGGGTCGCCCTATCCTGCCCACCCCGCCCCGGTTGCCCGGGGTGGTGCGACTTTGGAGACTTTGATGCGTACGCGACTTTGCCTTTTCACATTGGCCGCCATCAGCCTGTTGCTTGCCGCATGCGGCCCCGACTCAGAAGTCGTCGAGCCCGTGGCGTGGCCGTACATGGAGTCCACCGAGGCGCTGACGATCAACGGCAAAGAGTTCAAAGCCTTCGTCGCGACGAGTGAAATGCACCGCCGCCGCGCCATTAACGGCTTGGCAGTCAAAGCCGGCCAGGCGATCGCAATGTTGTACCCCGAACTGAAAGAGCCCGTCGAAATCGAGTTCAAGACCGTGCCCGACCCGTTGGACCTCGTGTTCGTCGGCGCAGACGGCAACGCGGTGCTGGTCGCCAATGTGCCCGCATTCAATGAAGCTGCCTTCCCCCGCATCTATGGCGGCAAGAAAGCGCGCGTCGTGCTGCAACTGCCTGCGGGCGCCGCAAAAGAGCTGGGCATCGCGGCGGGCACCGCGGTCAAGACTTCGCCCGACCTGCTGGACAAGAGCAAGGGTGCCGAACCTGAACTCGCCAAGATGTTCTTCATCCGCAACGAACGCCCCGAGGACAAACCGACTGACGCGCCGAGTGTCAGCCTGAAAGTGCTTGAAAAGGCCGAAGAAGTCGCGCAGCTCATGAAGGATCGCGACGAACTCACTGAAGGGCAGGGCGTGATCGTCCCGTTCGGCGGCAAGCAGGGGCAGTTCTGGCTCAAGGGCGTCAAGGGCAAGGTCTGCGCCGCATGGATTGAGACGGCGGGTCGTACCAAGATCATCAGCGCGTTGTATGAGGGCATTGAGGCGGCTGGCGGCAGCGACCTCGACGAGCCCGTGTACTTCAGCCCGACCAAGGCAAGCTATCTCGCGATCTGGAAGGGCAGCGACTACTTCACGAAAAACAAGATTGAGCGCCGCAGCGCCGTTACGATTGCGGGCGTGGATGCATACGACAACCAGGCGCCGAGCTACGACAAGATCGACATCAAGTTCGGTGACGACCGGCTTGAAGCCAGCCTGGCCATGACTGAAGACGCCCGATTGGCTGCACTCAAGAAATCCAACACCATTGAGACCGGCAAGGCGATCGTGCTTGCATGGGACGACCCCAGCCACGTCACGATTGACGCGCCAGCCGGCGCGAACCTGTGGTTTGTCGGCAAGGGCGATGGCGGCTACAGCATCGTGCATAAGGAAGCAGCCAAGGGTGGCAAAGTAGACTTCAAGGCGCAGACGCGCTTTGTGATTGCGGTGCCCGCCGGCTTTGCACCCAAGGGCGAGTTGAAGTTTCCTTATCTCTTGCAGGACCTACCGCCCAGCCTTCCCGCGGTGGTGTTCTACAACGCCAAGCAGAAGGACGTGGTCACCGACCGCTGGCCGGGCAAAGACAACAACCTCAAGGGCCGCGCCCGCGTTGAGCTGGCAATTACGCCAGCCGAGCAGCGCCGCGGCTTGATGTTCCGCGAGAGCCTGAAAGAAAATCACGGCATGCTGTTCATCTATCCCGCCGAGGAAAGCGACGTCAGCTACTGGATGAAGAACTGCAAAATGAACCTCAGCATCGCGTTTGCCGACGAGCGCGGGGTGATTGTCAAGATTCACAACGTGATGAAGGCGCCCGCCGCGGGCACGCCTGACCACGAGCTTGAACTGTATCCAGCCGGGGCACCCGTGCGCTTTGCCGTGGAAATGCGCGAGAACTGGTACAAAGACAACGGCATTGCCGAGGGCGACCGCATCTTTATTCCCGCTGCGCTGACTGAGGCAAAGTAAGTGGCCTAGGCACGCTGGTGCGCAAACTGGACTTTGCCGTCCTGTGCTGTGGCCATAAGCGTGCAGTTGCGCAGTGCAGGGTCTGCGGCAAGCAGCCTGGCCAGTGGTGTCGCGACAAGCTCATCCAGCGCGCGCTGCAAAGGCCGGGCGCCATAGCGGTGGTCGAACCCGGCCTGTGCAACCAGCGTCGCAACTTCCGGTGTCCATTCCAATTTGATGCCCATGGCAACGATGCCCTCGCGCGCCGCAAGCTCGGCCAGTTCCTTGTCGGCGATGCGGCGCACCGTTGCTTCGTCCAGCGCCTTGAATGCCACCACTGCGTCAAGCCGGTTGTAAAACTCCGGGCGAAAGAAGCGCGCCACCGCCCCATCAAAGTCGGGTCCGCGTTGCGCGCCAAAACCCAGTGCACCGCCGCTGCCTGAGCCCAGGTTGCTGGTCAGCACGATCACGCAACTCTGGAAGCTGGTGACGCGGCCATAACGGTCCGTCAAGCGGCCTTCATCCAGCAGTCCAAGCAGCACATCGAACACGCCGACGTCGGCTTTCTCGATTTCGTCCAGCAACACGACGCAGAATGGCTGCGAGCGCACCTTGCGCAGGAACTCGCTGGGCTCGCCGTTGCTGTCGCTGATCAAGCGCTCGGCGCCGCTTGCGCCCGCGTACTCGCTCATGTCCAGGCGTACCAAGCGGTCTTTCTCGGCCCCCGCCCCGAACAGGTAGTCGGCCATGGCGCGTGCCAGTTCCGTTTTGCCGACACCGGTCGGGCCGGCGAACAGCATGGCGCCCAACGGACGGTGCGGGTCATTCAACCCGGCTTTGAACGCCAGGATTACGCCAGCGGCGCTTTCGCAGGCGGCTGCCTGGCCCATCACGCGCGCGGAAAGAAAGGTCAGCACCTCGGAGCGCTGCAGCGGCAACTCATCACGCAAGAATTTCTCGGGCAGGCCGGTGTCGGATCGGAACTGTTCCATCACAGTGGAAGAGTTAACTGTCCGGCCCTGGGTGTTTGCCGCTGCCTGCGCCAGCGAAGTCAGGAACTGCGCCGCTTTACCCGGCATGGAATCATACGGCCGGAAACGCCGGAACAGTTGCCCGACGGCCGACACGGCCTCGCCGCCTATCGTAAGTCGCTGGTTGCGCTCGGCGCTGGCGGCCAGCCTGTCCAGCACGCGCAGCGCGCTGGCGTGGGGCATCGGCGCCACCGGCAGCACTTGCATGGCCTCGGCCAGTGGCGGCAGCAGGCGCCGGCAGGCATCAAGCTCGGCCGGAGTGGCTTCGGCGATCATACGCAACTCACCCATGCGCAGGTACGGCACAAGGAAAGCGCCCACGCTGTCGCCGGCGTCGTAGCCACCCATGCGCACAAGCTCAAGCAGGTTTTCTACACAAAGCACGCCGTCAATGGCCGCCAGTTGCTCAAGCGCTTCCTCCAGGCGCTCCTCCCATTGCCCCAGGTATGGAGTGCCGGCGATCAGCCTTGAGCCCGAGGTCTGCCAGAACAGCCGGCGGTCATCGCCGGACTCGCGCTTGCGTTCGATCTCGCGGCTTGCGGCGACCAGCACCGAAGTCTTGCCGCTGCCGGGCTCGCCGACCAGCAGTACCGACGCGCGGTCGGTATGCACGCGCGTGACCAGGTCGCTGATTTCGGTGTCGCGCTCGTATGGCCGCGGAAACTGCTTGCGCACGCTGCGCTCGCCAATCGGCTCTGCAACGGCTTCCAGGGCGGGCAGCGCAGGTTTGGCCTGTCTTCGGCGTTCGCCCGGGTCGTTCAATAGCACCTGTTCCAGTTCGAACTCTGCTGGTGGCAGGTGCCGGCTCAGACGCTGCGCGCTCAATCCGCGCAGCGCATCGCGCACATAGTGGCTGGCCATTTCGCGCAACTGCTCGGCATCGTGATACATGAACCACACGCCGATTGTGGGGATCGAGCAGGCGAACATGCCGCTGGCCGTGCGGCCGTAGATGCACGGAACAACGATGCGTACCTCGTATTCGGCAGGCATGCGGCGCTGCTTGGCCACGACTTCGGGCCGCACGCTGACTTGCACACGCAGCAGGCTGCCCTCCAGGATCTCGGGCTCCGGCACGTTCCACGGCTGGTTGCGTTGCAGCCAGTGCAGGTGCGCGCGCAACTGGTCCAGGCAGCCCTGCGGGTTTCGGTCGATGGCTGCCAGGTGTGGCGACTCGACCACCGCGCCGGTCCACAGGCCCGAAAGGTCGCGCCACAACAGAACAGGGATGCGCGACACGCTCATGGCGCCTCCCCCAGCGGCAATCCGCACAGCAGCCATTGCGCCAGGAGCGCCAGCGTTGGCCGCTCACGAGAAAGCATGCCGCCGCGAACATCAAGCGTCGGGCCGTTTGCGACCAACACCTGCCGCACGGGGCGCGCGGGCACAGGGTCGTGATCCGGCGCGGCCTCGCCCCGCGCCACGGCCTGTGCCCACGCCCGGCGCTCAGACTGCAGCCGTGCCGCATGCAGTTTTGCATCGTCGCCCTTAGGCACATCCGCGGCCAGCACCCGCAGTGGGGTCAGCCCCTGGTCGCTTACGTGCAGGTAGGTGCCGGCCAAGGCGTGCGTCAGCGGTTGTGCGAGATAGCCCGAGACAACGACCTCGTCGCTGCCCTCCGGCACCGTGAAATCTGCGCCAAGCTCAAAGCGCATACGCAGCATTGCCATCAATGATCCCAGCAATGCGCCGCGCGACGAGACGCCGCCCATTGCGTCCACCAGCAGCAGCGCGCGTTCGTCGTCGCGGGCCTCGGTCTTGAGCATCATCGTCAACAAGGCGGCGGCGGCAGCCAGTCGCAGCATTCGCGCGTGCCCTTCCAGTCCGGGCACCTCGGGGGCACCGGCCAGCAGAGCGCGTGCGTCGGCGGGTGTGTGCAACTCAAGCCACGCGGCCGCGTCGACCGGCACGAATTCCTGTTGCGGCTGTGGGCGCCCGCTGCCACGCTCGCGCCAGTCCAGATAACTCTCGACAGCGCGGTCGATTGCCTCAACCTGCCCTTTGATCGCGTAGTAGCGCTGCAAGGCTGGGTTTACGTCGCCTCCCGAAATTGCGCCTTGCGGCTTCTGCGCTTCCAGTTGCGTCTCGGCGGCGTTTAACAGCTTGTCGATCACTGCAATGGCGTCGTCGGGTGGCAGGTCCGCCAGGCGCGCGGCGGCGTTTCCGGCATATGCGTCCGCATGCAGCGGCGAAGTCGCGACGGCGATCTCGTCGCCACGCGCCATCAGCGAGACCAGCACGGGCACATCCGGCGTCAACTCAGCCAGGCGCGCAGCCAGCGGCAGCGTCAGTTGTCGTTCAATCTCGCGCCGGATCGCGCGGGCGCCCAGCGTGGGGTGAAAGCCGCGGTCCACCACACGCTCCATCGCCAGCGGGTCAACCTGTAAAATGCAGCGCCGGCGCTGCAATCCCTCGCGTGCAAGAACGTCGTGCAACAGGTGGCGCGAGATCTCGCCGACCTGTTCGCGGCTGAGGCGCGAGAACGGCACGATGTGGTCAAGCCGGTTGAAAAACTCAGGCCGGAAAAAGCGACGCGCAGCCTGCACATAGGCGTCATCGCCGCGGCTGTCGTGGCCCGCCAACCCCATGCCGCCTTCGGCTTCGCGTGCACCCAGGTTGCTCGTGAGCACAACGATACAGTTACTGAAGTCTGCGGTTCGGCCCAGCGCGTCGGTCAGGCGACCTTCGCCGAGCACCTGTAACAGCAGGTCAAATGCCGCGGGGTGGGCCTTTTCGATTTCGTCCAGCAGGATGACCGAAAATGGGTTGCGTCTCACGGCACCGGTCAGCAGGCCTTCCGGTTCGCTGATCGTGCCGGCAAGGCGTGAGACGCTGTGTGCCTCGGGATACTCGTTCATGTCAAAGCGCAGCAGACGGTCAGCGCTGCCGTACAAGAACTCGGCCAGTGCCTTGGCACACTCGGTCTTGCCCACGCCAGTTGGGCCGAGAAACAGCAGGCTGCCCAGCGGCTTATCGGGGTCGTTCAGGCGCGCCTTGGCAATGCTGACGACGTCGCACAGGGACTCGATGGCGCCGTCCTGGCCGACAATGCGCGTGCGCAGGCCTTGCCGAATGTCGTCGCGAGAAAGGCGAGCGTGTTCGTCAAGAAACGTCACTGAAAGGCCGCTGCGGGCCTGGAACTCTGCCAGCACGTCGCGGCGCGTGACCGGCTCTTTGCGATGCTTGACCGCAAGCTGCGACAGAAAGCCCGCCGCCTTGCCGGGAAACGCCTGTTCGCGCCGGTAGCGGGTGGAGAGGTCAAGGGCCGTCGGCAGTGCTTCCAGGTCAAAACGGCATTCAAGGCGCGACTCAAGCTCGCGCTGCTGGTGAATCAGGATGCGCAACGTTTCCGCTTCGTTGGGTTGCTCCAGCGGTAGCACGTGAAACAGGTCAGCAAAGCTGCGGTCAAGCTCGGTCAGCACTCGGAATGCTTCGGGCGTGCACTCGGCCAGTACCTTTACTTCCCGGCGTTCAAGGTGCGGCTTCAACACTGCGGCGACGCTGACCTTGCTGTTGGCGGACAGGCCGGCGCGAAACAGGCCGACGAGGTCGTCAAAGTAGAGCACATGGCTGCGTCGGCGGCACTCTGCGAGAATCGCGTGAAGCCGGTTCTCCCATTGACCCACGAACATCATGCCCGAGATCAGCCGCTGCGGTGAAACCAGCCACACCTGGTTGCGCTCGCTGCCCTTGCCGCGCGCTTCAATCATGCGGCGCACGGTCTCGTGGATCACGGCGGTCTTGCCCACACCGGACCGGCCGCGCACCAGCACCGGGCGCGAGGCCTTCTCGCCCAGCAGGCGCGCAAGCTCACTGACCTCGTCGTCGCGCCGGATCGCGCGGCCCAGATCGTCAGGGTACAGCGCATTCACCAGGCGCCCCACGCGCTGCAGCTCGGCTGCGCCGTTCATGTTGGCGAACCCGCCAATCTCGGCGCGACGTTCTTCGGGGGCGGGGTTCCAGCTGGCGTCGACATCCAGATTGAAGTCCAGCGTGCTTAACCAGGCGCTGCCCTTGATGCCGTCGTTTGCGGCGTCGAACGGTTTGTCCTCGCGCTCAAGCTTGCGGTAGTACGCCGTGAACACCTCGGCGGCGCGGCTTGCCAGGTCTTCCTTGCGGCCAAGCTCGAAGGCCAGCGCAGGCAAACGCGGCGTGTATGCAATGCGGCGGCCTCGTGCCTCAAAGATGGCGAACAGGAACCGCACGTCGAAGGTGCGGCGGCGCAGTTCAAGATGCACCGTGACGGCTTGCTCCTGCAACTCTGGCGAGAATGCAAGGTTCGCGACGTCTTCGTGGCGGGCCTCGGAGACGCAGCGCCTCAGACTTTTCTGAACGACCGAGGTCAGCGAGTCCGTGGCGCGCTTCAGCTCGGGGCGCGACGCTTCCATCTCGGTCGCGAACAGGGTGCGCACGTAAAAGACGTCGCCCTTTTCACCTGATTGCTTCTCGCAATACACCGGCAGGTTGAACTTCACAGTCCCACCTGCCTTTCCAGCGCGCGCAGAAACGTGGCGTCCATGCACCGCCCAAGCGCAAGCTCAAGCGCGCGGCCAGTCCAGGGCGCGATGATGTCAAGCACCGTGTCGTGGGCCTGGCGTTGCGCAAGTTCATAGCGGCGGCGCACGTCGCCTTCCTCGGTCGCGCCGCGCGGCAGCGGCAACTCGGCCTGGAATGGGTCTTCGCTGAACACTCGCACATCCACGTTGACGGGCTCACTTTCGGCGTCGTGGCGAAAGCGATGCAGACCCTGCTCGCCACGCAGCGACAACAGCACGTCGGGCCCCGAAAATGAAAGCACAATCGCACCCCGGTCTTCGCGCGGCTCGGCCAGGAACGTTTCGGAGTCGCGGGGCGCGTATAACGATGGCAGAGTCTCGCGGTTGCGCTTCAGCTCTCGCAGCAGGCAGTCACGCGCGACCTCGTTGTGTTGTTCGCGGTTGCGCAGATCGCTGAAGTCCTGCTCTGTGTGTGCCTTTGCAGCCCAGTATGCGACGCACTTGATGTCGCTGCCCTGCGCCCACGCCAAGTACGCGCGGGCAAGGTCGAACATCAGGTCGTTGTTGTGCGAGTACACCCACATCGTCGCCGCATCGGCTGTGCGCAGGCCCAGACGCATCAGTGCCCGCAGTGCCGCCTCCCACAGTGTGGCAACTTCTCTGGCACGCGCGCGAAGCGCTGCTTCGTCGCTGGGCTCGCGGCCGAATGCGCCAAGCAACAGGCGGTCCTCAAGAGTGTTCAGCTGCTCCAGCGCTTCGGCAAACGCCTGGTCAATCGCCTGCAGACCCGGAAGTTCCGAGAGACTCTTGTCGGCCGCCGGCTTGTAGTCCTTCTTGCGCATACGCCGCGCCTCAAGATCAAGCGCGCGCTCAAGCCGGAGTATCGCATTGCGCACAGCCAGCAGTGCGGGCGACTTGTTCGCCTTCTGGGCCTTGCGTCGCAGCGCCCCGACCTCGCTGGCAAGCGCCCCCAGCGCATGATCGTGGCTGCGGCGAGCCCGCGGGCCGTCGCCTTCGTCCAGCGGCTTGGCCAGCACGCGCACGGCGCCGTCCATGACGGCATGGGTATCAAGCGCGTAGACAGTGCTTTGCGTGTTTAAGGCTTCTGCAAGCGGTGCCAGCAGGCTGCGCGCGACTTCGCGCTTCAGGGGGCGAGCACCCATCGCGGGCTGGTACGCGACCTGCGCGATGTGTGCGGCCACGGCGCCATCAACGCTCAATGCAGTGCCGGTGGCCAGCAAACCGGGGCGCCGCCGGATCTGTTCCAGTTCACGCCCGACAATGCGCAGCACAACCTCAGGCGGCAACGGCAGGAACGGAACGACGCGGTCGATGCGGTTGATCAACTCGGGGCGCACGAACTTTTCCAGTGCGCGTGTAAAATGCTCGCGGGCATCCACGTTGCCTGGTGCAAAGCCCAAGCCGCCCTGCATGAAGCTCTCCGCACCCAGGTTACTGGTCATGATTACTACTGCGTTGCGGAAATCCGCCAGCCGTCCCGCTGCGTCGGTCAGGCGCGCCTCGCCCAGCACCTGCAACAGCAGGTCAAAGAACGCCGGGTGCGCCTTCTCGAATTCATCGAACAGCAGCACGCAGAACGGCTGTTCGCGAAGGCGCGCGGTCAGCAGCCCTTCTTCGCCAAAGTCACCGCCGATCAGGCGTGCAACGGCGCCCGCGCTCGCGTACTCGCTCATGTCAAAGCGGGTGATGCGGCGCGGGTCATGGAACATGTACTCCGCGAGCGCCTTGGCGGTTTCGGTTTTTCCGACGCCGGTGGGGCCTGCAAACAGGTAGCTTGCCAGGGGCCGGCGCGGGCGCGCCATGCCGGCCTTGATCGTCGCCAGCAGGTCGGTCACGAGCGCCAGTGCGCCGTCCTGGCCCATCACCCGCTCTGCAAAAAAGCGCTGCGTCTGCGTCGGTTCAAGAGCGATGGCGGTATCCAGCAACACGCGCGGCATGCCCGTTTCGCGAGAGAATGCCTCATACACTGCGGCTTCGTCGGTGGGGGTATGGGCATCTGCGGCGCGGTCGGTCAGCAGGTTCTTCAAGAACCGCAGCGGTCGACCCGGGTAGGCGCTATAGGTGGCATAGCGCCGGTGCAGCCGGTCGAGCGTCTCCAAGGATTCCATCGATATCTGGTCGCGGCCGTCGGGCGACAACTCGTGCGCCACAGAGAGCAGGATGGACAGCGCGGCCTGCGGTGTCGGCTCATCAATCACTATGCGCTTGAATGCCCCCAGCAGGTGGGGATCGCGGCGCTCAATATGCGGCAACTGCTCAGGCGTGCACTCCACGACGCATTGCAGCTCGCCGCGTGCGATAAATGGGCGCAGAAAACCGGCCACGCCCTGCTGGATCATCATGCCCTTGCCGACTTCCATCAGCTCGACCAGGTTTCCGAGGTGGATGATCGCACGGGTGCGGGCGGCTTCGCGCCGCAGGTCATCGCAGCGCTGCTGCCACATGCCGAAGCCGCTCATGCCCGCCACCAGGCGCGAGCCGCTGGTCGCCCAGAACGGCGTGACCGGAAAGTGCAGCTCGGCGCGGCGGCGCACCAGTTCGTGAAACACGGCTGTCTTGCCAACGCCGCTGGGGCCGACCAGCAGAACGCTTTCCGGCGCGGGCTCGGCCAGCGCACCCGCGAGGCGGCGCACGTCTTCGTCACGTTCAAAGGCCGGGTCAAGGCGTGCACTGGCAAGCTCAATGCCGATCTCGCGCAGCACGGAACTCTTCGGGCTGCCTTGGGCAGACTGCACTTCGCGTTCCTTGGGTGACTGGATCTCGGGCTCAAGGGGCAGCGGAAACGTCTGCAGCTCAAGACAGCGCTGCACGAGAAGCAGGCGGCCCCAGGATTCATTCAGGTGCGTGCGCTGGATGTGCAGCAGAATCTCGCGCGGCACGCGGGCCTCAAGCTCAGTGCGATTGTCGGCAATGACCTCAATGCCCAAGGCCGGCAGAAACGCCAGCTCGGTGGTGCCGTGAGACCAGCACGCGGCATGAAAGGTGAGGGTCAGTGGCCCCCGCCACAGCGTGAGCTCGCGGGCGGGCGGCAACTCGACAGTGAACTCGCGAACCTCCGGCGCACCCGCAGATGCGCGGCGGTAGAGTTCGCCCGGGGCATCCCGCTCAAGTACGCGGCGCGCGTTGCCTGCCAAGGCTCGCCTGACCCGCAACGCCGATTGGCCAAAGCGCGAAATCTCGGGCACGAACAGCGCTTCGCCAATGTATTGGTCGTTCTCAAGGCGCTGCACCAGCGCGTGAAGTTGGAACGGCAGGTTCGCCACGAGTGTTCAGCTGCCTAACGAACAGGAGATTCCGCGGGCGGATCATACGGGAATCCAGCCAGTTGGAAGAGCCTGCAAGCCGCTTGTGCATGGCCCACCCCTTCACGCCGCGCCGCGTTCATGGCAACACAGGGCCATGCGCTACGAAGGCCGCGTGTTCAGGCCACCCAGCGAAGGTAACAGTTACATTTTGCAGGCGACCATCGGCTGCTCGTGGAACCATTGCACCTACTGCGACATGTACCGCGACAAGCAGTTTCGGGTGCGCGAGCTTGCCCAAACGCTCGAAGACATCACGCTGGCGGGCGCGGCCTATGGCGACGAGGTTGACAAAGTCTTCGTTGCCGACGGTGACGCGCTGGCCATGAACCTGGACCAGTGGCAGCCAGTGCTGCAAAGCCTGCGCCAGACGTTCCCGCGCCTTCGCCGCATCAGCGCGTATGCCACCGCGCGCAACCTGAACGAGAAGACCGCTGCCGAGTTGCAGCAGTTGCGGCAATGGGGGCTGAGCCTGCTGTACATAGGGCCCGAGTCGGGCGACGACGCGACCCTCAAGCGCATTGCCAAGGGCGCGACATTTGACGAACACGTCAGCGCCGCCCACAAGGCCCACGCCGCCGACATCAAGCTGAGCGCGATCTTTCTGCTGGGCGCGGGCGGCACAGAGCGAAGCCGCGAACACGCGCATGCCAGCGCGCGTCTTGCCACCGAGATGAACCCGCGCTTTGTGTCGTGCCTGACACTGACGGTGGTGCCCGGCACGCCGCTGGCGAAACTTGAGGAAAGCGGGCGCTTCACGCTGCCGGATATTCGCGGCTTGCTGGGCGAGATGCGCACGTTCGTGGACTTGGCAGCACCCCACGACGCGATTTTCAGAAGCAACCACGCCAGCAACTACTTGCCCCTGGAAGGCCGTCTGCCGCGCGACCGAAAGCGCATCGTCGAGGTGCTGGACGGTGCCCTGTCAGGCAAGATTCCGCTGCGCCCCGAATGGGCCCGCGGCTTGTAGTTTGCCGACTGCCAGTCTGGGCAGCAGGCGGCTTCTTCCCATACCCCAGTCCTTTGCAGTAGAGTCCCGGCATGGGTGATGCTTCTGACACCGCACAACCGCGACTGATTGTCGAAGTGCAAACCAGCTCGCTGGCCGGGCGGCGATTTGCCTTTGCAGTCAAAGACCTGCGGCGCGGCCTCATGTTCGGTCGCGCGCCTGACTGCAACCTGCGCTTTGATGCCAACCGAGACCTCAAGGTCTCGGGCCACCATGCGCTTGTCGTTGAGACCCGCGACGGGATCTTCGTCCGCGACCAGGGCTCCAGCAACGGCTTGTGGGTCAACGGCAGCCGCTGCTCGGCCGAAGGCACGCAGGTGTGGGACGGCAGCGAGGTCAGCCTGGGGCAAGAGGGCGCGGTTCTGCGCCTGATTATCCCCGGCGAAAACCCGCCCGCATCCTCACAGCTGCCGGCGCCATCATCGATGAAGCCACCGGCGGGCAAGCCGCAGTCCATGACGCGCCTGGTCGAAACCGTCGGCAACGAGCTTGGCGCGGGCGACAAGACCAAGCGCATGATCAAAGAGGTAGCCGACCGGCTTGAAGCCCGCTCTGAGAAGCGGCGGGCCAACCTGGTCACGATGGTCGTCGCGTTGTTGATGCTGTTGGTTGCGATCGGCGCGATCGGCGTTTGGTACTACCAGCAGCAGGAAGCGATCCACTCGCAGAAGTAACTGCCTTCCGGCAGGTCATGCGCAATGGGCCAACGCCACCACCGCCAGCGCAGTACACAGCACGGGATCATTCTCTTTCATCAGCGGGCTGTTTTCATTGACAAAGCTGCCGTTCGCGCGCTGTGAAGCTGCCAGGTGCCGCTCGATTTGAGTCTTCCAGTCGCCTTTCCGCCCGAGTGCCCGCCAAGCCTCGGCACGCACAGCGACGTGGTAGTAATGAACCGCCACGTACCAAGGCGTTGGATCGTCTTGCGGAATTCCGGCCGGATGATCGATCGCGGGATGTTTGTCCAGCCAGCTTGCGGCCGCCTTCACCCGCTCGTCGGTTTCAGAGACACCCGCAGCAAGCAATGACAGCAGCCCGTCGCAAGTGGCTGTGGCGTAGCTGCGGTACCAGGCTGCGCGACCGCCCGCCGCGGGCTGGTGCCTGCCCTTGTTCATGGCTGTGTCGGTCGGCGAGAAGTAGAAGCCGCCGTCATAGGTGCTGCCCGCGTCACCGGGCGCTTCTCCGGGCACTTCCGGTTGAACCCGCCACTCAGCCGGATGGCGCTGGAGCAGCCGAAGGAATGATTGCGCACGCTCGGCGCACGCGGCATCGAGAGAAGCCGCATCGTGCAATGCCTCAAGCACGTGGCGCGTGTGCCCGATGTCCATGACGCCGCCGTCGCTGCCGAACCCCCAGCCGCCCCAGCGATGGGATTGCGGGTCGGTCCCATTCGCGGCGTTGAATTGCTGCGCGAGCAGGTAATCGCACATCTGGCGAATCAACTTGGCGTCGGCTTTGTTGCCCGCGGCGACAAGGCATCGCACGGCGTAGGCTGTGGAATGGTTGGGGTAGTCCGCGATGTCGCGGTCCGACCTTCCAAGGCAGCCCTCGCTGTTGGTGTGCGTGCGGATGAATGCAAGTCCCTTCTCTACGCCGCCGTCAGGCCGGATCACCTGCTCTTCGGGTACAGAAAGCAGCGCGTGCAGCACAAATGGTGTGAGTGACTGTCCTGAGCGCATCAGGCCGTAAGTCTCGCTGTGCCAGCCGCCATCTGCTGCCTGCTGCTTCCAAAGCCATGCGCACGCGCGCTGCAGGGTGGACTGGGGAGTTGCCGGATTGTCGCGCGGGTTGGTGTCGCCGCCGCCGCATGAAGCGGCGGCCAGAAGCGTGATCAGTGCAAGAGTGATCCGGGTATGCCGCATGTGTGGATTCTAGCAAAGCAAAGCGGCCGACAGGTCTATCCTGCCGGCCGCCTGTCTTGCTGCGAGTTACTTGGCGCCTTTGCCCTTGTTGGCCCGTACCAGCGCGCTGGTTTCAAGCAGCACGTGCGTGTCACGGTCTGCCGTCAGGCACAGGATGGAGGCGGCGGTGCAGATCACCGGGCTGGTGATGCAGTGGTGTCCGCTCCAACTGCCGTCGGCGTTCTGGATCTTTTCGAACATGGTGTGCATTTTCTCGTTCCACTTGCTCCAGGATTCGCCGCCGGTGATCACAATCGATTCACTGCTCAGCATGTAGCTGATGAACTCTTCACCGCCGTTGTTGCCGAAGCCGGAAAGATAGTTCTCGTCATCGAGCCGCTTGAGCAGCGTGCCGTTCTGCTTGTATGCGGTTGCTTTGCTCTGGGCTTCGTCGGCGCTGTAGCCGGCCTTTTGCAGCGTGTCTTCGTTGATGTCAGCATCCGCGGCAACGATGCCGTCTTTCTTGGCCTGTTCAACTCTGGCGTCGACTTCGGCGGCGTCTTTGGCCGTGGCCCGCTGAGTGGCGGCGCCTGCGTAGAAACCGACCCCGGCCGATGTGCGGCCCTTGTCGCCCCCGACTGCGCCGGTGTCAGCATTGATGTCCTTGCGCTGGTACTCGCGCGACTTCTCCAGCACAGCGTTCGTGACCGGGCGCCCGGCAACTTCTGCCAACTCAAGGGCCTGGTTGCTCATCGAAGACTGCAATACCGGCGCCCAGCCCTGTGTGGTCCAGCCGCCGTCTTCGCCCTGTGAGGCTTCGATCTTGCGAATGCACTTGTCCAGCGCGGCCTCAACGCGCTTCTGCAGCGCGGCGTCTGGCTCTGTCAGGGGCAGCACGCGTGCCAGGAACTGAGAGGCCATCGCAGTGTCGATGATCTGGCCGAGCTTGGATTGCAACTGCGTGCCCTCAATGTCGGTGATGCGCGGGCCGTTGTCAGAGGATGCCTCGACGGCTCCCACCACGTAGGTCGTCGCCTTCAGCACCGATGCCTTGTGTTTTCCCGAGAACGGTGTGTGGCCGGCGCGCATCAACGCCATGGCTGCGAATGAAGTGCTGCCCGGGTCAGTCTTCACCGCGTGCGGGTCGCGCACATCCTGCGCCGCGTGTGAGCCGCCGCCCCAGCCGCCGTCTTCATGCTGCGCGGCGACCAGATAGTCGATGCCCTTGATCATGAACGGATCAATCGGGCCAGGTTCAGGCAGTTTGTGGCTGATCGGGGTGCCCTCCCCGGACGTGCTGTTGCCGTTGTTCTCAACGGGCTTCTCGACCGTGGTGTCTTTGCCATTGCAGCCGTCAGGCGGCGGCGTCTGGGTGCGGCTGACACAGGCGGACAGCATGACGCCGGCAAACGCGGCGCCGACCAGGAGCATGGATCGTGAATTGGGTTTCATGGGCGTTCTCGTATGGGGGCCAGGGACGTACCTCTACCCCCTAAGTACGACAGGCAGGCGAAGTGGGTTCCCGAGTTCTGGATTTGTTACAGCGGCTTTACACAGGAACCTGCACGCGCACGGCGCCCGGAAATGACCAGCGCCCGGCATTTGGCCGGGCGCCGGTGTTCAGAATCTCTCGGTTCCGCGCGTCTTACTTCTTGCCGGTGACCGGCCCGTCGGATTTCGGCTCAGGGTTCTTGGCGGCCTTCTTGCTGCTTGTGGTTCTGGTCGATGGGCCGGTTTCCACCAGTGCGTGGACCTCGCGGTCAGCCGTCAGGCACAGCAGCACAGCCGCCGTGCAGAGCAACGGGCTGCTGATGCAGTGGTGGCCACTCCAGCTTCCGTCTGCGTTCTGGATCTTCTCGAACGTGTCGCGCATCTTCTTGTTCCAGTCGTTCCAGGTGTCGTCGCCGGTGATGACGATCGACTCGCTGCTCAGCATGTAGCAGATGAACTCTTCGCCGCCGTTGTTGCCGAAGCCCTTCAGGTAGTTCTCATCTTTCAGCTTCGCCACCATGGTTTCATGCGCGCGGTGGGCTTTGGCCTTGGCGGCGGCTGCTTCTTCGCTGTAGCCGATCTTGCGCAGGTTCTTGTCGCTGATCTCGGCCTGCGACGGCAGCACGCGGTCCTTGATCGCCCTTTCGACGGCAAGGGTGACCTCGGCGCTCTCGGCTGCGGTGGCGCGCATGGCTGACGAGCCGGCGTAGAAAGCCACCCCGGCCGATGTCGGGCGGCTCGCCGCACCCTTCTTTCCGGATTCGAGTTCAACGTCATGGCTGAGGTAATGGCGCGAACGCGACAGGACCGCGGGGTCAACCTCGCGACCTGCCAGCTCGGCCAACTCAAGAGCCTGGTTGAACATTGCCGACTGCAGTACGGGTGCCCAGCCCGCGGTGATCCAGCCGCCGTCTTCAGCCTGGGCCGCCTCGACTTTTCGGACGCACTTATCGAGGGCAGCCTCGACGCGCTTGTGCAGCTTACGGTCCGACTCGACCGTGGGCAGGACGCGGGCGAGGAACTGCGTGACCACGGCGGTGTCGACAATCTGGCCCAGCTTGCCCTGAAGCTGCGTGCCGGTCACTTCAGTGATGCGCGGACCATCTTCAGTGGCTTTCTCGACCACGTCCACGAGGTAGTCCGTTGCTTTCAGCACTGCGTCTTTGTGCTTGCCCTTGAACGGCGTGTGCCCGGCGCGCATCAGCGCCATGGCGACAAACGCGGTGCTGCCGGGATCGTACGACGCCGGCGGCTGTGCGCCGCGCGTAGTGTACGACGAACCCCAACCGCCATCTTTGTGCTGCGACTTGATGAGAAAGTCGATGCCCTCAAGCATGAAGTTCTCGATGACGCCGGGCTTGGGCAGTTCGTGCCCTTTGCCGCTGCCCCAGCCGCTGCTGGTACGGCGCGCGCCTTCGGGCAGCGTGCTGGCATGAAGCACAGAGCATGCATGCATGGCGCGCCCAATGTCGGCGAGGCTCATGTCCGCCAGCGGTGCATGGGTGCCGGTCAATCCGCCGCTCAGCGCGACGCATTGCAGCGCGGTTTCGTTCACCGTCAGGTAGCGTCGGCCGTTCGGCAGACCAAGTTCACGCCCGCCGTCGCCGCCATCAAGCACCATGCCGCTCGGGTCTTGCTCGGTGGCAAGCTTCACAACCGACTTGCGCCATGTCTCTGCGGTAGAACCCTCGGGCGCCAGATCAGGCGCAAAGCTCAGCATCATCGCCAGACGAGTACCCGCTTGCACGTCGCCCGCATAGTCACGGCCCAGCCGCTTCAGCACGCCAGGTACGTCCTGCAGCCGTTGCTCAATGTTGCGGACGATCCCCTTGTTCAGCACTCCCTCAGGCGCAGTCGCCGCAAGGCTGAGTGCGGCGATGGAGAAAAGGTTGGCGTCAAGGTCTTCCGCCTCACTGTTGTCGCGGGATTTGCTTGTCCAGCCGTTCGTTTTGTCGCCGGCCGACAAAAGGTTGCGCAGCGCATTCTCCCAGGCCGGTGCCTGGACTTTCAGATTCATCTCCAGCGCAAAGCGGTAGATCGAGCTGCGCCACAGCTGGCTGGCAAACCATTCGGGGTCGATGACCTTTCCCTCGATCAGTGGCGAATTCTTGGCTGTGACGCGCTTGGCATCCTGGGCGGCGTCGAGCAGATCTTTGGCGCGCTTGGTCAGCTTGTCAGCAAGTCCCAACTCAGCCCGCCGCAATCCGTGTGCGCACAGCCATGTGCAGGCCAATCTCGCTGATGCTCTCGCTGGCGGCGGGTATGGGCGTTTGCACGAACAATTGAAGCCATGCCCGGGTCGAGTCCGTAATCGGCATGCCTGATGCGAGCACCGCCCACAAGCGCAGCACGTCAGCGCTTTCCAGCACAGCGCCGGGCTGCTCAAACGGCGCCAGCGGGCAAGGGGCGAAGGCCCGGCCTGCCATCAGCTCTTCTTCATACTGTGGCTGCAGCAGATAGCGCATGTGGTTCAGCAGCGCGCGTTGTTCTGGTGTCAGGGCGGCCAGGGTTTCGCGGGCTGCGCTGAGCTCTGCGTCGCTGAATTGATGAACGGGCGGCTGGTCTGACTCTTCCGTTAGTTGGGGCCGTGCGCTGTCTTTGTCGTTGGCAAGGCTGACCGGCGCGGGCGCAAGCATGGCAACGGGCAGCAGGCACAGAACGAATCGCAGCATGGTGTTCATGGAAGACTCCGGGTGGTGGATGTCTATGGCGGGCGTGCGTTCAGGGGGCCGTACGATACGGAAGTCAAGATAGAGCACGCCGCACGCGCCAGAAACAGTATTGCGCATTTGCCATTGCCGATTGGAGGGCGGGGGCGAAGTTTATCGCGCATCGGGAATGCGACGATTGAGGCTTGGCCACCGCTCGATCGGTCGATTGCGGTCCGTTGCCACCGACCGCAAGACAAGTGTGCAATGCCGGGCAATCGATCTTCCGGCTGTTCGCTTTTTCGTCGTGAGTTTTGAGAACGGGAGTGGCGTGCCGTATGTGATCGAGGGGGAAGACTGGCAAGCGATCGTTCAGGTCGAGGACGCAAAGGCCACTGACATTACGTTGCCGACAAGGTGAGCCTGGTTGCCACAAGAGTACGACTGCGCGAGCCATTGGGTTTCGCCGAGGGCCCACCGGAATGTTGGCCCACGCGGCGAGGCAGTGCCATTCCAGCCTGTGCGGTGCTAATCTTCACGAATGGCCGGCTCGATAGCCCAGTGGTGGTTCTCTTGTGAATCCAACGATGGTCGGTTTGGGGAAGGCCCGGCTTTGCTTCTGGCCCGCGCGCAGCTGGCCCTGGATTCGTTTGACGTGGATCGCGCCGGGCAGCTTCTTGCCAGGCTGCCGGCAACCCTTGAAGCGCCCTGGCACTCCGTTCGCGAACTGATCGCCACGCGTCTTGAACTGCGCCGCGGCGGCATGGTCGACCTTGACGCGCTCGAAGACCGCTGCGAGGCGCTGGCTTCGCGTCTGCTTGATTCCGACAGCGCCACCGCGGCCCGCGCGCTGCACACGCTGGGCGTCATCCGCATTCGGGCGCGCAAGCACCTTGAAGCTGAGGCCGCGCTATACGTGGCGCTTTCGATGATCGACGACTCGCCCTCGCGCGACTGGATTCTGGATTCGCTGGGCCAGGCATTGATGTGGCAATCAGCATGGCGCGAGGCGCGCCGCACATTTGTTCGCGTCGCCGCGCTCAAGGCCGCGCGTAACGACGTGGTCGGCCAGGCCATCACGCTGGGCAACCTGGTGCAGCTTGAGTTCAACCTTGGCAACAGCGCCGGCGCCGTTGAGTTCGCGCGCCGCACGCTCAAACTGCCCGAGCTGCCGCTGCTCACCCGCATTCGCATCCGCAGCTACTTGGTGCAGGGTCTGCTTGAGCTGGTGCATCTCAAGGAAGCCGAGGTCGAGGCTGAACAACTCGAAGCCGAGCTGCACGAACTGGGCGACAGCAAGCATTATCTCGCCGGCTTCTGCGCGCTGATCCTGGCCCGCGTGCACACCCGCAACGCCGGCCGCTGGCTGGGCCTAGCTGCCGAGACGCTGAAAGAACCGCAGGACAAGGCGTTGCTCGAGTACTGGCGCAGGCGCATTGCAGGCGGCGACCCAAGCGCAAGCACCGCCATGCGCACCAGCACCAACTGGCTTGGCGACATGGAAAAGCTGTTCCATCACGCGGGCGTGCCGCTGGAAGCCGAAGTGCTGACACGGCTGCACGTGGCTGAGCAACTGGCCAAAACCGACGTGAAGCGATGCATCGAGCAGCTTGACCTGGCGCTGCAAGTGGCCATGGAGCTGAACAACCCGCTGATGGTGGCCCGCGTGGACCGCGCGTACCGCGAAGCCGCTCCCGACGAGTTCCAGAAGCGTATTCTGGAGCGCTTTCTGGGCGACAGCAGCGACAAGGACTTCGCGCCGCGAAAGGAAAACATCACCAGCATCTTCTGCGACCTCGTCAGCTTCACCGACCGGTTTAACTCGCTGCCGCCCGAAGAGATTCTCGACACCGTCGGCAGCGTGTATGAATTAGCTGTGCCGCTGTTCAGCCGCTTCTCGGTGCAGCCGCTGCAGCACCACGGCGACGGGCTGGTGGCCATGTGCAGCGGGCCAAACCACGAGCAGCGCGCCCTGGACTTTTCGCGCTCGCTGGTGGCGCGCATCGAGCGCGTGAACCTGGTTCGCACCCGCGGCTTTGGCGAAGAGTGGGGGATGCGCATCCGCGCCGGTGTGGCCAGCGGCGATGTGTTGGTCGGGTTGCTCGGCACCCAGCACAAGCTCGAGTACCTGTGCATCGGCGCCAGCGTGAACCTGGCCGCCCGCCTGCAAGCCACGGGCAACCCCGGATGCGTGGTGGTCAGCGGCGAAACGGCGGCGGCGACGGGCCTGAAAGAGGGCAAAACCGAAGTGAACCTGAAGGGCTTCACCAAAAAGCAGTCGCGCCACGAAATCACTGCCGACCCGATGAAGCCGCTGGGGTAGCTTATCCCCACGGCCACGGGCGCGCGCCGACGACCAGGTCGAGGTCGAACTCGCGGCCCGCGCGGTTGATCGTCAGCTTGACCGGCTGGCCCGGAATCAGCGAATCTTCGAGGCTCAGGATCTCGTGCAGGCCAAACACTTCGTGGCCGCCGACCTTGATAATCACATCGCCGGGCATGAACCCAGCCGCGCTGGCGGGTCCGCCCTGCGCAAGCGGCCCGAACACGGCGCGCAGGCGACCGTGGCCCTGCGGGAAGATCTCGGCCGCTTGCTTGTAGCGCTCGGCGCCGAGCCAGCCGTGGGTCACGGTTTCGCCGCGCAGCAGGCGTTCCGCCACCTTGCGAATCACGGGCGCGGGCAATGCAAACGCGACGCCGGAGTCGCCGGGCGTTTCGCGCATGGTGGTGATCAACGCGTTCAGGCCCAGCAGTTCGCCGCGTTCATTGAAGATGCCGCCGCCGCTGTTGCCGGGGTTGGTGGGCGCGTCGTGCTGGATGCCGTCAAGGTAAAGGCGGCCGGTTTCTTCATTCAGGTAGCTGCGGTGCAGGGCGCTGATCACGCCGCGGCCCACGCTGGGCTCGCCGCCGAAGCGCGACGTGCCAAACGGGTTGCCCAGGTTCCAGACTGTGTCGCCGGGGCGGGGCAACTCTGTGGCCAGGTCCGCGGGGCGCATGCGCTCGGGCAAAAACAGCTCGGCGCGCAGAATGGCGAAGTCGAACACCGGGTCAACCGCGACGACGTCGGCCCGCACGGTGTAGCCGCCCGACAGCAGCACAAGAATGCGCGTGGCGCCGTCGATCACGTGGTGCACGGTCAGGATGTGGCCCTTGGTGTCGAACACCACGCCCGCGCCGTAGCTGTCGCCGCTGGTGCCCTGCTCAACGACCAGCGCCACCACGGCGAGTTGTGCTTTCTCGAGGCCCGTGAGTTCACCGTCGTCGCCCGGCAGCGGAACGACGCTGCGCGGCGCGGTGCTGCACCCGAAGAGAAACAGCAAACATCCAACAACCAGCAACCAAGGCCCAATGCGCCGCAAAGGGCCTGTTGGATTGGCAACGGATAACTGGTTACTGGTCATTCACTGTTCCCGGCATCGCCTTCATGCCTGCCGCGAGTTGCACGATGATCTCATCCAGCACGAACAGGCCTTCGTTGGTACAGCGCACGTGGGTCTGATTCAGTTCCAGCAGGCCCTGCTCGATCAGCCTTGCCGCGGGTGCTGCACACAGCGTGTGAAAACCCTCGCCCGCGAGGTTGCGAAAGCGCCGCAACTCAACGCCCTGCGTCAGCCTCAGGCCCATCAGCAGCAGTGTCTCGGCGCGCTCAAAGCGCGGCATTGCGGCCTCGGTTTGCAGTGCCAAACGCCCGGCTTCGATCGCGTCGCAGTAGACTTTCCAGTCCGGCGGGTTGCGGTGCACCTGTCCGCCAATCAGCCCATGGGCGGCAGCGCCAACGCCGTGCCACTCACCCAGCGTCCAGTATACAAGGTTGTGGCGACACGCTGCGCCCGCGCGCGCGAAGTTGCTGACCTCGTAGCGCGGCAGCCCGCGCGCAGCCAGCATGTCGCCGACCAGCCCGAACATCTCGCGCTCAAGCTCTTCGGGGCACGGGGTGACAGCGCCGGACTGTAATTGACGCGTCAATGGCGTGTCGTCCTCATAGGTCAGCGCGTACAGGCTCAGGTGCTCGGTGTCGTGCGCAAGCGCGGCATCCACATCCTCGCGCAATTCGGCCGGCGTCTGGCCCGGCAGCGCGAACATCAGGTCCATGCTCACGCGGGCAATGCCGGCGTTGCGCGCCATCTGCACGGCGGCGGTTGCGGTGCCGGCTTCGTAGGCGCGGCCGAGCCCCTGCAAGTAGCGGGTGTGGAAACTCTGTACGCCGAAGCTGGCACGGTCGACGCCCGCGGCGCGCAGGGCATCAGCCTTTTCGGGTGTCAGGGTGCCGGGGTTGATCTCGCTCGTGAACTCGGCGCAGCGCGACAAGTCAAGCCGCCGCCGCAGAATACCCCCAAGCGTCAGCCACTGCGTGGCGCTGAGGCGCGTGGGCGTGCCGCCGCCGATGAAGACCGTGTCGGGCGCCAACCCGCCCGGAAAGCGCAACTCCAGTTCACGGTCCAGGGCGCGCAGGTAGCGGTCAATCTCGGCTTCGCCGGCGACGCCGCTGACGAAGTCACAGTATTCGCACTTGCGCACGCAGAACGGAATGTGGAGGTACAGCGATGCCATGCGGCCAGCATACTTCCGCCGCGCCATCCGCCCACGCCTTGCCGCCTCGCGGGCCTGCCCGTACATTCGCGCCATGGCCGAGTCCACCCTGACAGCGTTGCAGCGCGCGTTCACCCGCAAAGGCCTGTTCTGGATCGTGCTGCTGGTGGGCCTGGTGGCCGACATCGCCTCCAAGGCCTGGGCTGACAGCGTTGTGCGCCCGACCGACCCGGAGGTCACGCCCGTGATCGGCCACTGGATCAGCTGGAAGTGGGCCGAGAATGAGGGTGCGGCGTTCAGCATTCTGCACGGTAACCCCGGTTTGCTGGCGTTGATCGCCGCGGTCGTGCTCAGTGCGCTGCTTGTGTACATGTACAAGGCGCCGCCTTCGCGCCGCTTCTTTCTGGTGGCGCTGGCGCTGGTGACGGCGGGCGCGATCGGCAACCTTTACGACCGGCTGTTGCTGGGCCACGTGCGCGACTTCGTGTACTTCGACTTCGACCTGCCGGGCCACGGCACCAAGATCCTGTTCTTCGAGATCCCGCGCCGCTGGCCGATCTGGAACGTGGCCGACGCATGGATCATGCTGGGTGTCGGCATGCTGCTGGCGGTCAGCTTTCGCAAAGACCCCAAACGCGCCAAGCGGGCACCCGAGCCGACACCTGAAGCCAAACCCGGGCCCAAGCCGGAAACACAGACGGAGGCACCGCATGCCGCTTGATCTTTCCGTCAAGCTCGGGCCGCTGGAGCTGTCGTCGCCGCTGATGACCGCCAGCGGGTGCAGCGGGTATGGCAAAGAGCTCGACCGCTACCACGACCTCTCCGTTTATGGCGCACTCGTCGGCAAAAGCATCAGCCGCAACCCGCGCCTGGGCAACCCATACCCGCGCACAGCCGAAACCGCGGCGGGCATGATCAACGCCATTGGCCTGCAGAACGAGGGCTATGAGGCGTTCGTGAAGAACACGCTGCCCAAGATGCGCAGCTTCGGACCCAAGGCAATCGTCAACATCGTCGGGCACGATTTTGAAGAGTACGTCTGGCTGACCGAGCGCTTTGACAATGAAGAGGGTGTGGCTGCGCTTGAGTTGAACCTGAGTTGCCCCAACGTCGCCGAGGGCCTGCAATTCTCGACCGAGCCGGGCACCTGCGAGAGGCTGGTCGCCGCCTGCCGCGCCAAGACCAGGCTGCCGATCATTGCCAAACTTTCGCCCAACGTGGCCGACATCGCCGGCATTGCCAAAGCCGCAGAACGCGGCGGCGCTGACATGGTGTGCGCCATCAACACGCTGGTCGGCATGGCGATCAACTGGCGCAAGCGCGAGCCGCTGGTCGCGAACTTTACCGGCGGTCTCAGCGGCCCTGCGATCAAGCCCGTGGCCCTGCGTTGCGTGTGGCAGGCCGCGCGCGCGGTGAAGATCCCGGTGATTGCGATCGGCGGAATCTCAAACGCCGACGACGTGCTTGAGTTCATGGTCGCGGGTGCCAGCGCCGTGCAACTGGGCACGATCCTGTTTGTTGAACCCGATGCGGGCCAAACGATCTACAATGGCATCAAACAGCGCCTACTCGATGCCGGCATCCAGCGCATCAGCGACCTGGTTGGCACATTGAGGGCGTGAGCCAGTGGCGTTGGGTCTGTCGACGAAAGAACGCGCGCTTGCGCGGGGTTCTTGCTTAATAAGGAGAAGCCATGAAACGCGAACACCGAAGAATGGCGCTGGTGCTGACGCTGCACAACCATGTGGCGTGGCTGAACGACGAGAAGTTCACCCACGACCGCATCGAGTTGATCGACGAGCACGGCAAGCTGACGGAGGGTGCGCAGCTCACCCGAGCCACCCCGGCGGGCCTGGCCGGCGAACTGGTCGAGGCGGGCGTGACGGACCTGGTGGCCGAACACATCGAAGAGAACGTGTTCAACGCCGTGAAAGCCGCGGGCATCAAGCTTTGGCTTGGTCCGCCGGGCATGGAGCGCAATGACGCGATCAAGCAGTGGATAGAGCGCAAGCTGCCCGAGGCAAAAGTTCCCGCGCACAAGACGCCCGACGCGCCCGAACACCCGGTGCCGTCGGCCAAACACCACCATTCCCGTGGCCGCGACCGGGGAGTGGACCCACCGGTACGAGGCGGCCGCTTGCCTGGGTTCTAGCACGGCTTCCGCACTCCGCCGCCGTCGAGATCATTTCGCGCAAGGGCGGCGAGCAGTTGCTGTCAGCCTGTTGAGACCAAGTGAAACGAAGATCCCGCGGTCGGCGATGACTCCGACCGCGGGATCGTTCTTTGGCCGCTTTCTATGCGCGCCTGCGCCGGCGCAACAGCGCCACAGCCGGCAGCAGACACAGCAGCCACACGCCGCTCGTGGGGGCCGTGGCGCAACCGCCGCCGCCGCCAGAGCTGCCACTTGAAGCGCCCTGCCCGGAAGTCCCGTTGGTCGTGGCGCTCAGGTCCAGTGTGAACGGGGTGGAGGTGCTGGTGTCGTTGTGGGCAAAGGCCAGCACGGCGTCGTGGTTGCCGACTGTGCCGGTCAGGTACCGGACTGTGAAGCTGGTGCTCTGGCCCGCCGGGACCACAGCCAGCATGCCGGTGCTGTCGGTCGTGAACTGGCCGGGGGCGCTGCCGCTGAGCCCGGGCACGCCGAGCACCAGGTCTGCGTTGCCCGCGTTCTGTACCACGATGGTAACTGGCATGGATACGAACCCGACGTCGTAGATGCCAAGGGCAAGCGCACTGCCGTTGCCGAGCACCGGGCCTACGGTGCTTCCCTGTCGCACCACCATGACTGGCGCCGTCACGATGCTGGTGCCGACGCCGGCGATCGCAAACGTGAACGGGTTTGGGGTCCCGCTGCCGTTGTGCGTCAGCGTGACCTGTGCCGACTTGGTGCCGGCGCTTGTCGGGTCGAACGCGAGGCTGAACGACGTGCCGTTGCCCGGCTGGACGCTGGCGGCTGTGCCGCTGGTGTTCAACATGAACTCGCCGGCGTGGGTGCCGCTGAGCGCGATGCCGCTGACGCTGAGTGCGGCGTTGCCGGTGTTGACGATGACGACGGTCAGCGCCGTGGTCGGGCCCTGGGTGATGTCCTGGCTGCCGAAGTCGCGGCCGCCGCCGGCGGCGGAGCCGTGGACGATCGTGTTGCCAGCGGCTGTTCCTTCATGCAGCTCGATGGCGGGAATCTGCGGTGCGCCGACCTGTATGCTGAAGCTGAACGCTGCGTTGCCGCCGTTGCCGTCGCTGGCTTGCAGACTCACGACGTGCACGGTGGAGCCCTGGCTGAAGCTGCCGGTCGTGGGCGTGAGCTGATAGGCCACCGGGGCCGAGGCGCTGCTGAACTCGCTGTTCAGGATCCCGGTGCCGGCGCTGGCGCTGACGCTGCCGACGACACTGACGTTGTGCCCGTTGCCGTCGTTTACGCTGATCTGCAGACCCAGCGAAGCCAGGCTTGATCCGTGCGCGACATTCAGCGTCGCGTTGTTGAGGATGTTGCCGCTGCTGCCGGCGACCGTGAGCGTCGGCGCAACGTTGGGGGCGGCGCCGACGACAATCTGGAAGCTGAACAGGGTGGTCTCGGTGCCGTCGTGGCAGGTCAGCGAAACGGTGTGGGTTGCGCCGCCCTGGTTGAACGTGCCGGTGGTCGGGCTGAGCATAGTGGGCGCGGGGGCGTTGGCCTTGCTGAACTCGCTGTTAAGGATGCCCTGGGTGGTCACGTTGCTGACCGTGCCGGTGACGACGATGTTGTCGCCATCCGAATCACTGGCGAGGATGTTCAAGCTCAGCGAGGAAAGTGTCTGGCCATAACTCACGTTGATGGTGGCGCCGTTGGTGACGGTGCCTTGCGCCGTCCAGACATTGAACAGCGGCGCGTTGCTGCCGTTATAGTAGACGCGGTCAGGGCCGGCACAATCAAGGTCGCCGTCGCCGTCCAGGTCGCCGAACGCCAGCTTGTGCGCGTTGGTAGAGCCGCTGCCCAGGGCAAGTACGCCGCTGAAGTTCGTGCCGCCGTTCACCAGCACGGTGCACTGGCCGCCTTCCAGGCCGATAGCGAGGTCAAGATCGCCGTCGCCATCCACGTCTGCGGCTTCCACACCATAGGGATAGGCACTTGCGCTGATCACCTGCGGAGATGAGTAAGTCGTGCCGCCGCTGTTGTAGTACACAGTGACACGGTCAAGGGTCGACATGGCCGGCTGCCCGAGGTGCCCGAACGCGATGTCCACGCGCCCGTCGCCATTGAAGTCGGCAACTTCCATGCCCAGCGCGATGGCCGGAGCACCGATGGGGACGCTGTGCTGGAGATAGTCAAAGTCGCCGTTGCCGTTGTTAAGGAAGAGGTAGGACTGTGTCGGGCCGAAATCAAAGTTTGCCGTGAACAGGTCAAGATCACCGTCGTTGTCCGCGTCGGCAAGGCGCACGGCCCACGTGTTATCCCCGAACTCAGCCGGGTATCCGGGTGTGACCAGCACGCCCTTGCGGGCGAAGCTGCCGCCGCCGTTGTTGATGTAGACGTCGTTGGGCTCAACCTGCACGCTGCCCCGGCCGATCACGATGTCGATGTCGCCGTCGCCGTCAATGTCACCGGCGGCAACGTCGAGTGCGAACTGCCCGACCAGCCCGAGGTTGATCGTGCTGCTGAACACGGCACTTCCGTTATTGAGGTAGATCAGCGACTGGCCGGTGAATTGCCCCGACGTGGTGCCCCAGCGCGCGTTGGCAACGATGATGTCCAGGTCGCCATCGTTGTCGATGTCGGCCAACTCGCACGCCTGGCTGCCGTCCGGCGTGCCCAGGGCGCTTGGCGTGAAAGCTCCGCTGCCGTTGTTCAGGTAGACGTAGCTCTGGCCGTTCGTCACGCACACCAGGTCAAGGTCGCCGTCATTGTCCAGGTCGCCCATCTCGGCGTCCCAGGCGCTGGACAAGCCGGTGTCCCAGCCGCGACAGTCAAAGCGCGCGTTGGTCTGGCCCGCGGCTGCGCGAAAGCGCCACACGTGGGGTGCAGCCAGTGGCACGCTCTGGCTGCTGGTGAGTGCCGTGGTCAGGCTGACTTCGATTTCTTCGCCGGGCAGCAGGTTGGCGGTGGGGTTGAAGGTGAGTTGCGAAGTGCCGCCGCCAGAGTACGCGCCGGGCAAGGTGCCGCGCATGCTGCTGCGCACACGAAACGCGCCGGCGGCCGGGTTTGCCATGTTGGCGCTGAACCCGGCGGTCACGTTTGTGCCGGGGGCGGCGTCGGTGTCGTGGCGTGTCGGCGACAAAGAGTTGACCGCCGGTTGCGCGGTCGCGGCGGCGGCAAACAGCAGGACAGCAGTCGTCAGCAGGAATCGGGTAGTCATCGAAGGCTCCTGTAAGTGACAGTTCAATGCGCCCCAGCCTACCCAAAATGACATGAACTAAGAAACATGGGTGGCAAATCATATACCGAATCTGGTATACAAGTCCGCGTGCACCACGAAATCGCCACGGAGGTCACATGACTGCTGCCCTGGACCGCAACGCCGAACGCGCCACAGCCCTTCAGGAAAGGCTCGCCAGCCTGGTTGACGCGCACACCCAGGCCGAGATTGCCCGCCGCACCGAGTTCTCGCCCAACAACGTCAGCCGCTATTCTGCGGGAACGCGCATGCCCCTTGAGTTCGGCTCGGCACTGGTCGAGACGCTGGGCATCAACCCCGCGTGGCTGCTTACCGGCGAGGGCACGCCCTATCTTTCGGATATCTCGTCGGGCACGCGCGAGATGGCGGGCGACCTGCTGGCGCTGGTGGGCGCCATGGCATCGGTCAACCGCATGCGCCTGGGCTCGCTCACCGGCAAGCACCACCTGGGCGTCCTGCGCGACCTGAACGAGGCGCTCGTCCAGTATGAAGGACTGCGCGCGAAACTGAACCAGCACAGCCGCCCGATCCTGTTGAAGCTGATTGACGAAATCCGCGACGCCCTGCTCAAGCGCGACCTCAACCGCGCCGAGACGTTGCTGGCGGCTGCGCAACAGGTCAGCCGCCTTGCCGACGACCTGTTTCTGCAGGCGCAGCTTGAGGGCACGCTGTCGCATTTTCATCACGCGGGCGGCAACGCGCCCGAGGCGCTGTCGCACCAGCGCCGCAGCTTTCTGTCGATGCTGCTGAACCGGGGTGCCCTGGATGAGTGGACCCAGCCTGAGGCCCACAACTTCGTGAAAATCCTTGAGACCAACGGCCGCTTCGAAGAGGCCCGCCGCGTCGCCCGCGCCAGCATTGAGCTGTGTGGCGGCCAGCAGGTTCAGCTTGAAGCCGCAGGCGCCGCGCTCGACATTGAGTTGGGCGACCTGGCGCGCGCCCTGGATACCGCGCGCCGGGTGCTGCCCCGCGCCGAGCAGCGCTATCGACTGAACATCGAGCAGACGCTGGCCCGCGGGCAGCTGCTGGAGGGCTCGATGAGCATGCAGCAGGCATTGGCGTTTGGCGGCAACAGCGAAGCCAAGTGGTCGCGTCTTTTCGCACTCGCGGCGCTGTCTGAAAACGCAGACGCGCTGGCGCTGGTGCTCAAGCACAGCGAAGGCCATGTGCCCCGCGAGCATCTTGCCGTCGTGCACGCCCGTTGCCTGGCTGACGCGCTGGCCCAAGGCGGCGCGAACCCGGCACAGCGCCTGCTCGTGCACGCCGAGAACACGAAGCAGCCGAATGACCCGCAGTCGCGCCTGGCCCCGGAGTGCTACGTCGCCCAGTTGTTTCGCGTGGGCGGGCAGCGCAAGCAGGCGCTGCGGCACACGGCCGCCGCGCAAGAGCTGCTGCACCGTCTTGAGCCGGGCGTACTGCCCCGCCTTGAACTGCGCGCCCTGCATGCCCGCAACGTCGTGGCGCTGGACCCCGGCGACGACAAACACAAGCCGATGCTGACGCAGGCGAATTCTCTGCTCGCTGAGTACGCCGCACGCGGCTATCGGGGTCTCGTTTTTCATTGAGTGACCGTGGTCTCGGAGAGGCAGGAGGCGGGAGGCAGGAGGCGGGAGGCAGGAAGCAGGAAGCAGGAGGCAGGAGGCGGGAGGCGGGAGGCAGGAAGCAGGAGGCAGGAGGCAGGAGGCGGGAGGCGCGAGGCGCGAGGCGGGAGGCGCGAGGTAGGAGGCAGGAGGCGGGAGGCGGGAGGCGCGAGGTAGCAGGCAGGAGGCGGGAGGCGGGAGGCGGGAGGCGCGAGGTAGCAGGCAGGAAAGCATCTTTCAACGCCGAACCCGGAACACAGAACCCGGAACTCAGAACCCGGAACTCAGAACCCAAGCCCCGCGGAATCAAATGCCAGCCGCGCCGCGCCCTCCGGCCCGGTCGCAATGTCGCCCGCCTTCCCACTACGCCGCTTTTTGCAGCCGCCCCAAACCCGGGTTGGTCTTGCTGATGATCCGGCGCAGCAGGCTTGCCGCTTGCATGCCGACGCGCATCAGCGTGACCACGGGGTCGGGCCCGCGCCGCGGCCTTTGCTGCGGTGAGCTGTACATCGGCTCGGGCTCAGGCTCGGCGTTCAGCACCGCCATCGCTTCGCGGCGGCGCTCGGGCGACACC
>JADZFR010000049.1 GCA_020849795.1 Planctomycetota bacterium | reverse complement strand
TACCGGAAGTCTTGTCAAGATTCTTTTTTGCCTGCCCTTACTTTGGGCGGGCGCTTCTTTTCCTAGCTCACTTTGTTCTTCCACTGGGGCGGGGCGGGCGGCTTGCCGACCGACCGACACGCCGAAGCCACCATGCCCCCCGCGATCCGCCAGCACCAAGCACACCGTCACCGCCCCTTGCTGTCCTGTCCGGGCGTACCGGGGGCCTTGGGGCCCGAGCGTCACCGCCTGGCGTACAAGGTCAGCGTGGGCTGCGCGGTTGCGCACAGGCAATACAGCACCTGTCCGCAACGCCCCTTCGCGAAAACGCGACGACGGCGCGGCTGCAACCGGCAAGCAAACACCATGCCCGAATGTGCGTGCAGAAAAACGCACCGGGCGCTCACCTTCGATATGGCACACTGGCTGTCAACAGCTCCACCCGTCGGGCCTGGGGCACTACCCCTTCGCCGCGTACGGCCTGTCTCCATTCGCCGGCCGGTACCCCGAGGGGCCAGACACCAGCAAACACCCATTAGTGGGTGCGACACGCGACATAGTGTTATGTACGCGCACGGAAAACCTTGAACCCCCAATATGTATGCAACTACCCATTGTGTGCGCTTGCGCCGAGAACGGCGGGGCACACATCCGGCTGGGGTCGGTGTCAGCCGGAAGCTCACGATTGTCTTTCGGGAAAGCAAAACCCCCTATCGCTAGGGGGTCATGCTTTGTGCTGGGTACGGGGCCTACCGACAGTGTTTCTCGGGCTTGTGGCGGCGGTGCGCCGCCCGTCAGCTCCCCCTTTGAGCGTGCGGCATGGAGCCCCTGGGCGGTTGCTACGCGCACAGAAGCCATGGAATCCCGCACGGAGGCCGGTTTCCCAGCCCCTTCCTGTTTTCCGTAAGTGGGACCAGTCCAGTCTGCATTTGTCATGCCCCGGAAAGCAGCGCGCAGAGCCGCCCCGCGCTGATGCGCTGGTACGACACAAGCTAACGCCGGGCTGTTTCGGTGCATCCCCGCGATACTAGAATACTGCCCGTGGTGTTGCAATTGCTGCGTGCCGATAGTCCAATGGGCGTACATCTGGTATGGAAAAGATCGAATACACACTACAGGATGATGATTCAGCCGATTCCGGCCTGAGTAGCGCTGTGGATAACCTGCTTTCCGACATACCAGACCACCAATTGGCCGGCACGCGCAGGCAATTCATCGCTGACGTGCTTGCGGGCGCCCTGCCTGACCATGCCGCCGTCGTGCACGGCCTTGAAGGCTACGACGCTGATCCCGCGCTGTCCCACCTGGTCAACCAGGCTGAGGCCACGTGCAAGGTCAACGCCCAAAAGGCGCTGTACTCCATGGCGACCAGCGGCCGGCAAGTGCCTGCCACGCTGTGGTACTGGCTGGAAGCCCGTTGCGGGTATGACCGCAAAACACAAGACGAAACGCTGCCGCAAACCGTCAACGTCGAGCGCAGGGTAGTGGAATGATTGAAACCGTGCCCGACGAGTGGCTGCCCTGGCAAGACCGCATCGACAACGATCCGCACCGCATTGTCGAAGTCAGCGGCGGCCTGGGCTGTGGCAAGACCAACCTGATCGCCAAGCTCGCCATTGGCCGGCGCCTGAAGTACCCGGGCAGCCGCGGCGTGATCCTGGCCGACACGTTTGAGCAGATTGAGCGCAGCATCAATTTTGAAATCGCAACCCGCTGCCGCGAGCTGAAGCTGCGCGCCAAGCCCGGCGGTCGCGAACGCCCCTGGCGCTTCGACAACGGCAGCGAAATCTGGTTTGACAGCTACCAGAAGTCCGCCGCCGACTACAAGGGCCCGGAGTGGGATGACGCAATCCTTGACGAAGCCGACAACAAAGACCTGACCGAAGAAAAGTTCGACATGATCGACGGCCGCGTGGGCCGCAACAAGCGCAGCGCCGCGCACGCCAAGGTGTTCGTATTCTGCAACCCGGTCAGCCACGGCCACTTCATTTACCAGCGCGCGCGCGAAATGCGCATGCGCGGCTACGTGCTGCACGAAATCAGCACGTACGAAAACAGACGCTTCCTTGCCGACGGCTACCTTGAAAACCAGGAGGCCAAGCACCCGCCCGGCACGCCCAGCCACGACCGTTACATGCTGGGCAAGTGCGGCATCCCGCACCCGCTGGCGGTGTACCGCTACTTCAAGTACCAGCGCGACCGCATCGAGCAAGCCGACTTCGACAAGCTGCCCGTGATTTTCTACCGCGACGCCATGCACCTGCACGACGGCCAGCCCGTGGGCTGGCTGCGCGTGGCCATGTGCGCGGGCAACCTTGCCGTGCCCGTCAAGGGCAAGCTCTGGCACGGCCACAGCCCCGACCGCATCGCCAGCGACATTCGCGAAATCATGGCGGCCAACAACTGGCGCCTGAGCCGCCCGGTGCTGGCCGACCGCGACCACGCGCTTTACCGGCTGTTGCAGCGCGCGGGGCTGCGCATGGCGCCCGCCCGCACAGACATGGGCCTTGGTATCGGCCGGCTGCGCAACCGCATCCCTGACCACCTGAAGCTGCTGCGCCGCGAGGACGGCCGCTGTGCCACACCCGAGCTGCTGGTTGACCTGGAAGAACACAAGACCGACGACAAGGGCAAGGTAGAAGAAGAACAGTGGTCGCAGGTTCGCCCGCTCGAATACATTGCCGTCGCCCACAACATCGTCACCGGCGCTGAGCGCAGCGCGGCGGCGGCGTTGGGGCAGGGCTTTGCCGCCGGCGCGAAGCCAGCCGGGCCCGCCGGCATGTTTCTGGTAGACAACCGGCTGCCGCGCCGCTAAGCTGCGTTCTTGCCGGCTTCACCACTGGCGTGCTGCTTTGCCCTTCGCCCCCGTCTAACGACGGGGGCACTCCGTTCCTGACAGCTTCTCGCAAGTTACCAACACACCCTTGACCGCCGTGTCATACCGTGGTATGACCGCGCCATGCAACCACAAGACGCAATCCTGTCTATCGGCGCGTGGGTGTTCATCGCGGCACTGCTGCCCAGCCTTGCGCGCGGCAAACGCCCAAGCGCCATGTCGAGCTTCCTGACGGCCGGCGTGCTGCTGGCCTACGCCAGCGTGTACGCTTCGCTGGGCCTGTGGGCGTCGGGCGCAAGTTCGGCCCTGCTGGCGCTGCTGTGGGCTGTGCTGTGTGTACTGAAACTGCGTGAGGGCCCCCATGCAAAGTGAAGGCAAGATCCATCAATTCCCGCTGCCCGACCCCCGCACGGTTGACCTGGCCGCCGCCGGCCTGAAACTGACCGACCGCCAGGCGCTGGCGCTGCTGCACCCGGTCATGTCGGGCCAGAAGGGCTGTGGCGAGTGCCGACGCGTGGGCAAGCTGGCCGACGGCACGCTGTACCTGTCGTCGCTGTACACGTCGGTCAACAAAGACGGCTGGCTGTTGTGGTGGGCCATGGCCTGCTGCGTTGAACCGGGCCGGGGCGGCCAGTACGCGCTGCTGCGCCCGACGCCGAAGCAAAAGGGCATGCTGGCCGGCCGCGCCATCGGCCTGCTGCTGGGCGTTGGCGAGGTCGAGTTGCCGCCCGAGTGGCAACAACACGGCATGTGCTTCATCACACAGAAGCGCACCACGTTCAACGAAGAAGCCGAGTTCAAGCGCATCCACGGTGAGGAATGGATTGGCAATGCCATGATCGCCATGAAAGCGCGCACCGAAGCAAAGGCGGCGGAAACGCCGCCCGCTGGCGAGTAGCCGCATGAGGCAGCGGCAGCTACTGGCTTTGCGTGACGCGGTGCGCGGCGGGCAATTCGATGGTGACGTACACGAAATGGCGCGGCAGGTTCGCGCGCTGCTTGAAAGGGTGCCGATGACACAGCCAGAAAAAGTATGGCCGCCGGAAACAACCCAGGCGTACAAGATTCTTCCACTCTGGAACCAGGGCGTGAGCGCCTTTGAAATCGGCAAACAGCTAAAAATCCCGATGGATAATGCCGCTACCGCCGCCAGCGCGTGGCGGGCCAAGGGCGCCCGCGTGCTTGACCGGCGCGAGCGCTTGCGCGCCACCGACCTGCTGCGTTCCGGCAAGCACCCGTCCGGTACAGACTTTGCCGCGCTGTTCGACAGCGAAGGCACCCCAGCAGCAGCCCCGGCCGGAAGGTCGGGGGAATCCGCCTTGCCGCCACCACAAAAGCCAAAGCCTGCCGCGAAAACGCCAAAGCGCGAAAGCGCCGACAAGCCGCCCGCCGCCCCGCCCAAACAGCGCACCGTCGCCGAAACGGCGTCGGGCCTGAACAGCGAAGCTCGCACCATTGGCATGGCGTTCGACCGCATGGTGTTCGACCCCATGGTGTTCGTGCCCCAAGCGAGCCCGCGCATGCTGCTGCTGGAACGGCTGGCAGACGCGGTGCGCCGCACAAGCATCGTGACAACCGACGGCGTGAGCATCGCCGAACACATGGCGTTCTGCCGCGGCATAGTTGACGCCATCGACACACTGGACGGCACCAGCCCGGAACGCGGAACCCGCAAACCATGATTCAATTCTTCTACAAGCGTCTTGTATGCGGGCCCGAGGCCAAGGGCCGGATGAGTGGCCAAATGAAGCTGCTGCCCTACAGCAAGGGCATGCCGCGCGGCTTTTCGGTCACCGAAGTGGGCGAGCACGAACTGCGCGGCCGCTACGTCTATCGCCAGCGCGACCTGATTGAAGAAATCGACGAAGAAACCCTGGACTGGAAGCCCGTCGAAAAGCAGCGCTGCATTGAGCGCAACCTGGTCGCGCCGTTTGCCATTGACTTCGCCCGCGGCATCATTCGCGTAAGCCGGTCGGGCGACTTCGGCATACTGTTCGACGCCATTGAAACCCTGCCCGGCGTGCACGTGTCCGTAGAGCCGCTGAACGTCAACCTGCAAAAGCTGCACGACGCGTTCAGTGAGCGCTTCCGTAAAACACGCCTGGCGGCCATGGGCATCGCCGAGCTGTTGCACGACGACACGCTGGTCGGCAGCGCCGACTTCAAGCTGCTGGACGAAGGGCTGCGCGAGAAGCTGATTGATAAGTACGGCGACAAACTCAAGAAGCTGACATTCAAGGCCATGACGAAGGTCGGCATAGCGACCATGAAGCTGACCAGCGCCGGCACCATCAGCTACAGCGAAGATGAAGTGGAAGACCCCGAAACGACCCGCATGGTGCTGGAAAACATGGTGCTGGGCTTCCATGAAGCCGAAGTCGAAACCGTGGCCGACCAGCGCCCGATTGCGGGCCCCGCCGCCGCTAAAGCCAAGGCGGGCAGGCCCGACCGCAAGAAGGCGGGCCTGCCGATGCACATTACCTACGGCAAGGATGGCGAAATCATCGACACCCGCACCGGCGAAGTGCTGACACTGGAAAAGGTCAAGGCCGACATCGCGGAAAAAATCACCGACCTGGCCGAAGCCCAGGCCGCAAAGCCAGCCAGCAAACGCAAACCCAGGGCAAAGAAAGCGAAGGCATGAACGACTACCAATCATTTCTCGAGTCCAAGCGCCAGTTGGGCGCCGATGCGGGGTTTGACCCGCTTTTCCTGCCGGACTTCTTGTTTGACTTCCAGCGCAGTCTCGTGGAGTGGGCGGTGCGCAAGGGACGGGCGGCGATCTTCGCGGATTGCGGCCTTGGCAAAACGCCAATGCAACTGGTGTGGGCGCAGAACGTCCACAAGCACACAGGCAAGCGCGTGCTGATCCTGACCCCGTTAGCTGTGGGGCAGCAGACCGTGCGCGAAGCCCACAAGTTCGGCATCGACGCCGAACAATCCCGCGACGGCAAACTCGACGCGCCGATTGTGGTGACGAACTACGAAAAGCTGCACCTGTTCAAGCCAGAGGACTTTGGGGGCGTGGTGTGCGATGAGTCGAGCATCTTGAAAAACTACAGCGGGCAGACCCGCAAACAGGTCACGCGGTTCATGGCCAAGTTGTATTACCGCCTCCTCTGCACGGCGACGGCCGCGCCAAATGATTACGTGGAACTCGGCACGTCCAGCGAGGCGCTGGGTGAACTGAGCCACACGGAAATGCTCAAGCGCTTCTTCAAGTACCTGGACGACAAGGGCCAGAAGCAGGAAGCGCGCCAGCAAGCTGAGGCCGAAAAGATGCAGGAGGCCGGGGCAAGCTACTTCCAGAAGCTTGCGTACCGAGTCGCTCAAACCATCGGTCAATGGCGGCTAAAACACCATGCCGTGCAACACTTCTGGCGGTGGGTGGCGTCATGGGCGCGTGCCTGCCGCAAACCGTCTGACCTTGGCTTTGACGACGGGGCATTCAACCTGCCGCCGCTGATTGAGCGTGACCACGTGGTCAAGGCCAAGCGCCCGGCCAAGGGCATGCTATTCGATATGCCCGCGTTCGGGCTCGGCGCGGAGCGTGAAGAACGCAAACGCACCATAACTGAGCGGTGCGAATTGGCCGCCGAACTGGTCGCCAGTGAACGCAGCGCCGTTGTCTGGTGCCAAGCCAACGCCGAAGGCGACATGCTGGAAAAGATGATTCCCGGCGCGGCGCAGATCGCGGGCAAAACGCCCGACGAACGGAAGATCGAGCTGTATGAGACGTTCGCCGCTGGTGAATTGCGGGTGTTGGTGATCAAGCCCAAAATCGGCGCGTGGGGCTTGAACTGGCAGCACTGCAACAGGGTGGTCACGTTCGCGAGTCACAGCTACGAGCAGTACTATCAGTCGGTGCGGCGCTGCTGGCGCTTCGGCCAGAAGCGCCCGGTCACCGTGGACGTTATCGCAACAGAGGGCGAAATCCGCGTGCTGGCGAATATGCGCAAGAAGGCGGCGAAGGCTGACGCCATGTTTGCCATGTTGGTGCAGGAGATGAACAGCGCAATGTGCGTTGCACGCCCGGACAACTACACAAAGAAAGCTGAGGTTCCGCCATGGCTGTTGCCGATCAATGTTTGACCGAAGAACACGCAATCTACAATGGCGACTGCGTTGAGGTTATGCGCGGGCTGCCCGACGAGTGCGTGCACCTGACTGTGTACTCGCCGCCGTTCGCGGGCCTGTATCAGTATTCAAGCGACGAACGCGACATGAGCAACGCCATCGACAAGGACGAGTTTTTCGTCCACTACGGCTACGCGATTGACGAACTGGCGCGCATCACGATGCCGGGCCGCATCTCGGCGGTGCACTGCATGGACATCCCGCTAAGCAACGCCGGATGCGATGCCATGTACGACCTACCTGGACGCATCATCATCGAGCATGAAAAGCGCGGTTTCGTGTACGGCGGCCGTCGCGTAATCTGGAAAGAGCCGCTAATGGTGCGCAACCGCACGATGATGAAGTCGCTTCACCATCGCACGTTCTGCGAAGACTCAACCCGGTGCAGCATTGCTAACGCCGACTACCTGCTGATGTTCCGGCGCAAAGGCGACAACCCCGTGCCCGTAGTGCACGAAGTCGGTATGACCCGCTACTGCGGCGAGCGCCTGATGCCCGCTGACGTGCTGGAGTTCAAGGGCATGGAAGGTGACCAGAAGCTGAACAAGTTCAGTCAGTGGATATGGCGTCAATACGCGTCCTCGGTGTGGGACGACATTCGCATTGATCGCGTCTTGAAGCATCGCGAAGCGAAGGAAGGCGAAGACGAAAAGCACGTACACCCGCTGCAACTGGACGTGATCGAGCGCGCAGTGCTTATGTGGTCCAATCCCGGCGAAACCGTGCTGACCCCGTTCATGGGCGTGGGCAGCGAAGTCTATGGTGCTGTCATCAACGGGCGCAAGGGCGTGGGCGTGGAACTGAAAACCAGCTACTACAACCAGGCGGTGAAGAACCTTGCCGAGGCGGTGAAGGAAAGGCAGCCAGAACCGAAGGAATTGTTTGCAGGCTGAAAGGATGGGCAACAACTTACTTGGCACACCGAGGCTAAAATGAACTGGCGACTTTCACACAGGGCAGACAAGACAATGCTTCCGCTCGCGGACAGGCATTACAACCGGCAGAAGATCGGTGCTCCGCAATTCGTGCCGCCGGGCAGGTGCTTGGTGCTAGCGGGTGCTTGCTTCGATGCCTTGTGGGTTACGTCGTGGCCTTTCGCGGAATGGGTCAAACATGCGTGGGCCGGAGCGTGGGTGTGCAGCTGCTTTCGGCGAGAGTCCGGCCCGGCTGCCAGCCTGCTAATCCGCGAGGCGGTGGCGGCTACGCGCTGGAAGTGGCCCGACGCGCCGCCTTTGGGCATGGTCACGTTCATTGACCCGAAACACGTAAAGCCGATTAAACGGCGAGGCGTGAACGTATGGGGCTACACATACGTGTTGGCCGGGTTCAAGCCCGATGGCGAAACTAAGGGTGGGCTGCTTGCATTCCGCCTAGAGCCAGAAGACATGCCAGAAGCTGTAGCGCCGATTGGCGGCGGTCGCCAGTTGTTTTTGGTGTGACAGGTATATTGGTGCCAAAGGATGACCATGACCGAAGAAACGGACTTCTCACGCAACATGGGGCGCGACGCGGCGCAAGCGGCCCGGGCGGCATTTACCCCCAAGCCCCAACCCCCAACCCCCAGCCCCCAGCCCCCAGCCCCCAGCCCCCAGCCCCCCGCCGCGCGCCGCCGCACAACCGTTGTCAACGCCGACACCACGGCCGACTTTGACCTGTTTGTGGGCCGGGGGCGCAAGCGGGCGCTGCCGGACGGGCGGCTTTACGAAAGCAGCATGTTCAGCCCCGCCTACATGCGCCATGAGGGCTACGAGGACTGGCGCGACGTGCAGGCCTGGCGCTACTTTGCAAACATGCTCCGGCGGCTGCTGTCCGATCCGGGCCTGCGCCGCATGGCCCGCGATCTGGCGTGGGGCAAGCGGCTGGGAAGCCTGGGCGAGCAAGGCGTGCGCACCGCGCGCGTGCTGGCCGCCATCCTTGACCAGTCGGGCATCATGGAGCACGCCGACGATGAAGCATGGTGTGAAGGCTTTTGGCAAGCCATGTGTGAGCAACCCGGCTGGGACGGCGCCGCCGTGACGCGATCCGGGTGGCAGGCGGGAACGGAGTTCATGGCCCGCCGCGCGGAAATCTGCGGCGTGCACGAAGGCTACAAAGACCCCGGCACAGGCGAAGAACACACGGCGGAGTAGGCGCGCATGGGCAAAGCGTACTACAACGAGATCGACCCCTACGCCGCCCAATGGCTGCGGAACCTTATTGACGCGGGGCATATCGCGCCCGGCGTCGTGGATGAACGGAGCATTGTCGATGTTGACCCCGCCGAGCTTGCCCAATACACCCAGTGCCACTTTTTCGCAGGCATTGGCGGCTGGGCTTACGCACTCCGACTGGCTGGATGGCCGGATGATCGGCCAGTCTGGACGGGATCGTGCCCTTGCCAGCCATTCAGTGCCGCCGGCGCGCGCAAAGGAACTGACGACGAGCGCCATTTGTGGCCCGCTTTTCGGTGGCTCATCGCCAAGTGCCGCCCTGCAACAGTCTTTGGCGAGCAGGTTGCCAGCGATGATGGACGCGAATGGCTCACCGGAGTGCGCGCTGACCTGGAAGCTCTGGACTACATCGTCGGGGCCGCCGATCTGTGCGCTGCGGGCGCAGGAGCGCCCCACATCCGTCAACGCCTGTGGTGGGTGGCCCACCTGTCAAGCGCACGACGGCCGGGAACAAGGCAAGGGGCGCCCGGTGGTCAACGGGCGGATTCAGACGCACGGCGGCGATTCAGTATCGATGAACCTGCCAGCAGTGGCGCAGTCAGCGATTGCGGTCTGGCCGACAGCATCGAGCCGGGACTGGAAGGACACGCCGGGCATGGCGACCACGGGGACCAACCCGAACGGCACGCAACGGACCCGGTTGGATCAACTGCCGCGAGTGGCGCAACTGGCGTCGTGCTGGTCGACTCCGAAAGCCAGCGATGGCAGCGGGGGCCGCACAACGGCGACGAAGGGCGGCGGGAACGCGCACTTGGACAAACAGGCCCGGCTGGCTTCTGGTCAGCCTACGACCTCGTCCCCTGCCTTGACGGGAAAGCGCGGCGCGTTGAACCCGGAACATTCCCGCTGGCTCATGGGGTACCCGCCCGAGTGGGCAAGCTGCGCGCCTACGGCAATGCCATCGTCCCGGAAGTCGCCAAAGTCTGGATCGAAGCCTGCCAGGAACACGTAACTATCATTTGACAGCGGTATGACCGCATGGTATGACCGGAGCTATGAGCATGAAAACGGAAACCAACATCAACCGCGACCCCATGGTCAGCTTTCGCATGCCGAAGCCGGAAGTGGACAGCATGCGCGGGGTGTGCGTGAAGCTGAAACAGAAACCCAGCCACTTCATACGCGAGGCTGTGCGGTCGGCACTGAAAGTGGCCAAGTACAAGCTGGACAAGCGCAAGTAGCACGCAGCACGCAGCACGGAGAAGGGCAATGGCAGCCGATCAAGACGTCCCACCGCCCGTTCGGGCGGCGTACACTATCCGCCAGCCGCGGTACCAGGTGTGTTGCGGCAATTGTTCGTGCAGGTTCGGCGTCGAGAAGCTGAGCAACGGCGCGGCATGCCCGGACTGCAAATGCACGGTCGAGTACAAACCCGAAGACCTGCAAGCCGCTGCCTTGCGCGGCGAAACGGTGCTGCCACGGTAACGGCATTTCACCACGGAGCAACAGAGGCACGGAGAATGGCAACGGCTTTGAACCACGAAAACACAAAAACACAAAAGTAGTTCTCCGCGTCTCTGCGTCTCTGCGAGAGACAGCAGTTGCAGTCGAAAGGGCAAACCATGAAAAACGCCGTCAGGTGCAAGACCCGGAAGTCGCCCCGCATCGTGCGGCGCAACCTGATGTTCACCGTGCCCGAGATTATTCGCGGGCTGGTGAACAAGGAAGTTGAGCTTACCGTCCGCGCCATCCCCAGCGGCGAGTTTGGCGGCGAACACCCGCCTTTCGGGCCCGTGGGCCACAAGGGCGTCGTGCGCGAGGATATAAAGCGCGTCGGCAGCCAGGCCGAGAACGAACAGGGCAGCTACACCATCGAGTACCGCGACGGCGCAACCCGCACCATCATTGGCCCGCTGCCCGAAGTGCTGAAAAAGAACGGCTGGACGTGGGCCCGCTACATGCCCACCGAGTGTGGCCGCATCGTGTACCGCATCATGGAAAACAAACAGGGCTACCTGTCCGACCTGACGCCCGAAATGGTGGACAAGGCCGTGCCCGGCATCACGCTGGCCGGCTACATGGAGCTGTGGGACAAACTGAACGCCGAGCGCGGCTACCCGGCAAAGAACAACCCGAAAGTCTGGATGATCTGGTTTGGCGTGGTGCAGGTGAAAACATGAAGTCAGCAGACAGCAAGCAGCCGGCAGGAGCCAGCAAGCCCATTGGGCGCTGGTCGCCCATGGATTACTGTGAAGTGGGGTGGTCCAACCATGGCGCGTGGAAGGCATGGAATCGCACGCTCAACGTGTCAACGCCCGCGGCGCCCGACCGTGAAAGCGCGTGGGCGCTGCTGTTCGCCGCCATGGGCTCGCCCTTTGAGTGCGCGCGCTATCGCCGTGCGTTTCCGGTGCTGCAGCTCGTTGGTAGGCACAGCAGCGGGGCGTTTACGTCAGACGTCGCCCGCGCGATTTACGGCAAGCCCGGCCGCAAGCCCAAGCGCGACACGCCGGGCATGCACGCCGACAAGTATCTGCGCGTGCTGGCACAGGTGGGGCTGGTTGACCACGTGCTGTGGCGCGGCGGCTGCCGCAAGTGGAAGCTGACGCACAGGGGCCGCGTGGCCCTGGACGTGGGGGAAAGATGGCGCAGTACACGTACACAATCAAAGACCGCGCAGACGGCGGCCTAGACGTGCTGCTGGAAGGCGACGGGCAGAAGGGGCGGGCAACCCCCGCCGGCGTGCTGGCGGTGGCAATCGACAACCTGATAAAAAGCATGCTGGGCGACAAGTTTGAAATCGAGGATGACTGACGGCTGTGAACCACGAAAACACAAAAGCACAAAAAGGACGGCCGGATCGCCAAGAAAGACAGCCACGGCCGCGACAGCCGCAAACGCAAGGGGTAACCGTCAATGGCAACAGACACAGCAATCGAGTGGACGCACTGCCCCGGCTACAAGGGCAAGTCGTGGAACCCGGTCACGGGCTGTACCAAGATCGCCCAGGGCTGCAAGCACTGCTACGCCGAGACGCTGGCCAAGCGCTTCTGGAAAGACCGCGCTTTCACCGACGTGCAGACGCACGCCGACCGGCTGGATGAGCCGCTGCGCCGTCGTCTCAAGACGTGCTACTTCGTGAACAGCATGAGCGACCTGTTTCACGAGGCCGTGCCGTTCGAGTTCATCGCGGCGGTGTACGGCGTGATGGCCGCGTGCCCGCAGCACCTGTTCATCATCCTGACCAAGCGCCCGAAGCGGATGCGGGAGTTCTTTGAGTGGTTGGCGGACAAAGCCAAAGAGGGGACGCTCCGCACCGATTGGTTGCACGGCGAGGGAGTGCTGCTCTCAGACTACGGTCGTGTCTTGCTGCCAAACTTCCCCGACCGACTTCAAACCTCATCGCGCCCATGGCCCCTGCCCAACGTAATCCACGGCTACAGCGCCGCGAACCAGGCCGATCTCGATGCGGGTATTGCCGACCTGCTGGCGACGCCAAGCACGCTGCGGTGTCTGTCGCTGGAGCCGCTGATCGGGCCGGTGGACTTGCGCCAACACCTCCACGACTTCGGGTGCCCGTGCGGTTGGGGCGGCGACAGCCCCGACGCCAAGTGCCACGAGTGCGGCTGGATAGGCAGCGACCTTGTTGTCGAAGGTCTGTGCCCGCATTGCAGCCAGCCATTAGATGACACCGATGTTTGCCCTGAGTGCAAGCTCGACTCGCGCGACGGCGCGGGATTCGGCCCTAACGAAGACGGGAGACCAGACTGGGTAATCGTTGGCGGCGAAAGCGGCCCCGGCCCCGGCGTGCGCCCGTGCGACATCGCATGGATTCGCAGCATCGTCAGCCAGTGCAAGGCGGCGGACGTGCCGTGCTTCGTGAAGCAGTTTGGGGCGAATCCGTACCAGGCGCCGCGCCACGACGGCGACACCGGCTTCGAGCTAGGGTTGAGAGACCGCAAAGGCGCAGACCCGGCTGAGTGGCCGGAAGACCTGCGCGTGCGCGAGTTTCCGGAGGTAGGCAATGGCTAAGTACAAGCGAATCCGCAAGCCACCGAAGCCGAAGTCGCCGCCCGTGCCAACGCCGGCGGACGAAGAGTACTGGGAACTAGACTTCGGAGAACGAGTCGCCTGCTGGGAGTGCAGCGGGCAAGGCTGGGTCATCACCTGCTGCGACGACATGTGCCACGGGCTCGATTATTGCATCCACGGCGACGGCGAAACGACATGCCCCAACTGCAACGGAACAGGAGATGAGCCATGAGTAAGTTTGGATGGAGCCTGCCGCCCGGCTGCACGAGGTTGCCCGACGACATGGATGATGGCGACGATACCCGCTGCTGCCGCTGCCACAGCGACCTTGACGACGCATACGACATGTGGCTCTACGACGAGGACGAGCCTTCGCCAGACGATACCGGGATGAAAACGCGCGAGAATTCCCCGATGTTCGACGGCTTCTGCTGCTGGGCCTGCGCGCGCGATTACGCGGACGCCGAGGCGACGAAGCCGTATTACCCTCACGAGATGCCGCGCCGCGAGGAATACCGCAGGCTTGCCGCCGGAGCTGAAGCACCACCCATCGAGGCCGAGGATCTCTACGACGGCGGCTACGACGGCGGCTACGACCCGTGCGACGATCCTGAAAACCCGGCAATCAACCACTAAAACACCAAAGCACAAAAGGGGGTCGCCAATGCTTCGTAACTCCCGCGTGCTTTCGCTGCATCAGCCCTGGGCTTCGCTGCTGGTGTGGGGGCTCAAGACGATTGAAACCCGGTCATGGGGTACGCCATGGCGCGGGCCGCTGCTGATTCATGCCGGCAAAGCGCTGCCGCCGGAATACATCAAGTTGTATCTGGACCCGCACTTTGCCAAGGCGTTCGAGGTCATGGGCGAGCTGCGCGACCTGCCGCGCGGCTGCGTTGTCGGCATGGCGACGCTTGAATCCGTCGTCCCGGCCATGAACGTGAAAGACAAAATCGGCAATGCCGAGCGGGCATTTGGCCTGTATGGGCCGATGCGCCAGGCGTGGTGCATGGAGTTCGACAGCGCCCGCAGATTCACAACGCCGGTGCCCGCCCGCGGCTATCAAGGGCTGTTCAGGCCCGACATTTGGGACGAAAGCACACAGGCAGCGCTGGCCGACGAAGTGAGAAAGGCAGGCGGCGGTGGGTAACCATCTTGCTGGCGGTGCGCCATATCGAGGACGCGGAAGCCCGCCTAGCCCGCGTGTGCCACGACCTTACCACGGTCGAGGCCCGCAAGGCGACAAGTGCGTAGTAGTTCTCCGCGCCATGGCGCTCGTCGCGGCTTGGCGTGTTGCAGTAGGCAGTTTGGCGGCCAACCATGGAAACAGAAAACCACGTTGTTGTACTCACGCGCGGCGAGGGGCTTTGGTTCTGGTGCACGGGCTGCGCGATGTGCCACCGCGTGCCGGTGATTGAGGGCCCGCGCGTGCCCGGCAAACTGTGGGGCTTCAACGGCGACCGCGTCAAGCCGACGCTTACGCCAAGCGTGCATCACCCCGGCCAGTGCCACCTGACCGTGCGCGACGGCATGCTGGTGTACGAGAACGACTGCACGCATGAGCTTGCGGGCAAGACTGTACCGATGCGACGAAGTTGGGATTGGTGGTAGGGGAAACCATGACGCAGAAAATGACAATCCAGCAATGGGCCGCGCGCTGCACGCTGTACCGCATCACGCACGCCGGCAAGCGCCTGGGCGAAGTGGCCGCGATTGACGAACATGCGGCAATAACCCAGGCTCGCAAAGACTTCTTTGAAGACGACAACAAGTTTCTCGATGCAATGCACGACGGCGGCGTACGCGCCGAACCCTACGCGCATTGGGAATACCAGGATCGAGCATGACTACATGCGAATGTTGCGGCCAGCCGGTGGATGGCCCGGGCCCTGACCTGTGCCGGGCGTGCACCGAACTGCTGGAAAGCGAACAGGGCAAAGCGGCCGCAGAGCCCACGAAGTGACAACCATTCTTGCAACCCAGCCCGTGGTGTGTTAGTTATGTTCCATGGGCAAGAAGCTCAAGGCGTTGGGCCGTGTCGTAACTTCACCGCTGCGTGCCGCGCGCGGCGCGCTTGCGGCCGTTGATCCTGTCAACTACCCGTTCCAGCAACCGCGCCCCAAGGGCCGGCGCGGGCCCCCGCCGCTGAACACGTTTATTGGCGTGCCCGCACCCGCCGGGCAGGACTGGCGTGCCGGGGGTGCTGCCATCTTTCGCAATGCTGCCAGCGGCCTGGGCAGCGACGCCTACAGCCTGATTCGCAGCACCGACTGCACGGCCGACCCGCCCGCGATTCTGGGCGCCGAGACGGCGAAAAACTCGCTGCTGGTGTACGGGCTGAAAGCGGGCGTTGACCCGCGCGATGAGCCGCTGGGCATGATGGAAAAGCGGGCATGGCTGAAAGACAATTCCAGCGAGCGCGCCAAGTGGCTGCAGCTCGCGTACGACAACGCCAACGGCCTTGAAGCGTTTTTGGCAAACAGCCCGTGGGCGCTGATTTATGAAGTGCTGTTCTGGCAGATTCGCTACCACTACGTCGAAAACTTCGGCTACGCGCCGGATCTGGAATGGGGCGAACGCCTGCCCAAGTGGGCCGGCGGCCACCTGCTGCTTGACCCCAACCACCGCGACATTGTGGTGGAAGAAATCACCAGCGCGTACGGCGATGAGCGCAAGGCCGAAACGATTGTGTCGCCCCGCGACTGGATCATGCTCAAGCCCGGCGCGTCGGGCAACCCGCGCGGCGCGGGCTGGCTGGCCGTGCGCTTCTTCCGCAACGCCCAGCGCTTCCAGACCAGCGACGCCCAGCGCGAATTGTTCGCCGAGCAAATGAGCATCCCGGTGCTGATTATCCGCTGGCTGTCCAAGTTCCTGCCCGTCGGCGGCCAGAGCACCAAGTTCGATGAGCTTGAAGAAACGTTGACCATGGAAGAAGCCATGCAAATGCTGATGATCGGTGAAAACCGCACCATCGGCGATTTGCTGGTGTACCCGACCGACGGCGTCGAGTTCCTGGACAACCAGGAAACGCGCCTGAAAGCCCGCTGCATGATCGCGCTGATGCACACGGCGCTGCTTGCCGACACACGGGCAAGCGGGCCCACGGGCAGCAGCAAAGAAGCGCGCGTGACCGCCAACGCGGCCGTACTGTGTTGGGCGTGGTACGCGTTCTCGCGCCTGACCCGCTACGTCAACCCCGCGCTGGTTGCGACGAACGAAGCCATGGCGCCGGGCAGCGTGCCGCCTTTGCAGAAAGGCGAGTTGCCCCCGGTGTGCCAGCCGGTAGCACCCGGCGAGCTGGAAGGCGACAGCAACCCGACCAAGGGCCCTGCCGCCGACAAGGTGCAGCAGCAAGACCGCCCCATGCCCGAGGGCACAGCCAAAAACGAGAAGGGCAACGACAAGGTGAAGTGATGACCGACCGCCGCAATCGCGCCTGCTTTGCCGCCCACATGGGCTACTACGCCATCAAGCCCGACGTGCTGCAGGGCGCCGTTGCCGCATGGCACGCGGGCAAACTGGTTGAAACCGGCGTCGGCGAAGATACTCCGCCGCTGTTCAACCCCGCCCGCGACGTGCATGGCGGCGTGGCGGTGATTCGCATGGACGGGCCCTTCATGCGGCTGCGCAGCAAGTTCGGCGGCGTCAGCAGCAACGAAGCGGCCGACGTGGTGCGCACCCTGGACAAACTGCCCGGCGTGCACACGGTGCTGCTCAGTATCGACAGCCCCGGCGGCCAGGTCAGCGGCGGCTTTCAGCTTGCCGACGCGATTCACGGCCTGCGCAAACACCGGCGCGTGCACGCGCACGTGAACAACCTTGCGGCCAGCCTTGGCTATCTTGTGGCCAGCCAGGCCGACAGCATCAGCATTGACCGCTCAGCGATGGCCGGCTGCATCGGCGTGTACGCGTTGTTGCAGGACGTGACCGGAATGGCCGAAAAGGCGGGCGTCAAGGTCACGCTGGTAAGCACCGGCCACCTGAAAGGCCAGGGCGCACCCGGCACGCCGGTGACGCCCGAGCTTGTGGCCGAAGAACAGAAGCACGTTGACCACTGGGGCGACCTGTTTGTTGACGCCATCGCGCGCGGCCGCAACATCGACGCCGACAAGGCGCGCACGTGGATGACGGGCCAGTGCTGGCACGCGAAAGACTGCGTCGAAATGGGCGTGGTCGATGCGGTGTGCAGCGCCGACGACTGCATGGCCGACCTGATTGCCGGCCGCCCGGTTCGCACGGGCAGGTAGCAGCGGCAGCAAGCCGCAAGCTGGTCATACCGCAAGCTGTTGCATATTTTCTGACAAATACTGTTGACAACCCCGTATATCGTCACCTACATATAGGGGCACAAGTTACTGACACACAAGAGGCCGACCATGGACAAAGAAAAGATACTCGCGTGGATCAGCGGCACGCCCGAGGGCCAAGCCTTCAAGGCCGAGCTGCTTGAAGCCGAAGCCGTTGGCGTCGAAAAGACGATCAGCGCCCGCGTGAAAGAGAAAAAGCTTTTCTTGCCCGACCAGGTCGATGCGATGCTGGGCACCGCGCGCGCCGAACAGAAGAAACTGGCCGAGGACGAAACCGCCCTTGTTGCCGCCTGCAACGAAATCCACGCGCTGAACAAGCTGGAACCCGTCAGCGCGATTCGCGCCAAGCTTGAAAAGCACCCGGCGGGCCCGGTGCGCGAGGCTGAAATCGGCCGCATGGCCGCCGAGGCCAAGCTGTTCGCCATCAAGAACAGCCCCGCGCCGACCGACGACAAGCCGGTTGCCGCCGACACCCGCGCCGAGTTCAAGCGCAAGCTGGACGCCGGGCACTTCGGCAGCCCCGCGGCGCTGGCCAAGCGCGCGAAAGCCCACAACATGGAAGTGGCGGCGTACACCGACACGCTGTACGCAAGCTGGCTGAAAAGCATCCCGACCGGCTAAACCACGCGGCACCGGCAGACTGACACACTGAACGGCAAACGAGAAACGCGGCAGGGCACAGGACCAACCAAAAACCTTACGAGCGAGAACAGCCATGACCACCCACCTTCTCAAGTATCGTTCCAGCGGCCAGCAGGACGAAATGCCGCGCCTGCTGTCTGAGGCGCACCGCCAGGGCGAAGTCATGTTCCTGCTCACGACCACCGGCAAGGTGCAAAAGGCCACCGACAGCACGACCAACCTGAAAATGGCCGGCCTGAACGTCGGCCAGGACCGCGTTGCCAACGCCAGCGCCACCGGCAAAGCGGCTTCCGTGCTGCTTGACGTCGGCGGCTGCGACGTGCTGCTTGACCTGGCACTGACCATCGCCGGCACCGGCGGCACCGTCGCCCTTTCGGGCAGCACCGCCGGCAGCATCGACAGCATCACCGCCGACGGCGTCGAAATCCTGGGCACGCCGGTAGCCTACGGCACCAGCCTGGACGCCACGGCCATCGTGGCCATCGCGCAGATCAACGCCAACAACGGGCGCTTCTACGCGTACCGCAGCGCCAGCGCGACCATCAAGATCATCGAGCGCGTGGCGACCGTCGAAAGCTTCGCTGTGGTGTCCACGGTCACGACCATGTCCAGCACCGACACAAACGCCAGCGCCGGCAAGAACACCATCGCGGCCAACGAGGGCGCGGACGCCTACGTGTCCAGCGCCACCAAGGCCAAGTTTGCCGGCACCGGCAAGATGGGCGTGTTCCAGTCATTCCTTGACCAGAACGGCACCCGCTTTGCCGCGCAGGCGGGCAGCGGCACGCTGACCATCACCGGCACCACGGGCAGCCTGACCAGCATCACCGCCGGCGGCACCGAGCTGCTGGGCAACACCATCGCCTACAGCACAAGTGCAGCGGTGACCGCCGCACTGGTTGCGGCAGACATCAACCTGCTCATCAACACCCACAAGTACTTCGCCGTCGCCATCGACGACACAGTGCACATTTACCAGACCACGGATTCGATTGACGAAGCCGAGGTTGCACTGGTGCCCACGGGCGCCCTGACCACCCGCGTGACGCCGATTCGCGGCGGCCGCCAGGCAAAGGCATGGGTGCGCCTGCGCCAGCGCGGCGCGGTACTGACATAATGAGCTTGCGGCCGGCAGCTTGCGGCTGACAACACAAAGGCAAGGACAAGGCAACGCAGCAGGCAGGACAGAGAGAACAACACAAAGGCAAGGACAAGGCAACGCAGCAGGCAGGACAGAGAGAACAACACAACCACTTGAGGTAAATCATGGACCCGGAACTGAATGACCTGCTGCTTGGCGCCAGCACGACCGCAATCAGCGAGTTCGAGCTGACCTACGAAAGCAGCGTCTATGCCGAGCTGAGCGAAGAAGCCGTGGAGCCCACGGGCTTCAAAAAGTACTTCGCCCAGGCCAAAAACGGGCGCTTTGAGCGCTTCCGCGGCCAAATGGACTTCAGCGGCGTGACCGAGCGCGACTACTCGATCATCACCGACGTCTTCAAGTTCGGCCGCGAAATCCAGCGCGCGAAGTGGGACCAGCTCATGGCCTACCTGCGCGCCAACCTGCCGGCCATGATGAGCGACGCTGCCGCCGAGGAAATGGCGCTGCGCGACGAGCTGTACACCAAGCTGCTGGACACCGCCGTTGCCGGCGGCACCGTGCCCAACCTGTACAGCGACACCACGTTCTTCGGTGCTGTGCAAATGCCGGGCAGCGGCAACCCGGTTGTGACCAACAACAACCGCATCAACGGCGGCGTGCTGGACGCTACCAACCTGCGCGCGGCCCTGTACCGCGCCAAAGAGCGGCTGAGCCAGTTTGCTTTCAGCAACGGCCGCAAGTACTTCAACCCGGGCATGATCCAGGGCGACCTGCGCATCATGTACCCGACCACGCAGAAGATGATGCAGTTGATTGACGAAAACATCGACACCGGCCAGGTCACGGCCAGCCAGACCGTGCCGCGCCTGCGCGGGTACCAGATTCGCCCGAACAGCCTGTTCGACGACCAGGCGTACAGCAACCTGAACGGCCACGGCGCCAACGCCGCCGGCGGCATCCTGGTGTACCGCCCGGTCACCAACCGCCTGAAGCTGTTGCAGACCGTGCGCCGCCGCGAGGGCGTGCAGATTGAAACCAACCTGCCGCCCAACCAGGCAGCAGCCGACAGCGTCTTTGCAACCGAGGGCGTGATTGAGCGCGAACGCTACATCTTCGCCGCGCGCACCGAGATTGAGGCGGGTTACGGCAGCCCGCTGCAGGCCGTCTGGATCGACTTCACGAACATCCGGTAATCCGGCTGAGCGTGCGAACCAAAGGCCCGCCCCACGTGGGCGGGCCTTTTCAACAGGCAGAACATGGCACTTGCAGACGGAATCACAACGCTGTTCACCACCTGGGCCGACCGCAACGTGCAGGCGGCCAAGGTGGGTGCCACGCAACGCGCCGAGGCAATCGCGGTGGCTGTGGCCGAGTGCGAAGAAATATTCGGCACAGACCCCGACGAAACCGACGTGATTGTGCGCAACATCGGCTTTGTCGAGGCCGTGCTGTGGCTGCGCGCGATGATCCCGATTGAAGTCAGCGCCGACATGGAGCGCTACATCGAGAAGTGGACCGAGAAGAAAGAGGCCGTGATTGAGCGTCGTAAGGCGCTGGAAAGCGAGCCCCGCAAAATGAAGTTTTTGACCACACGGATTGACTCGCTTTACCCTTTCGGCCAACTGCCGTGGGAAGTTAGATAGACAGGAACCGCCCGGCCCGCACGACGCAGCACCTGCCAGGGAAAGCCATGAGCAACAAGAAGCAACGTCGCGTCATACCCATGCCCACAAAGCCGCCGGCGGCCGTCGAGCCTGCGGTTGACCTGCGCTATTTCATGCCGGTCGATGAACGCATGATCCGCCCGCACCGTGCAGGCTCGTGGCCCGTGCTGAACTACGTGGCCATGTTCCGGGCGTTCAAGGCCGAGACGGAACACCTGTTGCGCCACTTCCAGGCCGGTTTTGAAGACATGAAGCCCGCGATTGAAGCCTTCGACAAGCTGCAAGCCGTGGTGACCGCGATTGCCGAGACGCACAACCGCGTGCTGGGCGCCAACAGCGGCGACGAACAGCTTGAGCACTACAAGCGCCAGGCCAAACGCATGGCCGACGCGGCGGTGGAAAAGGCAGATGGCTTGAACCGGGAAGCCGCAAGCGGCGACCCCGCGCCGCCCGAACCTGCCCAGCCGCAGAACGGCAACCCGCCGCCAGCGCCGCCGGATGAAAAGCCGCTGGCCACCATCAGCACGCTGCCGACGGCGAAAGGTCGCAAACCAGCGGGCCGGGGCAAGAAAGGAAAATAGGCCGTGGCCAGCTTCAACACACTGCGCCGTCGCCTTGGAGCCGCCATCGTTGCCGCCCTGAAAAGCGGCAATGCCATCATCGACGAAGTGCTGGCGGGCAGCGGGGCAACGCTGAACGTGGAGCTGGCAGACTTTGCCCACGACGACGCCGAGGCCACGCGCCAGCCCGGCCACTGCATGGTGTTCTATGAGGGTGTGGACCGTGTACCTTTCGACGAAGGCGAAAACCGGGCCAGCAAGCGCCGCACGTACATTTACAAGCTGCTGTTTACCCTGTGGGATGACGTGGGAGTGGATCAGCCCGCGCTTGACCTGCACCAGGGGCTGGAAAACATCTTCGGCGACAGCCGCGTGTTCTTTCGGGATTTCGTGACCGACACCGAGGGAAACCTGCCGGCCAAGGCAGGGCGCGTGGAGCTGGACGAAGATATTATCGAGGCAGAAAGCAAGACCAAGCGCACCCTGGAAGCCACGGTGCGAATCACAGTAGGGCAGATTGCGCCGCTGAAACACGTGCCATAGGAGCCAGCCATGACGTTCGCAAACTTCCAGACGCAGGCCCGCTACCTCATCGCCATGCAGGCCAGTGCGCAGCGCGGCGGCCAGGGCTGGCTGCACAGCTTTGACAGCCTGGGCTCTAGCCTGACCGGGCTGGTTGAAACCGAGCGCGCCCGCGCGTCGGCGGCGGTGTCGCGCACCCAGGCCGAGGCCGCAAACTGGAACACGCGGCTGCGCAACGCGCTGGTGCCGGCCATGGAGTACGGCTGCAACGCGATTGGCCGGGCGTCGGGCACCGTCGAGCAAATGGCGCATGACCTTGTCGAGTACATGGTTGCCCAGGGCATCTATGTGCAGGGCCGCGCCGTGTCGTACGGCGCCAACCCCGCGGACAACGTCGTGGGCATCCACCGCCGCTTCACGGTCAACAAGTGGGGGCAGCGCATCGAGCAAGGCAACCATGAGCTGCCTGACGGCATCACGGTGCGCGTGCGCAGCAGCGAAGCCGACGGGCGCAGCGGCACCGGCATACGCGTACGCTATGAGGGCAGCAACGCCCCTGCCAGCCGCAACAACAGCCTGCGCATCAAGGGCGCGGAGTTTGCCGTCGATACCGAGCTGGTAGGCCCGCGCAGCCAGGGACTGGCGCCCAACGCCGTGCTGCAGGGCAACGCGGACGTGGCCGACGGCGACGCCATCACGACCGACGGCATTGCAGAATGGACACAGGAGCGCACGGGCACGCCCGTGGTGCGCGTCAAGACCAGCATCAAGTTCGGCGAACAGCCCTATGGCGTGGGCGTGGGTGGGCCAAGCACCGCGCTGGTGCTGTACCAGGAATACACCAACTGGGATCTTGACGGCAGCCCGATTGCCGAGGCCATACCCGTGTACATGAACGGCGCGGCATGGGAAGGCGACATTGTCTATGACCGTGGCGTCTACAGCGAAGCATGGGACGAAACCGACCTGAGCAACGGCGCGTGGGTTGTGCTGCTGACCGACGTGGACGAAAACGGCTATGCGCCAAACTTTGACGACGACGACGACATTGCCAGCCTGACCATCACGCAAGGCGCCTTTGGCGGCGGCGGCGAAGAAATCGTGCTGGGCGGCATTTACGTCGCCAAGGCGTTCAAGCTGCCGACCGGGGAGTACCACGTGTGCTGGGAAAACGGCAGCGAGCCGCAGATTGACGACGAAGTCAGCTTTGGCGCGGACAGCCAGACCCAGGCGGGCCCGCTGGCCGACGGGTGGGCGCAAGCGATACCGGAAGGGCCCAGCCTGCCGATCAGCGGCGGCGGGGCGGAGTGGACCCCGCTTACCGCGGTGATTGCCGTTACCCAGGGCGGGGCGGCCTTTGCCGACAACGACACCGAGGCGCTGGGTGCGACCGGCACGACCGAGCAGGATGTGACATTCAGGATCACCAACAGCGGCTACGCGCCCATGGCCGTGCAGGTGCCCGCGACGTCGGGCAGCCCGACCAACTGCAGCCTGACCACGGCGGGGCTTACCGTGCCCGCGGTGATTGAGCCCGGCAAGTACCTTGACATTACGCTGGGCGTGACGCCGGCGGGCGTCGGCGCGTACTCAATCCTGGTGCATGTTGTGAACAGCGGCGGCACCACGCCTTTCCGCATCAACATTTCCGGCACGGCAAGCTAAGCATGGGACGGCATAGCAATGACAATCGCGAAGCTCACGCTACGGCAGCAGATGATTCAGGCGATGGTGCTTGGGCGGCTGGACCTCGAGCTGCCGCCCGTGATTGTCAACGCCATGCGCAAGTTGGCCCCCGCAGAGCTGAAGCGCATCCACAAGGCTTTCGTCGGCGAAACGTACTTCAACCGGGCGGGCAAGGCCCGGCCCGTCGAGCCCTATGGCGACAAGTGGCGCAAGGTCAAGAAGCGCCGCAAGTGGAGCATGAAACGCGGCTGGGCGACCGGGCGGCTGGGCCGCACGCTTGCGCTGCGCAGCCTGATTCGCAACACGCCCAGGGGCTACCGGCTTGACCTGAGCCGCGCCGACAAGGTCGTGCGCCGCTACACCGCGCGCGGCAACCCCAACAGCTTTGTCAGCATGAAGGCCCCGGGCCTGATGAACATGGAACACGGCTGGGTCGAGCGGCACGAAGAAGCCGCCCGCCGTGCGGCTGCTGCCTACGTGGCGGCTGCCGTCGGCGACGTCGCGCGCGTGGGCGTGGGTGCGCGCGTGGTGACACTGCGCTACCGGGCCGCCGTCGAGCCGTTTGTTGAGTACATGCGCCAGGCCAACCGCTACGGCGGGAATGTGCGGGCGTGGCGCGTGGCCGGCAAAGTGTTCGCCTACGGACTGGCGGGCAAGGGTGCACAACGCGGCACGCGGTACCGGAAGCCACAGAGGGGCAAATGAGCTACGCCGTTGCGGGCAGGATCTGGCTGGGTGCCATCACCGCGCTGTCAAGCAGCGGCGGGCAGGCCGTCGTGACCGGCGGCGCCGAGCTGAAGGGCGTGCGCGGCCAGGTGGTGCAGGCCCGCTTTGGCCTGACCATCGAAGTGCAGAAAGACGACGTGCATTTTGACACCATGCTGGTAGACGACGCCGACAACTACCCGCACGTGCTGATCCCGTGCAGCACGGCCGAAAACACCGACTTCGACATTATCCGCAGCCCGTACCGGCAAAGCGGTGCGCGCTTTCGTCGCCCCGCCACGGGCATGATGAAGCGGCTGCCTTCCACGCGCCTGCTGGTTGTGCCGGATGACCCGGCCAGCGCCAACTACCTGTGGATACCGGCCGCCAAGCTTGGCCCGCAATCGTCTGACCTGCTGCTGTTTGACGAAGTGGACCCGATGACCATGGAGTTTGTCGAGTTCGTGCCCGCAGAAGACAGCGCGTTCCCGTTTGACATGGACGTGGGCACGCTGGCTGAGATTGCCGCCATCATCACGGCCGGGCTGGGCGGCGGGGGCGGTGAAGACTAATGGCCGACGGCAACCCAAAGCCTGGTCGCAGCGTCGCCTTTCACGGCGGGCGCTGGATTGGCCGCGAAGGCGGTGGCGGGTTGACGTTTCGTTTCGACGTTGACAACGACGCCACCATGGAAATCACGCGCCGCTACACCGCCGAGCTTGAACGGCAGGCGCGTGTGCAGGGCAGGCTTGCGGGCCCGGGCGGCGTGCCCGGCACACTGCCCGGCGACCCGATGGGGCCCAGCGCGTCGCCCGTGGGCAGCCGCAAGCCCATGGGTGAAATCCAGGCACCCGATACCATGTCGGGCCGCATTGCCGACCGCCTTGGCATACCGCGCCGCCACCTTAGCGTCGGCGCCGAGGGCTTGCGCGTCGGCCACGTGCGCATGAGTCGCAGCGGCATCGGCCTGTCTGAAAAGACATTCGTGGGCAGCAGCACACTGGCGCTGGCGGCCGTCACGGGCCAGGTGCTGGGCCGTACCGTGGACGCCGTGGGCAAGGGCGTTGACGCGTACCGCCGCGGCGAAAACCCCGGCGAAATCATCACGCGCGGCATGGTCGGCGGTGCCGCCAACGTGTTGCGCAGCGGCCTTGAATTGTTCGGGTTTCGCTTCTTTGCCAGCGGCTTTTCAGCGCTGGCGCCCCAGGGGTCGAGCTTCAGTATCAATCCCGATTCCTTTGACAGCCTGTACAACGAAGCGTGGGAAGCGGGCATTGCCTACATCGCCAACACCCACCACAAGCGCGAACGCGAGCGTCGCGAAAAGGTGCTGCGCAAGCAGCGCATTGAGGAATACCAGCTTATGGAAAAGACGTGGGCCGAGATGACCGAGTTTCTTGACCCGGCCAGCGAAGCGGCCCGCGTGCGCACCGAGCTTGCCATCAGCTACAGCGAAAGCCGCGCGATGGTGCGCAGTGCCACGGGACGGCCGCTTTGGAAAGTGGTAGGATATTCGTCCACTGAGGGGGTCCAGTAATGTCGCGTCGGCTGGTCATTGGCACAACCATCATCAGCACCGACCCCGCCGAAACGGTCTTCGCGGGCGTCGCCCCGGTCAACGCGAGTGTGCGGCTGTACCAGCACCCGCTGGACAAGGACTTTTACAGCTACTTGTTCGACAACGTCGGCAACGCCGAGGTCAAGTGCCGCATCCTGATTGAGGGCACGACGGCCGCGACGGCCAACACGGCGTGGACAACCCTGCTGCCGATCCTGAAGGCGGTGCGCAACAAGACCGTCAAGTTTGAGTACGTGTCGGGCAGCCAGCGCTACGCCCTGCCCAGCGAGTTCGGCGAACAGTTCAACCTGGAAGCACAGCTTGTGGCCAGCGGCAGCGGCTACCGGCTGGACTGCCGCTTCGTCAGCACCGGCTTTGGCCCGCCCGACGAAGGCAGCCCCAACGGCGCCATCACGCCGCTGCTGTGGACCCTGACGTTTCGCGCCGGCGGCCTGGCTGTTGCGCGCGGCAGCGTGACGTTCGGGACGCTGTCCGCCCGCAACACGTGGGTCAACCTGCTGAAAGGCGGCACACACCCCACGTGGATGAGTAACAAGTTCAAGTTTTTCGGCGGCGAAGACGACTTTGCCGACAAGTCCACAGGCTGGTCGGGCAACCAGCAGTACACCGTGACCGTCGAGATGCGGCAGCAGATTGGCGCGCTGGCCAGCAACCCGGCCATGAGCCCGCTGCGTGACTTCGCGTTCAATGCCGTGCGCCACGACCGGGCACCCAACAGCGCCGGCTACCCCGGCCGCCGCGGCACCACGCGCCCTGGCAAGGACGTGTCGATCAGCGGCCACCTGCAGTTCAAGACCGAGGCGCTGTCTTCGTTCAACGGCAGCGACAGCGTGACCACGGCGCACGGCGGGGTGTACGCGGCCGCCGACCGGGCGCTGGACGCGATTTTGCAGCACGTGTCGTCGATGATTCCCTACGACACCGTCGAGCTTGACCGCCGCGTGGACTTTGACGCGACCGAGGGCTACGCCAACTTCACGGTCGGCCTGGGCGCCCCGCGCGCGGGCAAAGAGTTCGTGTACCTTGAAAAGTGCACGCTGCGCTTTGAGTCGGGCCTGATCTTCGGCACGCGCAGCGACGGCACAACCAAGGCATGGCAGAGCGTCGAGGGCATGCCGGTGTACCTTGACCATGATGTGACTGTGCGGTCGCTGGTGCAGCCGCAGTACCAGACCCCGCTGGTCGCCGTGCCGTCGCAGTGGGCCAGCCTGGGCGGCGAGCTGAATGACCCGGTCCCCGAGCGCGAGCTGCACGAAAGCGGCGCGGTGATGTGGAACCTGCGCGTAAAGACAAGCTGGAAGCGCATGAACAACAGCGAAAGCGACGCGCTGCCCCCGCCGGCCATGAACCAGAACATTGCTTTCACGAATATGCAGTAAAGGCAGCGGGCTCTGGCAGCCAGCAGCAAGGACAGGACAATTGACACCCAATGGTCGCTGCCAGCCGCAAGCTGCCAGCCGCAAGCTGAATACCCATGGCCGACTTTGCCATCAGCCCCACGCAGTACTACCTTGGCGACAACTACGCCATGTGGTACTGCAATTTCAGCTACCCGCTGCTGCGCCGGGGCGTCAAGCCCGTGGCCGTCACCCTGTACCAGCCCGGCGAGAGCTTCGATGAGCTGACGGCGCTGAAAGACGCCGGCGAAACGCGCCTGACCGTCTGGGAAGCCGACCGCAACGGGTCGTCGCGCACCACGGAAAGCAAGGGCCTGCTGATTGACGACGTGGTGTACCAGCACGACGGCATCGACGGCTGCATGGTGGTGCTGACCGACATTCGCAGCCTGATCGACACCGACCCGTTCTACTACGACGTCAACCTTGTGGACAAAGGCGGCATCGTGCGCGGCTTTGGCCCCGCGGGCTCAACCGACCCCAACAACCCCGAGCGCATGACGCTGACGGCGGCAAGCAAGCTGTTTTCGGGCCGCCCGTTTGCCGGCCGCCTGGCGCCTGACTTCTTTGCGCCGTTCAACGCTGCCATCCCCATGCTTGACGGGCACCTGACCGGCGGCACGCGCAGCGACATGATTCAGAAGCTGCTGGAAACACTGGCCCTTGACCTGGTGCTGGGCCTGGACGGCCTTTGGTACGTCAGCGACCGCAACGAAAGCCCGACCGCCGGCATTGACCAGCTTGCCGCGCTGGATATGGAATGGGCCAACCGTGAACCTGACTTCACGCGCCTGCAAAAGCCGTTTCTGCGCGCGCGCAAGTACCGCGTGCCGTGCTTCCAGGACCACACGCTGCAAGTGTTCTACGGCGACCCGGCCACCGAGCGCCCGGGGACGGTAACCCCTGACGCAATCGGCAAGGCGTCGGGCATGGCGCTGGCCCAGGCGTACCCTGCGCTGGGCGACTACTGGGATATGCGCGGCCTGCTGCTTGCGGCCGGCCTGACGTGGTCGGCTGCCGATGAAGACCTGATTCGCCGCTACTACAGGCGCAAGTACATGCGCGGCACAGCCATCAGCAGCCACGGCGTAACCGATGAAACCGAACGTGCCGGCCGCGTGATGACCGGCAAGGCCGTGCAGGCCGGCGAGCGCAAAATCTTCGTGCTGGTTGCCGACCCGGCCCTGCCCGACAGCGAGCCCCTGGGCGGCGGGCCCGGGGCGTGGCTGAACATCGAGCTTGGCCGCCTGCGGCCGGGCGGCGAGATCGTGCCGACGCGCCCCCAGGGCATGTGGTCGCTGGTGCTGGAACAGCCCGAGATTCGCCGCGGCGCCGACGGCCGCGTGCGCGTGGTGGTGGGCCGCGTGTTCCGTTCAAACTCGTTTGTCGAAAACGGCAAGATCGTGGCCGACGAAGACCCCTACCTTGCCGACCTTGGCGCTTCGCTGGGCACCGACGAAGCGGCCCGCGCGCCTTTGAGCAAGCGCTACAAGTTTAACACCCACCGCTTTTCTTTCGGCAATGACGTGCCGCTGTCTGTGGAATGGCAGCAGCGCCAGGCCGGCGTTATCCGGTTGAAACAGGACACGGCCGAGCTGCAGAACCTGGGCGAAGCGGTCATGGGCGTGCCGGCCAGCGTGGCGACCAACGACTTTCTGCTGGGCGAGTACTTTGGCATCACGTCGTTCTACACCACGCCCGCCGACAAGGCGGTGATGGAAGACCTGTTGCGGCAGGCCGGTGTGACCGCCAGCAAGTTCAGCGAAGATATTGCATGGCGGCTGCCGTTTACATTCTGCGTGTTCGTGACCGCGCGCCAGAACACGCCCAACGACGAACGCAAGTTCTGGTTTATCGAGGTGCCCGGCTTTGACGACGCGCCCGTGGACGTCATTACCCTGCTGCCTGATGACCGGCTGCCGCTGCGCCGTACGTGGGCTGACCGAACCGGCCGCAACGAGTACCACAGGCCCGAGGCGGACGGCTTTGGCAAGCCGCTGAACCTGCAGGAAGTGCGCGCGCACGCGTCGCGGCGCGTGTCGTACATTCGCAAGCTGGCCACTGAGCCCGAGCCCGTCAACGCGCGCTTTTACAACATCAAGGCGTGCGAACAGCTCAAGCTGACGGGCAGGCTTGACCAGGTGATTTTGCACGTGGCTGGCCCCGTGGTAGAGTGCGAATTGCAGACGGGCGCGCGCGCCCGCGACGAAGCCCGCCGCTACGAAGCGGAAATGCAGAAAGCCCGGGCAATTGTCGAGTTTGCGGGCAAAACGGTGGCACGGTAGGGAAGAAGCGGCATGCCGGCATTTACACCACAGGGGATGGAAACACAGCTTGGGGCGTTCACGCTCAACCCCGACGTCGGGCTGTATTTCCGGCAACTGGCGCACTACGCCATCATGGGTGCCATCAACGACGAGCTGCCCGATGGGCAGGCTGGTGCTTTGGGCATCCCGACCGCGGGCGTGGTGGTCCGTGCCGCGCCCGACAAGTACGGTATCGCCAGCTTCCTGACGGCCGGCGCGGTGTTCGGGCGCTGGGACAGCACCACGCACACGGCATGGCTGCAGGACCGCATGGCCGTGCCCGCCCCGCCCCCTGTGCCGTTTGTGCCGCTGGGCGCAACCAGCCCCGGCGGCGTGAGTTTTGGCGGCATGGTGGCAGGGCCCGACGGCCGCCGCCCGCACGTGTCGCCATTCTACGGCATGGCCAGCCAGGCAACACCCAAGACGGGCGACAAGACGATTACGTTTGTCGGCCCCGACGAAGAAAAGTTGCGCGACCCGTACGTGGTGATTGTGCGCGGTGCGGGCTACGGGCTGGGCAGCGCCATCGACGATCACTTTGCCTTTCCTGAGAGCCACCGCCACGTCAGCGACCATCGCGGCAAAGCAACCGGCAAGCCCCGGCCCGATCACCGCCTTAGCACCAGGATATACGACCAGGACCCGGCGACCGGCAAGGCGTGGGTGGATACCCGTGACCTGCAGGGCAAACTGGTGTCGCGTGGCATGAACGCCAACCTTGACCAGCATTTGATCGTGTACGGCGAAGTCGGCGACAAGGCGGAAGGCGACACCGCCGAGCGCACGCTGGCGCTGAACCTGGCCGGCCGCACGGGCCAGGGATTCGGGCTGGTCGAAATGAACGCGCTGTCGCCGTGGGCGCCCGCAACCGGCACCACAACCAGCGGGCCCAAGAAGCCCGTTGTGGTGCAGTACGGCGTGCTGGGCTTCATGGCGCATGAAAAGGGCGGGCCCTTCACCATCGGCAAGCCCGTCAACGACAAGCACTGGGTGGGCAACGCGCTGGAAGCCAACGGCGACCCGATACCGGCCAACGCCGTCAAGCTGCATATCAACAGCAAGTGGAGCAACGACGGCGACTACCAGGGCCGCATGAACATACGGCCCGAAAAAGAACCGGCGGCCATTGGCGGCGGGTTGATCGCCGTGCGCGTGTACTGCAAGTACCGCCCCGACCTGGACGACGATTTCATGGGCACGCCACGCCAGGGCGGGTTTGACTTTCACGCCTACGTGCCGCGCCCCGTGGTGGAGCCCACGCCCGTTGAAGACCCGCCGGTCACGGATTACAGCCCTGTGCCCGGACCCCCGGGCCCGCCCGGCCCCCCGGGCCCGCCCGGCCCCCCGGGCCCGCCCGGCCCCCCGGGAAAGCCGGGGCTGCCCGGCCCCCCCGGCAAGCGTGGCCCCCCGGGCCCCCCGGGCAAGGACGGCAAAGACGGCAAGGACGGCAAGCCCGCCGGCCCCGTCACCGGCAAGCCGCATGAACAGGGCATTGTTGAGCAACGTGTGCCCAGCACCGAAGGCCAGCCCACGCCCGGCAACACTGAAGAACCCGGCATACGCCCGGAAGGCCAGGCAGGGCCCGTCACCGGCCCCGACGAAACCAGCCCCGACGGCTGGCCCGGCGGCGACGGTCCCGGCGCTGAACCCGGCGCGGAGTGGCCATTCCCTGACACCGAGTACCCGGGCGGCATCAACGGCTGGGCGGGCGGCGGCCACCCGCAATGGTCGCAGCGGGCAGGCTATTACAAGAGCCACGACGACAACCCCGGCGACCCGTACATACCGGCCGTGGGCCTGCACTGGCGCGACATTCTGAAAAGCCCGCTGGTTGCCCACGACATTTATTTCTACGAGCACGCGACGGCAGCCCCGGCGGCGGGACTGACTGGCATTGAGCGCTGGCTGCCCAAGTACACGACGGAGCCCCGCTTCAAGCCCGGCAACAACCCCAGCAAGCCCAAGCTGTACCAGCACGGCACCGCCGACGGCGTAATGATGTTCGTGCCGCCCGAGTTTGGAAGCTGGCAGCTCAAGCACGACTACCCCGCGCACAAGAAGCCTGCGAGCATCAGCACGGCCACGCGCGGCTTTTACCCCGGCACGGTGCTGGCGTTTGGCATGCTGGGAAGCCGCGCGGGCAGTGTGGTGGAAGGCTTCAGGTTCAGCCAGACAGCGGCGGCGCTGGGCACGCTGGGCATTGCCGGCGTGGACACGGATGGCGCGACTGACTGGGACAAGCGCGTGCACTTTGAAACCCAGGTGTCGCTGGTGTCGCTAACCACGACCGAGCGCGACGCGCTTAGCAACACGGTTGCCGGCACGGTGGTCTGGAATGAAACCACGGGCGCGCTGAACGTGTGGGACGGTGCGGCATGGGACGCGCTGGCAGCCGGTGGCGGCGGCGGCGACGTGACCGCCGCGTCCAACATTGCCGACCACGCCATCGTGCGCGGCGACGGCGGCGCCAAGGGCGTGCAGGACAGCGCCCCGACCATCGCAGACAGCGGCCTGATCGCGGGCTTCCCCGGCCTTGAGTTCACGCCGACTGCCGCGAACCCCGGCGACACAGCAGCTAACACGCTGTGGATGGACAGCATGGCGGCCAACGCGCTCATGTGGGGTTCAAACGCATTGGCGACGACAGCCGGTGTGGCAGCGGGCTACCAGCCGCTTGATAGCGACCTGACCACGCTGGCCGCGAACATCACCGCTTTCGGGCATTCGCTCGTTGACGACGCGGACGCCAGCGAGGCGCAGACAACGCTTGGCCTGGTCATCGGGACGAACGTGCAGGCGTATGCCAGCGACCTCGCGAACCTAGTGTCCAATTGGACGATTGACGCCAGCGGCAACGCCAGCGGCGTCGGCACACTCGCCAGTGGGGCGCACTCCGAAACGGTAGCGTCCGAAACCGCGTTCAGCCGTGGCGGAGTAGATGCAACAAACGGCCCGTGGATTGAGACCATCGGCAAGGCGTTCGTCACGGGTGGCGCGGGTGCAACGGAAACCGCATGGGACTTGGCTGTCCCAACCGACACCAGCGGAACATACACAGTACGCATTGACGGCATCCGCAACGGTAGCACCGCTGACAGGTGCGTTGGATATGAGGCGAAGCTGAACGTCTACAATAACGGTGGCACGGCGGGGATTCTTGAGGCGGCAACGGTGCTGATCGACACCAGCGGCACTGGCACCGACCTGACCGTCACGTTTACGGTCAGTGGTGCGAACCTTCGGATTCAAGTCAACGATGGCGGGGTTGCCGTTGATTGCAAGATTCTGGTCACACGTACAAGGGCGACAGCATGAGCAAGGCCAACATAGGCGGGATGGCGATTGCGAGTGGCCTGATGACCGGCGTTGGCGGCATCAAGACCAGCGTCGGCACGGCTGGCGCGAACACGACCAGTAACACCACGGGCGTCAGCACGGGTATTGCGTTCGCGCTTGGCGTTGGCGAGTACCTGATAACTTGCATCCTTGGCGTGACCACGGCGGCCACGACGACGGCCCCACGCTTCGCGTTTCTCGCCAGCGGCGGGCTGGTTGCTGGTTCGTTCGATATGCAGGCGGACGTTAGCACAACGGCTGTAGCCAGTCAGCCGAGCAATAGCAACACGCTGGGGACATTCACAGCCGCAACGACGGGGCAGGGTGCGACCCAGCGGCCCGTTGTTATCACCGCTCGCGTGCGCGTGACAACGGCTGGCACGGTGACGTTGCAGTTACAGAGCGAAGTCAGCGGCAGCGCGGTCACGATGGTTGAGGGGTGCGGCTACGCGGTCCGCGTGGCATAGTGAGACAAACCATGCAAGGCAAAGTAAGCGCGGTATAAACGCGGCCATCTAAACCGTTGCAAGTTACTGACACACCCGTTATCGTGTGCCTAGAAGCTCAGAAGGGGCTACCATGACAAGCGTCCGCTACGTGCCTTACCGTGCTGGTTTTGAGGCACTTCTTGACCCGATCTTTGACCGCCGCCTGACCGCCGGGCTTGTTGCGCGCAAACGCGCGGCCGGCACCATCCAGGTCACCGGCGGCGCTGCCACCGTGAAATCCGAAGGCGAGCTGGTGACGCCTGCGCTGGCGAACCTGGCCCCCGCCGATGACTATTTCACGATTGAAGACCTGACGCCGGAAACCTGGGGCTTCTGGTTTGCCGGCGGGCGCATCCAGTGCATCGCCAAAGACTCGTTCGTTGAGGATACCGACTACATCCTGTTCGACCTGGGCGCGACAACCCATGCGTTCTGGTTTGACGTCAGTGGTACCGACGACGAGCCCGCCGGAAGTGTCGCAGCCGATGCGAGCACGCGCGTAGACATTTCAGCGGCGACCGACGAGGCCAGCGTTGCGGCCTTGCTTGTGGCGTCAATCAACGGCGCCCTGATCGGCATTACCGGCGACGATTCGCCGGGATCTGGCCTGATTGCGGTTGCGGCCGACACGCCGGGCGGCGGCATCACCCTGGCCGAGACGGTGACCGACGCAGGATTCACGGTGTCCTTCAGCGACACCATCCCCGCTGGGGCGGCGGCCCTGGACAACCAGGTTGCCGTGGACATTTCGACCGGCACGACCGCGACACACATGGGCGACGCCATCGAAACAGCCATCAACACCGCTTTCGTGGGCGTGCTGGCTGCCACGAACACGGCTGGCACGCTTGCCATTGTCGTGGACGTGCCCGCCGGCGAAGACGGCGACGCCTTTGTGCTGACCGAAACGGTGACCGACGCGGGCTTTACCGTCACGACCTTTGCCGGCGGCGTGGGCCCGGACACGTTTGAGCCTACTGTGGGCGGCACGGCCATTGTCGAAAACCCCGTGCAGTGGGTTACCAGCCACGACGCGACCGCCGCGGCGATTGCTGCTGCCATCAACAGCTACACGTCGGTCAGCGGCTACTACGCGACCGTGGCGACCGACACCGTGACTGTGCGGCCTGTGGCTGCCGGCACGGCAACGCCGACGCTGGCCACGACGGTGACCGAGACGGCGACCACCACCGACGTTGATTTCACGGGTGCTACCGACTGGACGCACGTGGCAAGCGGCGGCAGCCTGACCGCGGGCCACTATGAGTTTGCCATGGACCGCGCCCAGCTTGCGGCCGGCACGCCCCCGGTTAACCGGCTGGTTGACTGGCGTGTGCGCACCGACCAGGACTTTGAGTACCTGAACGGGCAGACAGGTTCGACGGGCGAGACGTTTGACGCGCGCCCGAAAGACGAAAACGAACACATCATTCCGTGCCGTGATTGCTTCCTGGTCGCCGGCAAGCCCCCGGCCGTGGACGGCGGTACCCGGCTGATCGGCACGTTTGTGCTGGGCGCGACCACGGTATTCGACTACTCGTTCTGGGTGTCGTAAATGGTTCCGTTGCTGAACACAGGCTACGGCATACCCGCGTCGTACAACCGGCGCGGCAGCGCCGTGCCTGTACCGCCCGCGCCCGAAATCGCGTTCGAGTGGTCAACCAACGGCACCGATTGGAACCTGGTCAAGCCCAGCGACGCAGCCGTTGCCCTCGGCAACCTGATGGACAAGACGTTCTACATTCGCGTGTCCAGCGACAGCGCTACGGAATCCAGCATCAGCGCCGTGGAGAGCGACACCGACACCGTCATGGATGAAGATACGTACACCCTGCCGGATGCGCTCAGCAGCGCGGCGGCGGTCACGTACACGTTCACGCCCAAGGGCGCTGGCTCGTTCATCATCACGATCACGGTTGACGGCGTTGAGTATGCCATGGACTTCACTGCGACCTACGTACCGCTGGCCTACCGGATGGAAGACGACGTAGTCACGGCCGACGGTAACTTCAACTCACTGCTGACGATGCCGGTGCGCGCGAACCAGACCTACGAGATCACCGCCGTGGTCAGCTTCACGACGACCGCTTGGACAGACGGCTTCAAGATTCAGATGGCCGTGCCCACTGGCGCGACGTGGGACTTGTTCGTGCAGACCACCAGCGGCTCCACAGACAACATCCCCGCCGCTACTGATGCCAGGTCAGGCAACGACGGCGTGGCCTTGCCAACAATATCCGTCTCGCGCGGCGCTGTCGAAACGCCGGTCATGGTCAAAGTGCTCGTCAAGGTCGGCTCGACGGCTGGCAACGCCGTGCTCCAAATGGCGCGGGAATCGACCGTCAACATCACGGTCAAAGCCGGTAGCTGCGCGAAGGTCCGCAACGTCACCAACGAATATCAGCAGCTTGCGGACGACGTGGGCGAAGACCAGGCAGGAGCCTACGAGACGGTGTTCAGCGTGCCGGTGCTCGCGAACCGCACGTACTTGGTCGAAGTGCACGGCCACACGGTTGCCGCGGCCAGCACGACCGGAGTCCAGCACCGTTGGAACAACATCCCGGTCGGCGCGACGATCATGGACCTGCGATTCTGCAACCAGAGTGCGGGCGGTTTCAATGCCACCGTCGTCCGCGACAACTCGGTACCAACTGGCAACGTGTCGCTCGGCACGCAATACGCCCCTGTGCGGTCGTGGGTGCTGATAACCGTAGGCGCGAACGCCGGGACGTTGACGTTCGAGACGACCACCGAAGTGCAGGATAGCGCCGTCACGTTCAAGGCGGGGAGCTGGCTCACCCAGCGCGACGTGACCGATACCGTGAGCGTAGCAGGCGGCGACGTGGCGAACACATCGAACACGGTGTGGGAAACCGACAAGTCCTACGTGCTGGCCGCCGACACACGCTACTGGCTCACGGAGTATGCCGGCTTCACGTCGAACAGTGCCGCAGTTGGCTGCGCCCGTCGCCTCAACGACATTCCAGCAGGCGCAGTGCCTATGTGCCTGACGTTTGAAATGGGCAACGACGCGAGCGGATTCGGCGGCGTCATTCGCGACGGCACGGAAATCGAAAGCACGGCCACAATTGCCGCTGAACATCCGGGTTGGATTGTCGGTTTGATCGACGTCGCGGGCACGGGCGGCACGATGACCAGCCAGCACAAACTTGCGACTGGCGAAACGGGCACGCAGACCTTCGAGGCCGGCAGTTGGTCGCTGCTTGAAGAAGTGGAATTAGTAACGCCTGCCATCACGGAGCAGCCATCGGGCGGCGCAGCGCCGCAGACGTTGGTCGTGACGGCAACCGGCACAGCGCCCCTCACCTACCAGTGGTACGAGGGCGCAAGCGGCGTAACAGACACGCCAATCGAAGGCGAGACGAGCAACGAATACGACGCCAATCCGGGCAGCACCACAAGCTACTGGTGTCGCGTGACGAACGCCTTGGGCAGTGCAGACAGCGACGCGGCAGAAGTGACCGTTCTCGTTGACCCCGATACCTTCACCGGCCTGAGAGTCAACTTAGGTTTCGGCGCTGGCAGCATCACGTTCTCGCCGCCAACGCAAGTTCAAACAGTTTCGGGCAACCTCGGCACCGGCGAGATCGGAACGGGCGGGGCAGTCACGTTCAACGCGGCCGGAAATGGCGTGACGTGGGCAGCCGACCCGGTCGGCAACGGTCGCCCCGGATGTTCGCTCGATGAAGCGTCCAGCCTGCGAACGGCGAACACTTCACCCGTTGAGGTGATAACGGCGTCAGAGTTCTGGATTGCCGTCGTCGCGCAGATCAGCACTGGCGGCGTGAATACCAACTCCGGGACAAGCTACGCCAACGACGCCGTGATAAGCGATGCGCTTTCCTACTTCGGACTATTCTTGCAGAACACCGGCGACGTGCTTGGCATGAATTGGGACGGCGACGAAGACGTTGCCGAAGTCGCCGGCGGATTCTCTTTCGACACGCCACACCTGTTTGTGCTGCGCCACCTGGCCGGGAAGATCGGCGTAAGCATCGACGGCGGCGCGTTCACAGAGGTGGACAGCGGCAACACCCAAGCGCTGAACAGCACATATATTGAGCTGTTCAAGTCCACGGCTGGCACGGTCCAGCGCGTGATGATGCACGATTCCGTGCCGAGTAACGCCGACGAGATCATTACTTCGCTGCTGGGATGGTATCAGGTGGCATAGAGAACGACATGAGCGATGAGTCTCTGCATTTCGTGGCGTGCTTCCTGCTCACGTTCCTGATGTGGGGCGCGAGCTTCTGGGCGACGTGGCGCATGCACCCGGTGCTGCGTTACTTCCTGACGCTTGGGCTTGGCGCGTTCGTGGCGCTGGGCATGGGCGTGGCGAAAGAACTGGCCGACACCGAGGCTTCACAGTCCGACCTGATGTTCGACCTGTACGGCACCCTGACCAGCCTGGCCGTATGCGCCGTGCTTTCAGGCATCGCGCTGTGGTCGGAAGAAACGACGGTGGTCAACACACGAGGGGCGGCATGACTGGCGAAACCAAAACGAAACCCGTGCCCGACAAGCCCGCGCCGATCAAGGGCGCGCTGGAATGGATCAAGCAGCACCCGTCGGTGCTGCTGGGCATTGCCGCCGCCACGGGCTTCAGCGGCGAACAGCTCATGCTGCTGCTGAAGGAAGATCAACCCGGCTGGATGCTGGGCCTGGTCGTGCTGCTGTGGGCAGGCATCCACTGGGGCAAGCGCATCGCTGACAACGTGGTGGCGCTGGTCAACGAGTTTCGCGACTTCCGCGACGAAACACGCGAGCGCCTGTTGCTCGGCGACGGCCTGCTGGCCGACCTGATGGCGTCACGGGATGACCTGATGGCATCGCGGGCCGAACATGCTGAGCGCCTGGGCCTGCTGTGGGATATGCACGCCGCGGAAGTTGCGGCCTATCGCGAACAGCGGCGACGGGACACAGGCAAAGTGCCGCCGGGGGGCAAGTGAAGCCCAGCACCAAGGCGAAAATCGGCAGCGAAGCCGTGATGTTCACGGCCGTTGGCTACCTTGTCGGCCTGCTGCTGCGACACGTGGACGCCGACGTGAGCGAAGCCAACGTGGCGGCCGTGACCGGGCTTGTGCTGGCCATTGTCGCGCGGCTGGGCCTGGCGTTTCAGACCAAGGCGAGAACGGAAGCAAAGGCGGCCGACGATGCGGCCGACGTCGAGACTGATACGGTGCAGACGGTGCCGCCGTCGGACATTGACGCCGACCTGGATGTGGGCCCGGACGAAGACTGATTGCGGGGCGCCATGATCGTGAAAACGGCACTTGCGCTGGTTGGCCTGGCCGTCGTGCTTGCCTTCCTCGCCGGCATGAGTATCCTGCTTGACAGGATCGGAAAGGACGAACATGAAAACCGGAACCGCTAATTGTATTGCGCTGGTCGCCCTTGTGGCGGTCGTGTTTGCCTGCCCGGGTTGCATCACGGTGGATGGCTACGACGAACAAAGCGAGCTGCACGCCATGCAGGCTGTGCGCAACGCTGAAACCGACCTGAACGGCGGCCTGACCGACGCCCAGATTGACGAACAGATTGCCAACGCGTGGAAGCTGGCGGGCGCCGAAGGGGCGCCGTCGGCCGAGTTCAAGGCTGCGGTGCGCGCGTGGGCCCTGACCGACTTCGAGCGCGAAAAGACGATTGAACAGGCAACGGCGTGGTGGCTGTACGAAGCGGCCAAACGCCCGCCTGAGACTGGCCCGCCGACGTTGAAGCCGGCGGCCGAACCCGACTAGAGGCCGCCATGGCGAAAACCGACAACAAGCTTGACCTGGCCGCGCTGTTCAAGCAGCGCGTGTCTTCGTTGAAAATCAACCCCGCTGAGCTGGACAAGCTTTGGAAGCGCACGGCCGCGGCACTGGCCGAAGCCTACGACGGCGGCGCCCGCCTGGGCGAGAGCTTTCTGTCAGCATGGCGCGAAACCGGCGAAAGCAGCGCCCGCGAAGGCTACAACGCGGTACAGCAATGGGTCAGTGACTGCAAGCGGGTCAAGGCCCACCTGCAGAACGGCCTGCTGCCCGCGCAGCGCTACCTGGCCACGAAGACCAAAATCGACGAAACCTTTGACACACGCCTGAAGACCATCGAGCAAAAGGCCATGCAGCAGGCCGCCCGCGACCTGAAAGCTATTGTCGATAACGCGGTGGCGATGGCCTGGAAGGTCTTTGGCGCCGTGACCGGCTTGAAGTAGATTGCCGGCGGACCCGGTGAGCCACGTCCACGTCCCCCCGGACAATGACGCGCAACACCCCGACCCGCCAGCAAAGCAAACGCCCCGTAAGGGGCGTTTGTCGTTGGCGGCCTGCGGCTACTGCAGCTCGGGCGGCAGAACCTGCTGCTGCCAGGGCAGAATCGCGATGCGCACGGCCTGGGGCTGGTCTGGGTCAATGTCGCGCTCGTACAGCGCGGGCTCTTTGAACCTGCTGTCGTCAATGCCGGCGAAGGTGGCAATGCAGTCCTGCAGAAACTTCATGCGGTTGGGGGCGTCCCAGACGCGCGGCTTGCCGTTCTTGAAGCGCCACGGGTAGCAGAACAGCCAAAGCAGCCGATACAGCTTGCCGGGGTCGAGCGACAACCCGGCAAAAAGGGGCGCCAGAGTCGCCCGGTAGGCCCTGGCTTGCTTCGTCAGCACCCGGATGGCGCTTCCTGTCTTGTTGTGCCTTGCCGTCGCCCACAGGGCATTTTCGCTTGGCGGCATGGGCAGGTCGATGACGAAGGGCAGACGAGTGTAGGCGACGGGCTTTGCCGGCGGCTGGGCAGGGCCCGCGGCGGGCAAACCGACCAGGCGGCGGTACTCGTGTGCTGTGAGGATCTTCGGGTTTGCCATGGTGGCGTTTTACCACAGAGCCACGGAGTGCACAGGGACTACAGGGGTATGCCGTCGCACACGCCGGGCAGCGCCTGCAGCCCGCACAGCTTGCTGGGGTGTTTGTCGCCGGGCTTGCATCGGGCATGCACCTTCACGAACACGCGGGCGACGCCGACAAACCAGTCTGTCGTGCCAATCGGCACGGGAAACTGCTCACTGCAGTGAGTGCAGTACAGGCAGGGCTTACCGTCGCTTGGCCTGCCCATTCGTACGTGGTCTTTCGCCATGGATAGACCTCCTGAGAGAGCCGGGGCGGGCTTGCAGGCCCGCCCCTGAACGCCTGGCTGCTTGCCGGGGGTGAAAGGGCCCCGCTGGCGCGGGGCGAAAAGAGCCCCGGTGTCGCGCACCAGGCTCGCTCACACCATTGGCGTGACTGTAACCTCAAAGCGGCCCGCCACTTCGGCTACCGCAACCATGAGCTTGCGCTTTGCGGCCCAGACGCGCACGGGGGTCAGGGCGACCATGGCGTTTGTCACGGTAATCAGGTCGCGGCCGGCCAGCACGCCGTCGCACAGGTCTTTGACAATCGCCGGGCTGTTGACCGACGGCATTAGCACGTCGTACAGGTCGGGCAAACCGTGCATGCTTGTGTCGTGGCGCGTGGCCATGATGGCCAGCGTGCGCACGGGCAGCACAAAGCGGCCGACGTTGAAACACAGGGTAGCGGTATCGGCCGGATCGTCAGCGCCCGCGACGGCCACCACGGGGCGCGGGGGCAGCTTGTCGGTGTCGGCCGATGCCTCGGGGGCCTTGTTGAGCGCCCTGGCGGTGTCGTCGGGCGACACGTCGCAGGGCACGTCGCCCGCCGGCACGGTCAAATGGTCGGCGTCGCCGCCGCTGATGGTAATGCCCCCCGCCTGATGCTTGACCCCAGCCTTCCGGCTGGGGCTGTTGCGGCGCTTGCTGCGTTCTTTTGCCATGATCAAGCCTCCTTGTGTGGTGGGGCTGCATCGGTCGCGCAGCCTGTGATGTCCTTCGTCGCCGGGTCGTACTCTACCAGCATTTCAATTAAGCCCTCGGCTTTTGCGCCCTTCACGGCCAGCCGCATCATGCCCTGGCTTTCGGGCGACACTTCGACGCCGGCGGTGGCGAGCTGTTGCACGATCTCGGTAATGACCGCTTCGCTTTTGCGGCCGTGCACGCGCACGTGAAAACTCACGTGCGGGCCCGCGTCGGTGCCGTTGATCGTGACTGGTCGCAGATTGATCGGTATAAGCTTGTTGGTGCCGGTGTCTTCGTCGGTGGTTACGGGCTCGGCGATGGCGTCCACGCCCTCGGGCAGCCGCGAGCATGGCACGCCATTGGCCTTGCATACCCTTTCTACGTGTTCAAGCCACAGCGCCCTGGTTGCTTCGTCAAGGTGAGCTACGGCATCGTCCCAGGTTGGCCAGCGGCGATGCTCGGCGTAGAAACGCATTTGGTACGAAAGTGACTGCTGGTTGTGCGCCATGGTGGCGTCGTGCTTCACAAAGCACGCGCGGCAGTGGCCTGGCGCTGGCGGCATCATCTGCATCTGGCCGTGTATCATGGTCGCATCCCCTGAATTGTGCACTTTACATAACCTGCCGGCTGGGCCCTACTTTGCTGTCAGCGCCCACCAATGGCGGGCGTCGTCGGCGGTGTCCTGGGCCTTGCCGACGTAGGCGTGTGGGCACGTCGCCCGCCACTTGCCTGTAAACTCGCCCTTGCGCACCGTCAGGTTGCTGGCGGTGCACTCACACTTGCGCATGAATGGTATGTAGGTTTCGGTCACGGCTTGCCCCTGTAGGTGATGGTTGCTGCCCAGACTTCGCCCTCGGTGCTGTGCCACAGGCTGGCCAGCGTGTCGTACACGTGCCGGCAAACCTGGTCGCCCGCCCATACGGTCGGGTGGTCGGTGCGCATGCGCTCAAGCCATGCCTCTGCGCGCTGCCTGGCGTTGTCGCCCGCGAAGTGCTGGGTGGTCGAGTATGACGGTGCGCTTGCTGTCTGCATGGCTGCCCCTGACGGCGAAAGAACCGACGGCGGGTTGCGGGAACACCCCGCTGGGACAAAGCCCGCCGCCGGCCCACACGATTTACTTGCTGTGCCTTTCGGCCCAGGCGTTGACCTTCTCCGGGCTGCCCCAGCACGGGCTGGGCAGCTTGTTGTAGCAGTACTTGAAAATGGCGTACGCGTATTTCAGCGTGTTGCCGTCGGCCCGGTCAAAAAAGCCTTTCAGGTCGTTGCGCAACAGCGCTTCGGCGCAATCGTCGAACGTCGGGCTTGCGTCACGGGCCCACGGGTCGAGCATGTCGCGCCACACTTGCGGGCAGTCGGTGCTGTCAAGACAGTGCGGGTCGGGCATGGCGGCCAGCATTTCAAGGCTTAGCTGCCGCAAGCCTTCAAGTTCTTCGATGTAACTCATGCTACTTGACCGCCTTTCCGTCGCGGATTGTGAGCTGGGCGCCTTCGATGTTCTCGCCCACGAAGACCAGCCATGTCTGCGCGTCGTGCTTTTCAGACAGCGCGGCAATCAGCCGCTGGGCGTCGTCGTCAAGCACGTTGGCGTCGTCGAAAATCACAATCGGCATGTCCGGGTGTTCGGCCAGCGCCAGGTGCCATGTCACGAAAAGCTTGTTCCGGGTGCTGTTCTGGCTTAGCGGCACACCCTGGTACCAAAGCATGTCGCTGCGCCATTCCAGCCCTTCGACGGGCATGTTTGCGGCCTGCAGCCGCTTGCGGTGCGCGTCAACGTGATCGTCAAGCGCCTTGTCGGCGGCGCGGTGCGCCTGGTCGGCTACTTCCCACTTGGCTTGTGCTTCGTTGTGGCGCTGCTGGGCGGCGTAGGCTGCGTTGATCTGCGCGGCATCGTCGCGACGCTTGCGCAAGGGCTCAACGTCGGCGGGCTCGCCGGCAAGCTGGGCGGCTTCGCTGGCGCGTTCAAGCTCAAGGCGCATGCGTTCATGGTCAGCCCGCGCCGTCTTCAAGCGGGCTTCAAGGTCGGCGACCACGCCCGTCTGCCGGTTGACGGCCGCGGCCGCGCGTTCGACGGCTTCGAGTACCCGGGCACGGTCGGCGTTGCTGGCCTGCGCGGCTTCAATGGCTGCTGACAGCTCAAGCAGGTCAACGGGCCGGGCCGGGGCGTCGGGCACGGGCGGGTGCTGTTCAAGCACCGCCTGCGCGGCCTTGCGTTCGCGGTTGCGCTCGCTGCGGGCCTCATATAGCGCGTCGTGGGCCTTCTGGTACTCGGCAAGGTCGATAGCGTTGCCGTCGGCGTCGCGCATGACGTTGCCCAGGTACTGAACCTGGTCGCGGGGCTCTTTGCGCAGAAAGCTCAAGGGGTCAAGGGCGAAGGTGCCGAAAAGCTTGCGCAGCAGGCTTTGCGGTGCGCCTGCAATCTTCTTGCCCTTGGCCTTGTCGGTGATTGTAAAAGTGTGTTCTTTCGCGCCGTCGGCAAGGCGCCAATCAATGCGCAAATCGTCGGTGTCGATGCTGCCCGATGCGGCTTCGGCGCCTTTTCGTACGGGCATGGCCGGGAACTCGTATTTACCGCCCAGCACGGCACGAATGAACGTCAGCAGGCTGCTTTTGCCCTGGTCGTTGTTTCCGCAAAGGCGGATCGTGTGCCCCTTGGGGCTGAACTCAAGGGCTTCGAGCCGCATGAAGTCGCTGACGGCGACGCGGGTAATCTTCTGCTTGCGGGTGATCGTGCCCTTTTCGGGCGCTACGCTGCGTTTTGCCATGACTAACCCTTTCGGTTGCGGCCCCGAGCCATGCGGCGGGCCTGGTTGCGGGGTTGCACGCCCCGTTGCGCGCAAACATTGCGCACGTGTGAATAGGAAAGCCCCAGCGCCTCGGCGATATCGGCTGCGAGCCAGCCCCGGGCGTGGTACAGCTCGCGGATATAATCGGCGGTCACGCCCTTGCAAAGCTGGGCCAGCGCGGTGCGCAAGCGGCCGCGCGCGGCGCGCATCGCCTTGCGGGCCTGGCGGGTTTTGCCGATGTGCGCGGCGTGCTTTTTCATTTGCGGTTGTCCCACTCGTCGTAAATTTTTTTCTGCCCGTCAAGGTAGCCGCGGCGGTATTCGCTTTCGCGTTCAGCCTCGGCTTCCAGTCGGGCGGTTGCCTGCTGCTGGCCCAGGGCAAACGCGCCCAGTGCGACGCCAACAAGGGCGGCCAGAAAAACCAGAACCTGCACGGCTGTTTTCATGTTTTGCTCGCTGGCGCCATGGCCTCGTGAATGGCCCGCCCTGCGGCTTCAAACGTGTAGGCGCTGCCGGGCGTTGTGCCGTCGCATGTCAGAACCTGGAAGGCGGAAGCCTCGCGCACCCACTTTTCGGGCTCGTCGGCGACGCTGGCTAACCACGCTTCGCCCTCGGTGATGTTGCCGCCATCGCGCGCCATGGACAGGGCGACGAAGCCGGCCATAAGCATGACGTCGGCCCGGGTTACGGTGTGCGAAGCGGTGACAGGAAGCTCGGTTGCCATTGTGTGCCCTTTCGTGTGCGCTCTGCAATGCGCGGTCATACCATACACCGCGGTCATACCGTGTCAAGCGGGAATCAGCGGCGGGTCAAGTACAGCGTCACCGTTTCGGCCATGCTGCCCGCTTTGCCGCTGGGCGTGTACAGGTGCCAGCAACGGCCAGCGGCGTTCAGCATGCGGACAATGCGGCCGACGCGTCGCACGTGGCGCAACAGCTCGGCGGCCTGGGCCCGCATTTGCGCGGCGGGCCCGACGGTGCGCATGCCGCTGCCGTCGGGGGTTACGAATGACAAGTGCAAGCGTTTCGGTTTGGGTGTCATGGTCTGCCCTTTCGTTGGTTGGGCCCGCTGCAATGCCGGCGGGTTTACGCTGTGCGGTATGCTTCCAGTGCGGCGCGGGCCTGCTGGCATGCCTCTGCGTCGGGGTCGTCCCAATCGCCCAGGTACGTAAGCAGGGTGTCGACGGCTTCGGCCAGAGCTTTCGCGTGCTGGGCGATGGCATGCTGACGCTTCCATGTGCTATCTGCGGCTGTGACAGCCGCTTTCAGTGCGGCGCGGCACATGCCCAGGGCGTACGGGTAGGCGTCGGGCCCGTGGAAGCCATCGGCTTTGGCGTCCTCCACGTCAACGCTGCGCGTCGCTATCCCCGGGTGCCCGTCGAAAGATTCGACGGCGTCGCGGATCTTCACGGCCAAACGGTCGAACGTGAGCGCGCGCACCACGCGCACGGATACCCCGGCCCGCGTGATGCTGGCCCGCTGGATATGGTAGCCGCCGGGTGCGCCCCGGTGTTCTGACGTTTCGACGGTGTAGCCGGCTTCTTTGGCCGCGTTGATTGCCTGCTCAAGCTGCGTCATGGTCTGCTCTTTCGTGTTGTTGCTGCAAGGAAGGTCAAGCCCTTGGGGCCCATGCTTGGGCCCGTCGGGCTTGGGCTTACTTGGTGACGAATAGCGTAACGGTGTCAACGTCGGTGGACCTGAACGCCCCGCGGAAAGCATGGGGCGGGTTGGGGCTGATCGTCGCCCCGATACCGGCGAGCCACTCGCGAAACTCGGCGCGCGTGGTGTCGCTGCGGTATGCCACGCCCGCGGGCATAATGGCCACAATGCGCGCGCCCGCGTCGGCTTCAATCGTAAGTGATACGTCAACGTAGAACGTCGGCATTTGTTGCCCTTTCAATCGTTGGCCATGGCTTTTGCTATCAGGGCCCGCAATGCGGCCGTCGGCAATGCCTGGGCGGCTTTGTTTGCCCGTGCTTTGGCGTCGCCCGCTTTCAAGCCCAGCCCGCGCAAAACCGTTTCCAGCTCGCTTTGCAATGGATTGCGGGCGGGCTGGGGCGTCGGGGCTGGGGCTGGGGCTGGGGCTGGGGCTGGCATGATCGGGGCGGGCTGGGGCATCGCCCTGGGCGTCGGCAAGGGCCCAGCAAAGGGCAAGGGCTGGGCTGGCATGATCGGGGCGGGCTGGGGCGTCGCCCTGGGCGTCGGCATGTAAGGCGGGCGGGCTGGGGCGTGCCCGAAAGCCCTGGGCTGTGCAATGGCGGGCCCAGCCCGCTTTATTTCTAACAGCCCGTCAACGTGCATTTGAGCGAGCTTCAACGCGTCACAATTCGCAAGCTCACAAAGCCGCAAAGCCGCGGGCCCGTGCAATTCTATCAGCTTTCCGCCCAGCTCTTGAAAGGGCGTCGGGGCTGGGGCGGGCTGGGGCTTTGGCGTCGCCCTGGGCTTGCGCTTGTTTGCCCGTGCTGCAAGCTGTGCCGCACGTTCACGGCCGCTAATCCGCCAAACAGCAGCAACAAAAGCAACGGCCGCAAGCCCGAAAAGAACATTTGAAAGCGCTATCATATCAGCCCGCCTTGCATGGCGTGCCGCCCCAGCTCTGTAATTACTCGCCCTTTCGGCGTTCTAAGCACAAGCCCCATTTGAACTAAAAAGGGCTCATGCTTTTCCTCTATTGTGCGTTCCACTTCATTGACGATTTGCCCTAGGGCTGTAAGCCCGACGGCGCGGCCGTTGTGCTGGGCAAGGGCTTCTAGAATCCTTCTATCCATGGAATCTAAGCCGTTTGCATCATACCCCAGCACACTTGCAGCGGCTTCCACAACGTCGGGCGTCACGCTTTCCAGCCCGTTTACTTGCACCATATCGCGCAAGCGTTTTAGAACATTATTGACCGTGCGGGGCGTGCCGCGGCAACGTCGGGCAAGTGTACGGGCTGGGCTGGGCTCTAATGAAAGCCCCAGCTTGTGCCCGCTTGCCTGGGCAATCAATGTAAGGGCTTCTAAATCGTAAGGCTCTAACCTTTCGCGGATTCCAAAGCGGGCGATAAAGGGCCCAGTTAACAGCCCTTCATGGGTAGTCGCCCCGGCAAGCGTGAAGTGTTCAATGGGAATCGACGTTGTGCCGCCCCGTTCTGTGGTTACGTCAATGCGGAATTGTTCCATGGCTGTATACAGATATTCTTGGCAAGCCCTGGGCAAGCGATGCACTTCGTCAATGAATAGAACGTCGCCCCGCCCCAGCCCCGCAAGCGTGCCTACCATATCGGCCGGCCGATCAATGGCGGGCCCGCTTGCCATGATGCAACGGCCGCCGGTATGTTTCGCAATCAAGCCCGCAAGCGTGGTTTTGCCCAGCCCCGGGGGCCCGCTGAAAAGAACGTGGTCAAGGGGCTCACTTCGTGCAATTGCTGCACGCAGCCACAAGCGTAAGCGTTTCACTAGTTCATATTGCCCGACAAAATCGTCCAACGTTGACGGCCGCAAAATGGCGTCAAGCGAGCTATGGGCGTCGCCCTGGGCGTCGGTTTCAATGCCTGGGGCTGGGGCGTCGCCCTGGGCGTCGGTTTCAAGCTGTGCGGGGCTTTCAATGTTCATACGGCCGCCCTTCCGTCAAGTAGTGCGTTTGCAAGTAGTGATTTTGTCGGGCCCGCCATGCGGGCCAGCTTGCCCGTCGGTAAATCATTTAGAGCTTTTCGTAGATTCCATTTTGCCCGTTGCAGATACTGAAACGTGGCGTCAACGTCGGGCGTGCCCAGCCCTTCAAGCTCGCTAACCTTGCGCACGTGCGCGACGAAAGCCGCTTGCGTTTCACTATCGACGCACAGCTCTATATGTAGGCAGCGGCTTATCATGGCGTCTATTTCATTCTGCAAGCCCTTGAAGGGCGGGCTTTCGGTTGAAGTGAAAACATACACCACGTTCGCGGGGCTGTGTTCAAGGGCGTTCAACCACGCCCCTAAAGCCGCGGGCGTCATATTGTGGGCTTCGTCAATCACCACGCCCGCCCATGGCTGGGCTTCCCCAGAAAACAAGGGCAAGGGCTTTAGCTGGTCTGCGAGCTTTTGCACTGTCAATTCCGTGCACTTGTCGCCGTGCATTACATGGCGTCGGCTTGCGTGCTTAACAAGGGCGTGCACCACGCTTTCGGCGATGGATGATTTGCCCGTGCCGCTGGGCCCGGTAATGAGTAACGCCCCGCCCGAAAAGCCTGGGCTATTTATGGCACGTTGAAGTACGGAAAGCTGGGCCCGAAAGCCGACAACGTCGGCAAGCTGGGCGGGGCGATGACGCGTATGCACAGTGAAGCTCATTAGAACGCCCCTTGCGTCGCGCGTCGCGCGTCGCGTTGCGCACGGGCGGCATTGCCCCGTGCATGCTTTTCGCCCAGGGCGTCGCCCCGCGCGGCTTCGCGCGCCCAGGCAAGGCGGGCTGTGCCGAAACGGTACATGTTGCGGCCCTTACGCGTCGTTACGGCTGGCACGTCGGCGCAACAATCGCCCGAAACGTGGATAACGTGCAACGTGAAAGTGTGTTGTTGCTTTGCGCGGCCGTAAGAATCGCGGGCGACGTAAGCCGTGATGACACGTTCGCCCAGCTTGACGGGCTTGCGCAGCGTGCCGCCCCAGACACTTTCACGGAACGTTACAACGTCGCCCGTGCAAACATCACCAGTACAATCAAGCCATCCAAGCGCATCCATGGCATACCCTTTCGTGGTCTGTGTCTGTGCCCGCTGCAACGGGCTCTACTCCATAGTTTCGGCCGCAATAACAACGGCCCGCGTTATGGCGTCAATTTTGCGAGACAATGCAAGGGCTTGCGAGCTTTCACGCCCGTAAGTGTCGCGGGCTGCGATGTAAGCTGCGCGCAAGCGTGCGAGCACGGTTGACAGTGTGAGCTGTGCGGCTTCGCTTGCAATGGTCTGCGCTAGGTAGTCAATGGGTTTCATGGCTTGCCCTTTCGTGGTCTGTGTCTGTGCCC
>JADZFR010000048.1 GCA_020849795.1 Planctomycetota bacterium | reverse complement strand
TGCGTTGCCTCCCCCGTTTGTTTTCACCGGCGGTTTCCGACACCCCTCCACATCCGCGGCTTTGTCGCAATCCTCGCTAGACTCGCGGCATGGGACGTGAGCTCTACCGCATACCCTTGGGCAGCGACGACAGCGACTGGCTCATAGCCCAGGTGCGTGACGCCCTTGCGTCTGCCGATGCGCTGGACCATCTGGCGGTGCTGCACCTGGCAACGCCTGACCGGCGCGCCTCACAGCTTCGCGGCCGCGTGTTCGATGGCGGGTATGGCGTGCATTACCCCGCGGGTTCGCCCGAGCGCCTTGCCCGGCAGTTGCTGGCCGAGTTTGAGCCGCGGCTGCGGGTGCGCACGCAGGTCGAGCGTGACTTCGACTTCTTTGCTGGGTTGTCCGAAACACTGGCGCAGCGCAACGACCGGCGCCGCCCGGGCCGCGCGCTCGTGAACGAGCTGCTGGTCGCCTGGAAACGCATTGCCCAGGCCCTGCCGCCGGCGCAGCGCACGCCCGGGCAACTTGCGACGCTGACCGCGCCGCTGGGCGAGCGTATGCCGGTGCTGCTGGGAGTAATCGAACTTTACCGCAAGCGCCTCGCGGCAACCGGCTGCGCAGACCCCGAAGACGCGCTGTGGGAAGCCGCGCAGCGCATGCCGGGCTGGAACTTCGCGCCCGCACTAGTGCTGGTGGACGACCTTGACCGTGTCAGCCCCGCGCGCGCCGCGTTCATCGATGCGCTGGCCAGCCGTGCCGGGCGCAGCCTGTTTCTGTTGCGCGGCAGCCGCGACGAGCTGCCATTTCTTGAGCAAGCGCATGACGTGCAGCAGGCCCTGGTGCTTGACGCGGGCGGCAAGGTCGCCGCCACGCCTGCTCTGCCATCTTTGCCGGGTGCCGCCGTGCTGGATGCCTGGCACGCAGACGCGGCAACGGTGGGCGTCGACGTGATCAGCCCCGCCACGCGCGCGGCCGAAGTGCGCGAAGCCGCCCGCTTCGTACGTCGGGCAATGAACGCCGGTGCGGCGGCATCTGCGCTGTGCGTTGCAATGCCCTCCACCGGCGCCTATGCAGACCTGATCGCGGAAACATTTGCGGCAGCCGGCATACCCTACGACGCGCCATTTGAAGCAACGCTCGACCAGGCCACGCCCGTCGCCGCGATCCTTGACCTGCTGCGTGCTTCCCATGACGGCCTTGACCGCACCGCGCTGATGGACGCGCTTGCCTCGCCTTACCTGGCGTTCGGGCAGTCGGCGCCGCGCGAGAGTCTCGACAAGATACAGGCCGCCACTCTCGAGGGCTGGGTTGTCGGCGGGCGCAACGCGCAGCGCGACTGGCTGGATAAACTGAAGCCGCACTGCGATGCGGACGCGTTGAACTGGCTTCAGTCGCTGCTTGTACTGCTGGCACCGTTCACTCGCGGCAGCGGACGTGCCGCTGACCTTGCCGCGGCCGTTGCCGAGTTATTGCGCAAGTCGGGCGCGGCTGCCATTGCGCAGGGTGATGCTTCCGGGGGCACCGTGCATGCGGCAACCCGTGCGCTTGCGCTGCACGAATTCGGGCGGCTGCTGTCCGAGATGCAAGCCGAGTTCACACGCATTGGTAACCCCTCGCTGCGCGTGTCTGATTTTCTGCGCGCGCTGGGCGAGCAAGCGGTGGCGCGCAGCGTGCGTCCGCCGCAGGCCCGCGGCGAAAGGGTGCGTGTGCTGGGCCTGCGCGAGTTGCGCGGCGCGCGCTTCGAACAGGTCATTGTGCTGGGCCTTACTGACACCGACTTGCCGCTGTCAGACGAAGACTCGATGTTTCTGCCCGCAGCCCGGCAGGAGCTCATGGCACAGGCAGCCGGCGCGGCCATGGCTGCAGAACTGTGCGCACCGATCGATACCGCGCGGCAGGCGGACTACCTGTTTGCGCACGCATTGATTGCCGCTTCAAAGCGGCTGGTGCTGTCACTGCCGCAGGCCCAGGGAGACACGCCGTTTGTGCCGGCGACGCCGCTGGCACGCTTGAAGCGTTGCCTGGGCCTTGAAAAACTGCCCGTCGCGCTTGGGCCGGAGCTGCCGACGTCTGACCATGAGCTCGCGCGGCAAGCCGCGCGTCAACTCACGCGGGCCGAATCAGGCCCCGGACAGGGCCACGCACTGGCGCTGGACGATGCGCTGAAGACCGGCCTGCACGGCCGCGTCATCGAACTTTCGCGCTCTGACATGTTGGCCGCGCCGACCGAGTACGATGGCGCAGTGACCGCGCTGCCCGGTTTGCAGCAGCGCTTCAGCGCCACCGCCGGCAAATTGCGGCACAGTTTTTCGCCAAGCCAGATGGATATGTATGTGGAGTGCCCGCAGCGTTTTTGGGCGCGCTACGTCATGCGTGCAAAGCCCGCTGACGAGCCGACACTGGACACGCCACCCCACGCGATCGGCACGCTGCTGCACACGACGTTTGAGCGCTACGCACTGTTGCTGCGGCGCGAGGCGGGGCAGCCCGACGTGCTGCCTGACCCTGTCAAACGCAAACCCGTGCACTTGCTGGATGTTGCTGCCGACGAGAACGCCGCCCGCCTGGTTGGCTATCGCCTGGTCGGCGAGGCCTTTGAGCAGGCGTGCGTGATCGAGAAAACGCAGGGGCCATTCTGGGAAGGCGTCAAGCGGCAGGTGCGTGCAGGGCTGCCCGGCGAGCCTTTGGCCGGCTTGGGGCGCGGCTTGCTTGCGCGTTTCATTGATGAGGAGATCGTCCGGGCGCAGCAGGGCATTGGCGTGCGCTTTGTGGAGTTCGACTTCGGCAAAGACAATCCGCCCACGCAGGACTCCCCCGACGCGGTGCCGCAGCCGATCGATCTGCCGCTTGAGACGGGCATGATCCGGCTGATGGGAAGTGTGGACCGCGTTGACGAAGGCCCGGGTGGGCTTGAAATCGTGGACTACAAGACGGGCGGCGCCAAGACCACCGCCGAAGTGCGGGACGGCAAGGCGTTTCAGCTTGCGACCTACCTGGCCGCCATTACGAAACTGACAGGCAGCAAGCCCCGCGGCATGAGCTACCTGCTGGTGCCCGCGCAGAAAAAGGTCGAGCGCAAAGACGTCACGTTGCTGAACAGGAAGCCGGCGTTTGAGGTTGGAAAGCTGGTCGACGAGGTACTGCCGCGGCGCCTGGCCCGACTGATGGACGCGTTGTCGACCGGCGTGTTCGTCCAGCTGCCCTTTGCGCCGCCCGGTGCGCCCTGCGGCTATTGCGATTACGCGGGCTCGTGCGCGCGACGCGATGACGTGATCGAGGAACGCCAGCAGCGGCAGGACGGCACACCCGGGGCCTACCTGCCCGACACGGAGCTGGTGGAATGAAAGCACCCGCCGCGACATCCTCGCTCAATCCCGGCCAGTGCGCCGCCCTTGACCTGCGGCGCGACATGGTGGTCAGCGCCGGCGCCGGCGCCGGAAAGACGCAGGTGCTGGGCCTGCGCGTGCTGGCGCTGCTTGAACTCGGGCACGCCCGCATCGACGAGATTGTTGCGTTCACGTTTACAGAAAAGGCGGCGGCGGAAATGCGCGAGCGCGTGCAGTCGCTGCTGCTGGGCCGCATCCACGAACTTGAACTGGCGCAGGACAAGCTCTTGCTGCCGCGGCTGAAGCAGGCCCAATCCGAGTTCAGCCGCAACCGCATCAGCACCGTGCACAGCTTCTGCTATCGCCTGTTGCGTGAGTACGCGTGGGAAGCCGGGCTGGAGCCGAATGCGGCAATCCTGGACGAGCGTCGACAGGCGTCGGCGCGGGATGCGGCAATTCGCAACGTGCTGCTGCGCGGCAACCTTGACGAAGACCCGGCACTGGCAAGCGCGCTGAGCCGCCTCGGTGCCGCCATGCCGTTGCGGGATCTGCGAGACGCCGCGGAGTCGTTGCTGCGCGAGCGCAACATCGGCGGCCCGGCTTTGCAGCTCGCGGCACAGCGCTGGGCAGAGCCCAACGCCGAGATCGCGCGCCGTGTGCGGGAGCACGCCGAATTGCTGGCGGCAGCATTGGCCCCCGTGCGTGAAGCGATCTCGCAGCTCGACTTCAAAGCCGCAAAGTCCGCGCCCGGAGACAAGCTTTCTGAACTGATGCTTGAATTGAAGCAGGCCGATGCCGAGGCGCTGCGTTCGCTGCTGCTGACCGCAAACGGCAGCCCGCGCAGTTTTGCCTCCAAGGGTGCCGCCTCAAAGTGGAAGCACGACCCCGACGCGCTGGAGCAAGGGCGCGCGGCTGTGCAGGAACTCGCGAATGCGTTTGCAGAAGCGGTGTCGCGCGTGCCGTTACAGGTTGACGAAGCATTCGAGCGTCGCGTGGGCACGGTGCTGTGCGACCTTTGGGAAGTGTTCCAGCGGGTAGCCCGCGAATACGTCGAGGCGTGCGCCGGGGGCCTGGACTTTCTTGACCTTGAACTGCGCACCCTGGCACTGCTGAAAGAGAGTGCCGAAACGCGGAGTGAACTCGCGCGGCGCATGCGCTATCTGCTCGTGGACGAGTTCCAGGACACCAACCCCACGCAGGCCGAGCTGTTTGCGCTGTTGCGGCAGGCCGACGACACGCCCGGCCGCTTCTTTGCCGTCGGCGATGCAAAGCAATCGGTGTACGGCTTTCGCGGCAGCGACGTCAGCATTTTCAACCGCGCACTGACCGAAATCCCCAAGCGCAACAAGCAAAGCGGTGCCGGCAAGTTGCCGCTGGACCCGCCCTGGGGGCTGGTCTGCGATGACACCAAAGAACAGCGGGGCGGCGTGATTCGGCTTGCGCACAACTACCGCACGGTGGCGCCAGTGCTTGAGCTGGGCAACCGCGTGTTCAGGAAGGTGTTTTCCGTGCCCGACCCGCAGCCGCACGATGCCCAGCCGCAGGACATGGTGGCCGGCTCGAACGCGGCGCCGATTCTCAAGCCGGTCGAGTTGCACTGGCTTCCCAAGCCCACTTCGGGAAAGCCTGACGAAGACGCCGTCCGCGTGCGCAAAGACGACGAGGCTGAGTTCATTGCCCAGCGCGTGAAGTCTCTGCGCGATGAAGGAGTGCCGCTGCGTGACATCGCGATTCTGGTGCGGCGTGGCACGCGCAACTGGGAGTACCGGGGCGCCTTTGCGCGCCACGACTTGCCGCTACTGGTGCTGGGCGAAGCCGGCCTGTTCAGCACGCAAGAGGGCCAGGATTGCCTGAACCTGCTTCGCGCGCTGGCCAACCCCGGCGACGACATCGCGATGCTCGGCCTGCTGCGCTCGCCGCTGGGGGGCCTGTCAGACCGCTACCTGACCGAGCTGGCGCTGCGGCATGACCGGCACAGCTCGATCCTGGCGCGGCTTCAGGCCGACGCGGCATCGGCACCACCCGAGGCGACAACGTTCCTTGCGCGATTTGAGATGCTGCGCGAACGCGCCGGCCGCGACGCCCCGGCGCTGCTGCTGACCGAGGCGCTGGCGCAGTGCGGCTATGCCCTCGCGGTGGGCTGCGGTTTTGATGCGGAGCAGCGGCTGGGCAATGTCGACCGTGTGGTCGATGTCGTGCGCGAGACACAGCAGGAGTTTCCGGCGCTGGCGCTGCTGGTGCGCGAGCTGCTGAATCGCCTGGATGCCGGCGATCGCGAGTCGCAGGGCACGCCGGAAAGCGGGGCCGATGGCGTGCGGTTGCTTACGGTGCACAAGGCCAAGGGGCTGGAGTTTCCGGTCGTGATCGTGCCCGACCTGGCGGCGAGCCCGGGTGGAGGTGGCGGCGGCGTCGTTCGTTGCTGGCCGGTTGCGCCGGAACAGCCGCTGGGGCTGTGGCTGCGCTCCACCGCCGAAGAGTCGCTCGGCGATTCGCAGTGCGACCTGTATGCGCGCCTGGCCGCCAACGATCACGCTGCGCGCGCCGAGGCTGAAGAGCGGCGCATTCTGTACGTTGCCTGGACCCGCGCAAAGTCGCGGCTGATCCTGGTCGGGACCGTGGGCGCGGAGCTCAAGAGCGGCGGCTGGGCCGGGTTGCTGTCGCAGTCGCTGGGCATCAGCCAGTGGGGCGACACCAGCGCCGAGCCGGCACTGGACCTGCAATGGCGCGGGCCCCTCGATCGCGCTGCCCCCAAGTCGCACGCGCCGTTGATTTTGAGAGCGCGCGCCGCACTCAAGACTGGCAGCCTTGACTTGCCTGAAGCGATCGACGCCTCGTTATGCGTGGCACCCGTTGCCGCGCCTGCGGCATGGATCAAGCCGGACGCTATTGAGTTCGGAACTCTGGTCCATGCGGCCATGGAACTGCACATGCGCGCTGCCGGGGCCGAGGCCGGAATACTTGAGGCCGGCGGAAGCGAGCTTGCGGCGCACGTTCAGCGCGCGCGCCAGGCGCTGGCAACCCGACCGGCTGCACTGATGGAACGCCCCGAGTTCAGCCTGCTGACGCCCCAGGGTGCTCGGCGCTTTGACCTGCTGCGGGAACTCGCGGGCGACACATATGAAATCATTGACTACAAGACCGACCGAGTGCAGGGCGATTTGCAGGCCCACGCGGAATCCGAGCACGGCCAGCAGCTGCGGGCCTACGCGCACAGTCTTGTGGAGATGCTCACAGCCCGGGGCAAACCGCCGAGGCTTGTTCGAACCTTTGTGTGCTTCACGGGGCCGGATGCCTTGAACCCTGCCGAGCGGCTGGTTGAAATCTCGCCGGATTGACAACCACTTGGAGCCGCGACAAGGCACGATGCTGACTGGCTGTGCGCGTCGCAGATTGGGGTCGTGGAGTACCGGTGAGCCTGTTCAACGTCAACTCGCGGTTGGCCCGACACGTGCTGTTTTTCGGCCTGCCGTTGGTGCTGGGGTTGGCGTGCCATGCGCTGTTCAACCTTGTTGATACGCTGCTGGTCGGCCAGCTGGGCGGAGAAGAGGGCGCCCAGGCGATCAGCGTCACCGGCCTGTGCGACCCGATCACGACGTTCCAGACCATCTTGTTCAATGGCCCGATCGCGGGCGCGGGGGTGCTTCTTTCGCGCGCATTGGGCGAAGGCAACCAGGAGAACCTGCGCCGCATTGCGCTGCGCGCAAGCGGCTTTGTGCTGGCGTTGTCGGCGATCATGGGCGTGCCCGGCTGGATCTGGTCCGAAGAGATCGCCACCGCCATGGGTGCGCGCGAGGGCTGGCAGCTTGAACAGTGCACCGAGTACCTTGAGATCATGCTGGCCGGCGGCTTCACAGCCGGCATGTTCCTGTACCTGACGACACTTGAGCGCTCGCTGGGTCGCACGAACGTGTTTCTGGTGTTCTTCATGCTCAGCAATGTGCTGAACGCGCTGTTCGGCATGTTTCTGATCTATGGTGCGGGACCGTTCCCTGGCTTCTTCCCGGGGTTTCTGCGCACATGGTGTGAGGGGCTGAACCTGCCCCGCATGGGCGTGATCGGCAGCGCATGGTCTACCGTGCTGGCCCGCGCGATTGCGGGCGGCATGCTGCTGGCCTACGGCCTGTTGCGCGGGCACATGCGCGGCAAGCTGCATTGGCTGATTCCGCAGGGTCGCGCGGTGCTTGAACTGATGCGCATCGGTTTGTGGAACAACGGCCAGATTGCCGCGCGCGGGCTGGCGGGTGGTGTCATGATCCGCACGATGCAGGAAGCCGGCCGCGGCGACCCCAACGTGGTTGGCGGGGTGTTCGTCGGCCTGAAGGTTGAACTGCTGCTGATCCTGCTCAGTTTCGGGTGGGGGGCCGCGGCACAAACGCTGGTGGCGTCGAGCCTTGGTGCCGCAAAACCGGAACGCGCCGCCCACGAAGAGCGCCTGACGATCGTGTTTGCCACGTTGACCGGTATTCTGCTGACGCTGCCGGTGTTTGTGTTTGCCCCGGAAATCGCCCGCTGGTTCAACCCGCAGCCGCAACTCGTGTACTGGGCCGAGAACTATATGGAGTTGATGGCGGTGGCCTTTGTGTTCACGCCGATCAACGTCGTGATCAGCCAGTCGCTGGTCGCGCGCAACCACCTGCGCATCCCGGTCATACTGGACAGCGTCGTGTTGTTGGGCGTGATGACGCCGATCCTGATCATTGCGGCGCTTGCGGGCGCCGGCGTAAAGGCGCTGATCCTGGTGAACATGTTCACCGTCGTCGGGCTGACGATCATCTACGTGATCGTGCGCCAGCGGGTCGTGAAGCTCGACGCTGCGGCTTAGGTAGCGATGCCGATGTACATCATGCAACCGCCGACCGTCAGCACGAAGATGCCGATCAGCGCCAGCGTGACCCACAGCAGCACGTTTGAGCTGGTCGCTGTGCTGGGGTGATGCATCGTCATTGGCATGGGCGGATGGGACATCATGGGTGCCGGCGAGGGCGGCGCGCTGAATTGAAACTGCGGTCCCGGCGGGGGCGGCGTGGGCGGCAGCGGGACGTACTGTGACACACTGCCGTGCTTCAGCAGGTCGTCCAACGAAGTGAGGCGCGTCGTGCCGTGGCCCGACTGCGCCAGGATCTGCGATATCCGGTCACAGACTTCGCGGGCACTGGGTCGGCGGGCGGGGTCGCGCGAGGTCATGTCAATCAGCAGGTACACGGCTGCGTCCGGGATATGCCCGAACTTTTCGCGCTCGTACGGAATGTCGTTGTTCACATGCTGGACCGCGACACTGACAGGCGTCGTGCCCGAGTATGGTGGGGCGCCCGTGATCAGGTGCCAGGCGGTCACTCCCAGCGAGTACACGTCGCTGCGCTGGTCCAGGTCTTTGCCGCTGGCTTGTTCGGGGCTCATGTAGTGCGCGGTGCCAATCGCGGCGCCGGGCATGGTCAGCTCAGTCGTGGCTTCCACGGCGCGGGCCAGGCCGAAGTCGCCGAGTTTCACGCGGCCGTCGCGCGCGACGAACACGTTATGCGGCTTGATGTCGCGGTGCACGATGCCCTGCGCGTGCGCATGAGCCAGCCCGTCGGCGATCTGCGCGATTACCTTCAGGCAAGCCACGCTGTCGAGCGCGCCATGCTGTTTCAGCAGGGCGGACAGGTCGGTGCCGTCGACGAACTCCATCACGATGTACGGGACGTTGTCCTGCTCGTTTACATCCAGCACGCGCACAATGTTCGGGTGGTCAAGTTTCGCCGCCGTGCGCGCCTCTCGCAAGAAGCGCTGGCGCGCGGTGGGGTCGGCGCTGATGTGCGCGCCCATCGTCTTGACTGCCACTGCTACATCCAGCCCGATGTGCCGACCGCGGTACACCCGCCCCATGCCGCCATGGCCCAGCTCTTTGGTGACCAGCACCTGCCCTAGCCGCATCTTGACGCTGGTTTCGTCGATGGGCTTGGTTCCGGTGTCGGAACTGTCTGACCCGATCTCGAGCAACGTGTGCTCGTCAACCGGCTTGAAGTCGTTGTGATCGTCCGGGTCCATGACGCGATTGTAGTGGCTTGGCGCCGTTCACGGCAGTGGCTAGAGGGCCCGCAGGGCAAAGCCCAATGCCGTGGTGATGTCGCGCTGCCTGGCGTTCATTTCGGCACGGGAGTTGGCGCCCAAGTTGAACACGCTGTACCGGAAGCTCGCGCCGTCTTCGAACACGAAGTCGTCCACCATCTGGCCGGCCGTGATTTCGGCCCAGGCCAGCGTGGCGGGAAAGCGCGCCATCAGGTCGGCAAGGCGGTCTGCATCCGGGGCCTCCACAAACAGCGTCGGCGCAAACACGCGCAGCGGCACACTTGCGGCGAATTTGAAGTCGCCCCCGCCCGGCGTCCAGGCCACGTCGGCGCCGGTGACCAGGTCAAGCGCCAGCGCCATGGTGTTGACTCCATCGACCTTGCCGTGCAGGTCGGCAAACTGCCCGCAGATGCGCGGGTTGACTTCAATGATGTGCGCGCGCCTGCCATCCCACGACATCTCGATATTGAAGAAGCTGCGTTTGAGCCCCAGGGCGGCAATGCACTTCCTGGCGATGTCATTCATCTGGCGCTGTGCTTCGGCGGGCAGCGAAGACGGGTACACAAAGCGCGAAAAGCTGGTCGTGCCCGGGTAGAACTCTGTGTCCACAACGCCGATCATCTGCGGCTCATCGTCGGCAACAAAGCCCTCGACGGTGACCTGTGCGCCCGCCAGCACCTCTTCGGCAATGAAGTAGCTGCCGTCTACACCCTTGCCGCCATAGCGCTGCCACAGCGTGTTGAATGGCAGCATGAAGCCCTGCCTGAACTCACGAACCTCTGGGCGATCCAGGTGCGCCCGCAGCTCAGCCGGCGTGTTGATGCGCCTCGAGAACATGCTGAACGCGCCCTTGACAGGCTTGACGAAACACGGAAAGCCGATTTCCGGCGTGTCCGGGCTATCCGGGTCAACCGTGCAGAAGCGCGCCGTGGCCTGTGGCACGGCGGCCTGCTGCACCTGGCGCGACGCGATCTTGTGCGACGCGCACAACACGGCGCGCGGGTCAGGCCCCGGCAAGCCTGCCTGCGTGGCAATGGCCGCAGAAATCGTGGCGCCGGGGTAGTCACTGGAAGAAAAGACGCCGGCGATATCGGTGCGGCGGGCCATGCGGTCGATGTAGTCCAGGACCGGAAAGTCTGCGCGGCACTCGTCGTCGCCAGGCACGCCAAACTCGACCACGAATCGCTCGTGCCAGTCCTGCCGGCACGCCTCAAGCTGGCGCCTGTCCCACATCGTGGGCATGACCAGCAGAACTCGGGGCAGGCTGTTCGGCATGCCTGCGCAGCGTAGCATGGGGCCATGCGTGTTGTGGAAGAGTTCCCGTTCAAGTTCACAGAAGTCGAGCACTTCTGGATTCCGCTGCCCGATGGCACGCGGCTGGCGGCGCGCATGTGGCGTCCCGACAGCGAGCAACCGGTGCCCGCCCTCGTCGAGTACATCCCGTACCGCAAGCGCTGGGGCACCCGCCACCGGGACGAGCCCATGCACCGCTACTTTGCCGGGCACGGCTATGCCGCGGTCCGCATTGACCTGCGCGGCAGCGGCGAAAGCGACGGCCTGCTGCTGGACGAATACACGCCTCAGGAACAGCAGGACGGCGCCGACGCGCTGGCATGGCTGGCTGCCCAGCCATGGTGCGACGGGAACCTCGGCATGATCGGCAAGAGCTGGGGTGGCTTCGCCGCGCTGCAGATTGCCGCGTTGCAACCGCCTTCACTCAAGGCCGTGATCGCGGTTTGTGCAAGCGACGACCGCTATGCCGACGACGCGCACTACATGGGTGGCTGCCTGCTGACCGAGAACATGCTGTGGGGCAGCGTGCTGTTCACGCTGAGCGCAACACCGCCCGACCCGCAGATTGTCGGCCCCGACTGGCGCAGGATATGGCGCGAGCGGCTGGACAGTCTGCCGCTTTATGCGCAGCGCTGGCTCAGTCACCCCACCCGCGACGACTACTGGAAGCACGCCAGCGTCAGCGAAGAGTACAGCCGCATCCGGTGCCCGGTGTACGCGGTCAGCGGCTGGGCCGACGGCTACAGCAATGCCGTGCCGCGCATGCTGGCGGGCCTGAACTGCCCGCGCCGGGGGCTGATCGGGCCTTGGGCGCACGTCTACCCGCACGAGGGCGTGCCCGGGCCTGCCATCGGGTTCTTGCAGGAGGCCAGGGCCTGGTTTGACCACTGGCTGCTCGGTCGCGAGCTCCCGCCGGCTCCCATACTGCGCGCCTGGTTGCAAGGGTACGTGCCGCCCACAGAGAATGCCGCCACGCGCCCCGGGCGCTGGGTTGCTGAACAGGCATGGCCCAGCACGCACATCCTGCCGCGCGAGTTGCCGCTGGCGGGTACCCGCACGATTTCTACCCAGCTTGAGGTTGGTCAAGCCGCGGGGGCATGGTGCGGTTTCGGCGTTGAAGGCGACCAGCCGGGCGACCAGGCCGCCGACGACTCGCTAAGCGAGTGCTACGACACGCCTGTGTCTCAACCCATGGAGATCCTGGGCGCGCCTGTGCTGCGTCTGCGCGTGTCGTGTGACAAGCCGTTTGGCCAGCTGATCGCGCGCCTGTGCGACGTCGCCGCGCCGGGAAGCCTGCGCGTTTCGTATGGCGTGTTGAACCTGCAGCACCGTGACGGTCATGAAGCGCCGTCGCCGCTGGTGCCGGGGCGCGCGTACGACATCACGCTGCGCCTGAACGACTGCGCCCATGGGTTTGCGCCGGGGCACACTCTTCGCGTCGCGCTCAGCACAAGTTATTGGCCCGTCGTGTGGCCCGAACAGGAGTTGTTCACACTGACTGTGCACCAAGCCGCGCTGGTATTGCCGGTCAGGCCGCCGGACCGCGCCGACGCCACGCTGGTCCCGTTTGAGCCTCCCGAGCAGGCGCAGGGTGTGCAGTACCAAGACCTGGAGACGCCGATGATCCGGCGCGAGTTGACGCGTCAAGGCAAAACGCTGGTGTATCGCAACGTGATCGATGCCCGCGAAGACGGCGGCCCGGCGCTAAGCCGGCTTGAGCCGATCGACCTTGAGATCGGCCACAGCATCGTCGAAGAAATGCGCGTCACGCCGGGCGACCCCGGCAGCGCGGTCGTCGAGGTCACGCAAGAAGTGGTCACGCGCCGCGATGGCTGGGACGCCCGCGTGCGCACGGAGCACCGCCTGAGCACAGAACACGGCGCGTTGGTCCTGCGCGCTTCGGTGGAAACCTGGGAGCACGACATCGCCGTCTTCAGCCGACTGTGGGAAACACGCTTCCCGCGCAGGTCCGGGGACGCTGCCACCTAGAAGCCTTCTTCTTTCTCTTTTTCGCCGGCTTCCAGTTCTTCCTGGATGGTCTTGATGCGTTCGTTCTTGGGATCGAGCAGCTTTGCCTTTTCCAGCGCTTCCCGGCACTTGTCGAACTTCTCGGCGTGCAGCCACGTGGCAGCAATGTCCAGCAGCGCGTTCACCTCGGCGGCCACTGCTTCTTCGGGCGTGTTGCCGGTGGCGAGGCGCCGCACGTACTCAAAACTCTGGACAGCCTCTTCGTAGCGCTTCAGCTTGCGAAGTGCGAACGCCCGGTAGCGGTGCGTGCCCGCCATCAGCGGCGCGATGTTCACGGCCTGGTCGGCCATCTCGGCCATCTTGACCCAGTTGCGGCCGGGATCATAGACCTGCTCAATCAACCACATGCGGAGTTGCAGGTTGTTCTCGTCCACCTTCATCCAGTTCTCGGCGGCTTCGACGGCCATTTCGCGGTTGCCGGCCTGCTGCCAGTACTGGTACATGGCGGCGTAGGGCTGCGGATTTTCCGGGAAGGCGCGGTTGGCTTCTTTCAGCCAGTGCAGCATCATCGACTGGTTCTGCTCGCGCTGGGCAAACTGAGCCATGATCAGGAAGCTCTGGAAGTCTTCCAGGCCGCGGGCAATCGCGGTTTCGAGGTGCTCGCGTGACTTGGCGGCGCGCTGTGCGGCGTTCAGTTTCTCATCGCCGCGGGCCAGCAGCATTTTCACGTAGTGGAAGCGCGCGCCCGTGGGGCTGAGTTCGTCGGCGATGCCTTTGCGGCTTGCCAGGCCGATGAAGGTCTCGGCGTCAACGCGCGAGCCCTGCTGGGCGTAGCCCAGGGCAAGCTCGACCATGTCCCGCACGTCGGCCTTGCCGTCTTCGTACTTGAAGTAGAGCTGCGTGACGCGGTCCTGGGAAATGCGGGGCACCATGCGCAGGTGGGCGATGCGTTCATCACGCACATAGCTTCGGAACTGCTGGTCAAAGGCCTCGGGTTCCATGTTCAGGCAGGCACGGAAGACTTCTTCGGGCGTTTTCTTTTCGCCGAACATCTCGATCATCTTGCGCACGCTGCCAAGCCCGCCGAGTTTCTTGTCGATGAACTCAAGCATCACGTTGCCGAGGTAGTACGCGAACAGCACCTTGCTGCCGTCGCGGAACCACTCGTTGAACTTCTTGACGCTGGGGATGTCGTCCATGTGGTAGTGCATGAACAACTGGTCTTCCATGTGCCGCTCCCACTCGGGGCGCGTCATCTTTTCCTCGTACACGCTGCTGCCTTCGGCCAGCCAGCGCGGTATCTGCCCGTTGCTGATCTGAAGCTGAAACACGTGGTCCATCTCATGGCGCAGTGTGCTGGCCCAGTTGTAACTGCCCGCGGGCCGCGCCCCCGGCGAGTCCAGCGTGATCAACTGCCCGAAGCAGGCGCCCAGCGCCGGCAAGCCGGTGATGCCGACCGTGCGCACCTCAAAGTCTTCATGGCGGTGGAATGCCTCGACGACGATGGGGGTGCGCGGCTTGAAGTCGTATTTCCTGGTCATGCTGTCCCAGCACGCGTCGAGGTGCTGGATGTACAGGTCTTTCATCACCGGCGCTTCGGTCTTGTGGACCAGCAGGCGCCAGCGCCCGTCGGGCGACTCGTAGCGTTCAAAGTTCTTGTAGCTTTCGAGCAGCGTGAGCAGGTTCAACGTCTGCAGGTTGTTGCGCAGGGGGTCGTTGTCGAACGCTGTCTTGAGCGACTTCTTGCCCAGCACGTCGTCGCCGAAGTTCATGGCCGCCATGCCGCGGCCCTTGTAAGCGCTCCAGTGCTTTTCATTGCACGCAAGCGCCTTGTCGTACATTGGGAATGCTTCGACGTACCGGAATCGATCGCTGAGGCCGTCGGCGACGATTTCGTAAAAGCGTGCGGGCTTGGGGTTGATTGCCAGCATCGCGGCTTCCGCCTGCTCGAACACGTCTTTCAAGCCAAGCGTCTTTCCGTGCAGGGCCTTGGCCCCCAGGGCTTCCACGTGCTGCGGGTTCACTTTCAACGCGCGCTCATAGTCTTTGCGTGCTTCCTCATACTGGTCGGTGTACAGGAACCGCAGGGCCCGCACGGACAGGGCTTCGGGGTGGTCCGGGTTAACCTTCAGGCCTTCCTCAAGGTGCTTCATGCCCTCGCCGCTGCGCCAGCGAAAGAAGTGCGCCTCGGCAAGCCGCAGCTTCAGCTCGGTCACGTTCGGGTTGTGCCGCAGCGTGGGCTCGGAGTAATTCACACGGCTGCTGCTGTCGTGGTTCTGCTCAAGGTACAGGCGTGCCATCCAGCCCGCCGTGCGCAGGTGGTACTCGTCGGCTTGCAGCGCGTTGCCCCAGCAATCGTTGGCTTCATGCAGCTTGTTCTGCCAGTAATAGGCTTCGCCGGCGCTGCACCACAGGTCGGCCATGTCGGCCTGGCGCTTCTTGCTGGTATCGATACGCATCAAGCCGCCGCGGTGCGCCATGACCATGTCGCGCACGGTCGCATAGAGCTTGACGGCGTCGTCATACAGACCCTGTGTGCGCAGCAGGTTGCCCTTCAGCACGGCCCCGTCGATGGCAGCCAGCACGACCTCGCTGCGCGGGGTGGCGGCCGTGGCCTCAGCAGATGATTCGGCGATCAAGGCGTCGGCGATCTTTTCGACGGCGGAGTACTCGCCGCGGGTAAACAGGATGCGCGCCAGTGCAATGCGCGTGCGTGGCTCGATGGCAGTGCCCGCCTTCTCGGCGGCGGTGATGCAGCTCTCGAGAGCTTTTTGGGCCAGCTTATAGTCGCCGGTCTGCACATAGACTTCTGCCAATCCGCGTGCAGCCGCCTGGTGGGCAGGGTCTTCCTTGATGGCCTTCTTGAAGTCGAGTTTGGCGGCTGCGTAACGGCCGGTGTCGGCAGCCATGTTGGCGTCGACCAGCCAGGATTCGACCGTTTCTTCGCCGTCTTCGCCGGCATCCTGCACCACTGACAGGCGCGCCTCGGGGTAAGCCTCGGCGGCAAACACGGGCGAACCGGCAAGCAGCAGCATCCATAGCAGGTGACGCATGGCATTTCTCCCAATAGCGCCGGCGCCGCACGCCGGGACGGCTAATGATACTACGGATTGGCCGCTGTGCGTGTTCACGAAAAGCAGAGGTGGAGGTCATTCATGGCTCTCGCTCCGGGGGCCTGTTGCTATTAAAAGGAAAGCCTCATGGGCGAATTCGACAACGACGACGGCCCCGTTGAGGGCAACAAGACCAGCGTCTCCACGCTGCCGTGTACCGGCTGTGGGGCAGACCTTGAATTCAAGCCCGGCGCCCGCGAGCTTGTTTGCGGCTACTGCGGCCACACGCAGGCGATTGAAGTACGCGAAGGCGCCGCGGTCATTGAGTACGACCTGAACGACGCAATTTCCCGCTATCTTGGCCACGCGCAGCACGTGCAGACGCAGGGCAAGCGCGAGGTCAAATGCCAGGACTGCGGTGCCGACATCATCGTCGATACCGGCGGACACACCGCCCGCTGCGACTATTGCGGCGGCAAGCGCATTGTCGAAGAAGAGCTTCCCGCCGGTGTGTTGCAGCCGGAAAGCCTGCTTCCGTTTCAGTTCAAGGGTGCGGACGCGGTAGAGAAGTTTCGCAAGTGGCTCAACGGCGGAGAAGGCTTCTGGGGCCGGTTGTGGGTCAAGCTGGTCAGGCCCGGCGCGCTGCAGCAGCGCGCCAACGTGGACGACTTGCACGGCGTGTACGTGCCGTTCTGGACCTATGACACACAAAGCCACTCAAGCTGGACGGCGCAGGCAGGTTACTACTACTACGTGACGCAGAGTTACACCGACAGCCAGGGTCGGCGCCAGACGCGCCAGGTGCGGAGGGTGCGCTGGGTGTGGACCAGTGGCCAGCGCCGCGACCTCTTTGATGACTGGCTGGTGTGCGCGTCGCGGCAGTACTACGGCACGGACCTGCAGAAGCTGATGCAGCAGATTGAACCGTTCCCGACCAAGGCACTGGTACCCTACGACAGCAAGTACCTCGCGGGCTTTCGCGCCGAGCGCTACAGCATGGACCTGAAAGAGTGCTGGAACATCGCCGAGACAGGCATCCGCGGCGAGTGCCACGCGCGCTGCGCGCGTGACGTGCCCGGCGACACGCATCGTTTTCTGAGCGTGAACACGAACTTCTGGGGCCAAAGTTTCAAGCATGTGCTGCTGCCCGTGTTCATCATGAGTTACCGGTTCAAGGACAAGGCCTACAACGTGCTGGTCAATGGCAGCACGGGCGAAGTCCGCGGCGGCGCGCCATTGAGCTGGGTGAAGGTGACCATTCTCAGCCTCGTGCTGGCGCTGATCATCGCGGGCATCATCGCGTTGGTCATGGTGTTTGGCGGCAACAACAGCGCTCAGCAGCCCGGCGGCAGCTCGCCCGCGCCGGTGCAGGAAAGCAGCGTGCCCAACCCGTATGACCTGCCGGTCAGCTTCGTGACGCCTGCGGGTGACGAGAACTGGCAGCTCCAGTTCCAGTTTGCCGGGGCGGACGAGGCCGCCCGCCGTGCCAATTGGCAGGAGTTTGAGGCCCGTCTGAAAGAAGATGTCAGGCGCGATGTCACGGCTGTGCTGCAAGGCGACGCGCGTACGAACACAGCAACAGTGACCCGCAAGGTGCAGCAGCGCCTTGACCAGGAATACCGGCTTGGCGATGGCACACCGCGGTTTCGCGCGGTGCATGTGTTCCGCAGCGCCGAGCGCCGGTAGCCCGCAACCTTTTCGTGCAGGGGCGCGTTGTTAGAGTGAAGCCACGCCCCGGTAGCTCAGTGGATAGAGCAGCGGTTTCCTAAACCGCAGGTCGCAGGTCCGATTCCTGCCCGGGGTGCCACCGTTTTCTGAGAGGCGCGCCCGGCGCAGCGCTCGCGGTTACGCTTCGCTTACGCCCGTCGTCGCCCGCCTGTGGGCGGGCTTTGGCCGTGCTGCTTCGCTTCCCCACCAGCCCGCCGGGCTGGTGGGGGGTCCGATTCCTGCCCGGGGTGCCAGCGTTTTCTGAGAGGCGCGCCCGGCGCAGCGCTCGCGGTTACGCTTCGCTTACGCCCGTCGTCGCCCGCCTGTGGGCGGGCTTTGGCCGTGCTGCTTCGCTTCCAAACCAGCCCGCTGGGCTGGTTTGGGGTCCGATTCCTGCCCGGGGTGCCACTGTTTTCTCGTTCCCTGATGTGACCCGCAATCAGCTTGCGTGTGCCCGCCAAATCGTGGGTAATCAACCATAAAAGGACTTGCATATCTGAATAGCTGGTATATGCTCCCTACAGAAGCGGATCCATTGCAGGAGAGAGCCATGTACCGCGCGATCACTATCACTTTTCTTGCCACGTTTGCACTCGTTGCCGGCTGCGACTCGAACGACCAATCAGGTAAACCCACCTGGAAGCCCGGCTTCGAGTTCGTGACCACCGTGCTGCCGGATGCCCAAGTCGGCCAAAGCTATCTCTTCTCGGTGCAAGCCGATGGTGGCCAAGTGCCATTCACATTCGAGTGGGGCACCGGCTTCACGCCGCCGGCATGGATGAACCTCTCGGCCCAGGGTGCGCTTTCCGGTACGCCCACAACGCCGGAAACCCTGGCGCTTCGGATCCGTGTGCGAGACGACAGCACTCCCGCCGCAGTGACGGAGCGCCAGTTTCAACTGGTAGTTCAACCGGCAGTCCTGACCATAGACACCCAACGCATTCCCGCCGGCTTGATCGGACAGCCCTACACAGCCGCCATTGCCGCCAGTGGCGGAGTCCCGCCCTATCAGTTCAGCGTCACCAGCGGCGGGACTGCCACGAGCGGCGGATACGCGCTGGGACTTTCCCAGCTCACGCTGGATGCGGGCGGCCAGATCACCGGCACCTACAACGCCGGGGTGGAGGTGTTTCACCGCTTTGAAGTGCAGGTGCAGGATTCTGCGGGGACTCCGGCCGTCGCGTTGGCTTCGCTCGACCTGTGGATCGTTGCCACGCCCGAGATCACGACGGCTGTACTCCCCCGGGGTATGCGCAACCAGCCTTACGGTGTGCAACTGCAGTCCAACAGCAGCGTCGGTGCCTACCCGCTGCTCTGGAGCCTGGGTGTTGCTTCTGCGGCGCTGCCTGCCGGGCTGACTCTGCTGCCTGACGGCACACTGTTCGGCGCGCCGTCGTCGGCTGGTTTGCATGAACTCGAGATCCAGTGCGAGCCCTTCACAAGTCCGATGATTGTGGTCAGCCGGCGCCTGGACCTCGTGACCTACGAAGGCGTGGGCTACGTGCATGGGCTGGACGCGTACGACGCAGGCAGCAACAACAATGACTTTGCGACGGCGACACAATTCGGCGCGTTGAGCATGGCCGGCCCGCTGGTGCAGGCCACAACACTCAGTGTCAGCAGCAACCCCGGCGACCCGGCCCGCGACCTCGTGGACATGTTCGCGTTCACCACACCGTATGAGGGCGAGATCGAGATTGACGTGTTCTTCTCGGCGTTCACCGGCAAACTCAAGTCCGCCCTGTACCGTGATCGGGGCGGCGCCTATGACAAGCTGGTCGACGGGGTGCCCGCAGCGACAGGTGACGACTCGATGATCCGCATGCCGGGCGCTGCAGGCGGCACCTGGTTCCTTGCCGTGGAAGCGGTGTGCAAGAATGCGGTCTGGCATGCCAACGCATACACCTTTCGCATTCGCTTCAACGACCTGACACTGCCCGAAGACCTGGTCGAGCATGATGCCGGCGCCGGGGCGATGAACCTCGCGTTGCCCGTCAGCATGGCCGGTACTGTGCCCGCCGGCGCGACCTTTCAGATGGTCGGCGGTGTGTTGCCCCAGGGCGTTACCCTCTCTGCGACCGGAGCACTGCAAGGCTGGCCGCTGGAGCAGGGCCTGTTTGATTTCACGGTGCAGGTTGAGACGGGCGGGCTGACAGCGACGCGCGACATGCGGCTGCGGGTTTATGATGCCGCACAGGGAAACTACTGGCGGCGCGCGGGGGACCACCGTTACTTTGACCCGCTGCGGGCAGACGGCGCCGGCGACTTTCATGAACATTACTGCGAGGCCATGGTGGTCGCGCCGCACCCGGACTATGGCGCCGAGGGGGCGATCTACCTGCTGGGCGGGCGCGTAGGGGCCACCGTCGACAAAGTGTACGTGTTTCACACGGCGCACCAGTCCAACGTCCTGCGCGATCACCGGCTCGAAGACATCGGCCGGCCCCTCAGCACGGAACGGCAATACGTGGGCGCTGCGTACCTGCAACACAGCTATGGCGGCTACATCTACGTCGTTGGGGGCGAACTGTACTCGGCCACATCGCCATCCAGCGGCGCATTTTGCGGGCTTGTGGAACGCATGCAGGTGGCCGATGGTGCCGGCAACGCGCTACCCGCGCCCGGCCCCTGGGAAGTCGTGGCAGCCATGCCGGGCCTGCTGGGTGGACGGTTGGTGCAGGGCTGGGCCGAGTTCGGCCTGGCGGCCGCTGATGCTGCGCAGGATGCGGACGACCGGCTGTACGTGGTGGGCGGGCGCCTGAGCGCCGAGACGGCGCCGGGCACCGGCTCATACATGAAAGAGCACAGCAACGTAGTGCTGATGTATGAGGCGCCGCTCAGTATCGCGGCGACGGGCACATGGCACATCAAGAGCGACGCCGGGGCGTATACGCCTCGCCGCTTCCCGGTGGTCGGCTGGATCAACGGTGCGATCTACATGGCCGGCGGCCGTGGCATCGCCGCCACGCTGGACAGCATCGAGATGTACCGGCCCGACCCCATTGGCGACAACGCGGCGACCGGCACCACGGGGCCTTCGGGCTTCCCGACGCTGGCACAGCCGATCTGGTATGGGGCAGGGGCGGTGTACAACGGCAAGCTGTACATCCTGAACGGATGGGACAGCTCACCGGCGCCACACGCGACCGCACGGTTGCAGCGGCTGGACCCGGTAGCAGGCACGCTGGAGCTCCTGGCAACGCCGGACATGGGTAGCGGATTCCATGCCAGCGTGTTCCACGCGGGTCGCATGTGGTTTGCCACCGGCCGTGACTCGTACGTCCCGACGGCTCGCTTCAGCCTTTACTACACACCGTAGCAGTATGGCTTGACGCATAATGCAGCAGTCTATAAAAGGATAAGCAGACCTTGTAGTCCTTGATAGGAGCAGGCCATGACCGAGCACGGCAGCATCTATGAGGCGCCCGAAGGGCAGCAAGAACCCTCAGACAAGGCGTGGCTGCAGCGGCTGTTCGACAACATGTGGTTGTTGCTGGCGCTGGGGTTCATGGTCCCGTTCCTGTCCTACACCGTGTGGGCATGGGTTGAACTTCTGCTGGCCAAGAAAGCAGACCTGCCGTAGGCGAAAGGAGCCGGCCATGAGCATCTATCATCCTGTCGGGAAGTGGGTTCGCGCGCCGCACGGCTTTGAACGTGTCTGGATCGGCGTGGCGCTGCTGTGGTGCCTGGTGCTGACCATCGCCATGCCCTACTGGCACTTCAAGGGCCAGCAGACCAGCTCGGGCGAGGCGTACACCGTTGACCCCATCGACTTCGAAAGGCGCGTGGCCAAGTTCGTCGAGACCAACCAGGTTGGCGATCGCGCCGGCACGCCGATCGTGCAGCCGGCGCCCGGCAGTGACGCCTACCTGGTGGGCAAGAACTGGCGCTGGTACCCGGTGCTCAAACTGAAGAAGGATGTTGAGTATCGCATCCACATCTCAAGCGGCGACTACCAGCACGGGTTCAGCCTGCTGCCGATGAACATGAATTTCCACGTGGTGCCGGGTTACGACCACGTCATCACGCTCAAACCCGCCGAGACGGGCGAGTTCAGCATTATCTGCAACGAATTCTGCGGCGCCGGCCACCACCTGATGTCCGGATTGATCATCGTCGAGGAGTAGGGCCATGGGAAACCTTCTGCCTGACAAATCGCGAGTCTGTGCGACGACCGGCCTGCCGGTTTGCAACAGCGCGCAAATGTTCATCAAGCTGAACGCGGTGTTCGGCGTGGTGGCGCTGCTGATCGGCGTAACGGCAGCCTTTCTGCTTGCGCTCACGCGCTGGGAGACGGTGGCATTGCTGGAGCCCGCGAACTACTACAAGTGGCTGACCGTGCACGGCCTGAACATGCTGGTGTTCTGGATCCTGTTCATGGAAATGGCGATTCTCTACTTCGCCTCGACTTCGCTGCTCAATTCGCGCAACTTCAGCAAGGCCCTCAGCTGGGGGCAGGTTGTCTTGATGCTGACCGGGTTCATCACGGTCAACTACTCCATCTTCATGGACCGTGCATCCGTGCTCATGACCAGCTATGTGCCGTTGCGGGCCGAGCAGGAATTCTACCTGGGGCTGATCCTGTTTGCCGTCGGTGCGCTGCTCGGATGTGTCAACTTCCTTGGCGGGTTGTTCATTGCCAAGCGCGACAAGACCTACAAGGGCAGCATCCCGCTGGTTGTCTTCGGTGCGCTGGCGGCGGTGATCATCGCGATCTTCACCATCGTTCACGGCGCGGTCGCGCTGATCCCGACCTGGTTGTGGTCGATCGGTGTGCTCGACAATGCCCCCGACGGCGCCTGGTACCGCATGATCTGGTGGGGCTTCGGCCACGCCAGCCAGCAGATCAACGTATGCGCCATGGTTTCGGTGTGGTACCTGATGGCGACGCTGACCACCGGCTCGCGCCCGTTGAACGAGACGGTCTGCCGCGTTGCCTTCGTGCTCTACATCCTGTTCATCAACCTGGCCTCGGCGCACCACCTGCTGGTAGACCCGGGCGTCAGCGCGCCATGGAAGATGTGGAACACCAGCTATGCGCTGTACCTGGCAGTGCTGGCCAGCATGATTCACGGCTTCACGGTGCCCGCGGCGGTGGAAGTCGCGCAGCGCAAGAAGGGCATTGGCGGGCTGTTCGGTTGGCTGACCAAGGCGCCGTGGAAAGACCCCGGCTTTGCGGCGTTCTTCCTGTCGCTGCTGATCTTTGGTTTCGGCGGCGGCATCACCGGCGTCACGCTGGGCACACACCAGATCAACATCATCGCCCACAACACGCTGCGCATCCCCGGCCACTTTCACATGACCGTGGCGGGCGGCACCAGCCTGGCGTTCATGGGTCTGGCCTATTACGTGGTGCCGCTGATTTTCCAGCGCGAGTACCCGGCCCGCGCCCTGGCGCGCATCCAACCCTACATCTTCGGGTTCGGCATTGTGCTGATGGGCATTGGTATGACGCTTGCCGGCAGCCTTGGTGTGCCGCGCCGGCACCCGGACATTGACTTCACCGGCGCGCAAATCCCGCCGCACCTGGGCGATGCCGGGCCGTTCCTGGCGCTGGTGGGCATCGGCGGCAGCATTGCAGCAACGGGCGCGCTGATCTTCATCCTGCTTACCGTCTACACCGTGTTCCTGGGCAAGAGCAACAAAGGACGCGCCATGACAAGCTGGCAGAAGCCTGAACAGGACCGCCTGACCAAGAGCCTGATCACGACGCACTGGAACCCTGAAGAAGAGAAGCTGCGCCCCAAGGGGACGCTGGTGCTGACCGGCATCTTCCTGGCAAGCTTTGCCGTGTACTACTTCGCCAACTGGAAGGCGCTGGTCGACGTGTGGCCCGTGAAGTGACGCAGCCGCACGACTGGAGAGAGCCATGTCAGTGCTGAAGGAGACAGCAACAATTGCCGGTCGCACGCTGCGCAGCCTGTTTGAGGGGCCGTGGTTCGCGGTATTCATGCTGTGCGTGCTGGTGGTGTGGAATGCAATGCTTGTGGCCATGATGCTCATGCCCGATGCGCAGGGCGCGCTGGGCGAGTTCACGGCTGACTTCAAGCGGCGCTGTTTTGACTACGACTCGGTGACCGGCAGCGTGAAGTGGGCCAGCGTTGTGCCCTACGTGACGGCACCGTTGATTCTGGGTACGGCAACTTTCCTGGTATACCGACGACAGCTGGGCGTCGCGCTACGCAAACCGATGGCTCTCTCCATCTGCGTGGGTGCGGCGCTCGGTGTCGTCGCGTTTGGCGCGTTCGGGTTGATGTCGATGGCGGACGCCGCGAAAGGCGACGAACCGCTTGCCGCCGGCGAGTCGCTGCCCTTCCCGGCCGACAAACTGCGCACGCAGCTCAAGGCGCCCGAGTTTCGGCTGACCAACCAGCACGGGGTGCAAGTCTCGCCCCAGGATTATCGCGGCAGCGTGGTGATGATCACGGCGATTTACGCCACCTGCAGCGACGCATGTCCGATGATCCTGACCCAGGCCAAGAGCGCAATGGCTGCGCTGACCGAACACGAGCAGGCGCAGGTGCACATATTCGCGGTCACCCTTGACCCCGAGCGCGATGACCAGGCGGCGCTGGCCGGCATGGCACGCGGGCACCGCGTCAAGGCGCCACAGTGGAACCTGGTCACCGGCAAGCCGGCCGAAGTCAACGCGGTCATCGAGTTCATGGGGATCTGGCGGAAGTGGAATGCCGAGAAGGGGCGGCTGGACCACTCCAACGCGTTTCTGCTGATCGACCGGCAAGGTCGCCTGGCATACCGTTTTTCGTTGGGCGACTTGCAGCAGCAATGGCTTACTGAGGCACTCAAGCTGCTTGCCAACGAGCCGGAGCCGAAGCCATGAGCGTACCCGCCGGCATCGAAGCACCCGCCCAGCCGGCCCCTTCGCCCGCCATCAAGCTGAAGGCCCGAGTGACGGATGCCCGCCACGATGCGCCGGTGCGCGGCGATGCTGTGCTGGCAGCAGGCGAGCGCGCGTGGCTGCGCGTTGAGCGCATTCTGGGTTTCGGCTTGCCGGAGAAATGGAACCCGTTTGCGTACACCGGGGCGCTGGCCGGTTACACGTTCATCATCGCGGCGGCGACCGGCGTACTGTTGCTGCTGTGGTACGACACCAGCGTCCACACAGCTTATGCCTCGATCGCCGCGATGGAGGCCCAGCCGTGGGGCAGCGGCCTGGTCCGCACGTTGCACCGTTACAGCTCTGACGCCTGCGTACTGTTCTCGGTTATCCACGCGATCAAGGTGCTGCTGGCGAGGCGCTTTACCGGCGCGCGCTGGATCGCGTGGGTCACGGGAATCATCATCCTGGCGCTGATCTGGCTGGATGGCTGGCTCGGCTACTGGTTGACCTGGGACCAGCGGGCACAGGCGATTGCAGTCGGCACGGCGCAGGTGCTGGACACGCTGCCGATCTTTCCCCAGCCGGTCGCGCTGAGCTTTCTGACGAACGGCGACATCAACTCGCTTATCTTCTTTGCCGTATTCTTTGCGCATGTGCTGCTGCCGGTGCCGATCGGAGCGGTAATCTGGATTCACCTGGTGCGCCTGAGAAAGCCGCGCTTTCTGCCCTCCCGCAAACTGGCGCTCGTAACGCTGGGCGTGCTGACGCTGGTTTCACTTGTCGTGCCGGCAGCCTTGGCGGCGCCGGCCGACATGGCCGTGATCACCGGCGAATTCGACATCGACTGGTTCTACCTGCTGCCGTTGTTCGTGACTGACCGCGTCGGCGGCGTGACGTTCTGGGTACTTGCACTGGGCTTGCTGGTTGGCCTGTGCGGTTTGCCGCTCATTCTGGGCCGTCGCCGCCGCCAGCCCGCGGTCGTGAACACCCCGGCCTGCAACGGCTGCACGCAATGCTTTCAGGACTGCCCCTATGAAGCCATCACGATGGTGCCAGCCGAAGGCAAAGAGAAGCTGGTGTCATTGATTGACCCCGCGCGCTGCGTCAGTTGCGGCGTGTGCGTCGGCTCGTGCGACCCAGGCGCGATCAAGTATCCCGAGCTTGACCGGCCCGCGGTGCGTGACCGCATCCGAGGCTGGCTGGACGATGCCGCGGGGCCACATGCGGTGATGTTCCTGTGCGCCGACAGCGCCGGGCGCAAGCTGCAGGTCGATCCCGAAACGGGGCTGTGCGCGGGCTTGCCCGGCTGGCGCGTGGTGCCGGTGCCGTGCGCGGCCTGGGTGCACAGTTCGCTGGTGGAGATGATTTCGCGCAAAGGCGGTCGCGCGATGATCGTGGCCTGCGAATCAACCGAACCGCGTTGCCGCCTGGGATCAGACATTGCGCAGGCGCGCGCGGAGAGCCGCCGCGAGCCTGAGTTCAAGCCTGAACGGATCGCCGAGGGCACATTCCGGTTCTTGCGCCTGGAGACGGGGTCGGATGAAGACCTCAGGCTTGGCGCGGCTTCATTCCTTGAGGGCGCATTCCGTACGCCAGTGCGTGTTGCGGGTAAGGCGCGACTCGTGGTTGCCGGCGTGCTGACGACACTGGTGCTGGTTGCGCTGATGGTGGTGCTGTCGCGGTTCGTGTACGTCGCGCCGCAAGCGCCGCCGTCGATGCTGGTCGTGGCGTTCAAGCTGGCCGGCGACGAGGCGGAAGAGGCCGAAGACGTCGCGTCGGAGTTGCCGCATATGAAGGGCATGAAGAAACGGACGCGGCGACTACCGGTGACGCTGCGCGTGACGGTGGACGGCGTGGTGGTGCATGAGCAGGTCTACGAGCCAAAGGGAGTGCGGGGCGACAGCGCGAGCCTGGGAACAGTTGAACTGGCCATGCAGCCTGGTGCGCACGAAGTCGAGATTGCCCTTCGCGGCTCCGACGATGACGAAGATGACCACCATAAGAAATGGGACCACGTCGAGAGGCGCCGGGTCGAGTTTGAGGCCAATCGTCGGCGCGTCGTGCAGTTTGAAAACGGCTTCCGCTGGGACGGACAGGAAATCGGATCCGCGACGGCGAAATGAGTTGACAGGCGTGTGCCGGCGATGGATTATTGCAGATAAAAAGATACTAAGGTCTGAATATCTGTAGGGTTGGCAGTGTGGACGAAAATGGCGGCCCTGCGCCGCGGGGACTCGAAGACCGGGAGAGCATCATGAATCTGCGCAAATACCTCATCGTACTGGCAATCGGGATGGCAGCCGCCACGACCCTTGCCGTTGGATGTGCACCGGCTGCCAGCAGCGGAGGCAACTCAGTCGCGTCCGGCAACGACGCCGACAAACATGACGACGACGACGACGACCACAAGCATGACGGCATCAAGCTCAATCACGAAGACATGGAGAAGGGCAAGAGCATCTTCTTCAATCGCTGCGCCGGCTGTCACGGCGTGCTGCGCAAGGGCGCCACGGGCCCGAACATTGAGCCCGAGAACACCCGCAAGAAAGGCACCGCCTACCTGGAGGCCATGATCACCAACGGCTCGCCGGCGGGCATGCCCGAGTGGGGCAAGTCGGGCATCCTGTCGCCTGACGAAGTCAAGCTGATGGCCAAGTACGTCCAGAACGAGCCGCCCCCGCCGCCCGAGCGCAGCCTTAAGGAAATCAAGGACTCGTACAAGCTGTATGTGCCCGTGGACAAGCGCCCGACCACAGCGCCGACCGGCCGCAACTGGCAGAACTACTTCGGCGTGGTGCTGCGTGACGTGGGTAAGGTCGCGATCATCGATGGTGACACGTATGAGCTGGTCAACATCGTCAACTCGGGCTTTGCGGTCCACATCCTGCGCAGTTCGGCATCCGGCCGCTACTTCTACAGCATCGGCCGCGACGGCAAGGTCGGCATGATCGACCTGTGGATGGACAAGCCCGACATCGTCGCCGAGGTCAAGGCGCTGAATGAAGCCCGCTCGGTCGAGACCACCAAGTTTGAGGGCTATCTCGACAAGTACGTGATTGTCGGCGGCTACTGGCCCCCGATGCTGGTGGTCATGAAGGGCGACACGCTTGAGCCCATTCGCGTCGTGTCGACTTCCAGCTACGAAATCGACAACGGCGAGTTCGTCCGCGAAGCCCGCGTCGCTGCCATCGTCGCCGACCACCACAGTCCCACCTGGATGGTCAACGTCAAGGAAACCGGCCAGGTATGGTCCGTCGATTACTCCCAGCTTGGGGACGGCAACGGGCCATTGGGCATCAAGATGATCTCCGCCGAGCGCTACCTGCACGACGGCGGATGGGACAGCAGCCGCCGCTACCTGCTGATGGCGGCCAACGCCCGGCACAAGATCTCTGTGATCGACACCAAGACGCAGAAGCTGGTCGCCAACGTCGAGACCAAGGGCCAGGTGCCGCACCCGGGCCGCGGCGCTAACGTCGTTCACCCGCAACACGGGCCGCTGTGGGCAACCGGGCACATCGGCAGCAACCACATCACATTCATCGGTACAGACCCCGAGAACCACGCCAGCAACGCCTGGAAGGTGGTCAAACTAGTGGAGCTGCCGGGCGTCGGCGGCGGCAACCTGTTCATCAAGACACACCCCAATAGCCGTCACATCTACTGCGACCGTGCGCTGAACCCCGACAAGGAACTGGCCGACAGTATCTTCGTGATCGATGCCGAATCGCTCCAGGTCAAGAAGACGCTGCTTCTGCCGGAAGAGTTCCGTGGCCACAAAGCGGTGCATATGGAATACAACAAGCAGGGCACCGAAGTGTGGGTTGCCGCCTGGGGCCGCAAGGACCAGAAGGGCGCGATCATCGTCTATGACGACAAGACACTCGAGATTAAGAAGATCATCACCGGAGACTGGATGGTCACGCCCACGGGCAAGTTCAACGTCTTCAACACCATGAATGACATTTACTAGGAGAGAGCCATGAAGATCACCATGCTGAGTGCATTGCTGCTTGCGGTCACAGCACTGCTTGCCGTCGGGTGTGGCGGAGACCCCGCCGCCCCAAGCAACCGGGGCAAGAAAGCCGACGACACGATTACGCGGCCTGATGCTGCGGCCGAGTACAAGGGCAAAACGAAGCCGGCCACAGCCTCGGCCGAAGAGGGCAAGAAGCTGTTTGACGCCAACTGCGCCAACTGCCACGGCCCGACTGGCGCAGGCGACGGGCCGCTGGGCAAGGCGCTGAACCCGCCGGCGGGGGACCTGTCCAATCCCAAGCTGCATGACGCGGTCGGCGACGACTACATCTTCTGGAGAATCAGTGAGGGCGGCGGGTTTGCACCGTTCAACTCCGGGATGACCCCGTTCAAGGGTACACTCAACGAGGAGCAGCGCTGGCACGTGGTCGCCTACGTGCGCACCCTCAAGAAGTGACCGTCCGTCTCCCCACTGCCGGAGGGGAGACCCCGGCCCGGGTGTGTGCCCGGGCCGGTCTGTTTTAACGTTCGTGGAGCCAGTGGCGCAGAGTGCGGCCCCGGGCGTCCAGCAACTGGGCTGCGTGAACTTCAAGACCCAGCCCCCAAGCCGTTACTTCCAGCGCCTCGCCGTGGCGTGTTCCGTGCAACGCGCGGGGCTCTTTGGCGATGCGAAACACCACGCGCAACTCCGCCGCCCCTGGCATGTCGCCCACGCCCAGTGCCGCGCCAGTGCCGACCGGCGCCCAGTCTTCGTGCAGTCCCGAGTAGACCAGCCAGCGGCAAGCTGTCGGCTTGAGCATGTGGTGCGATCCCCGGCCATCGATCACAGGCATACGGACCGACAGCAGTTCCGGCAGCATCGTTCCTGAGTTACTGGTCCCGCCTTTCGGCCCCGGCAAGTCGGTGAACCGTGCGGTTTGATCGGGCCAGAAGGCGGCGGACAACAGCAGGGTTGAGGGGCGATCCTGTCCGTTGGCGACGCCGGGCTCGATCGCGCCATCCAGGCGCCGAACGCACGTTTCCAGCGTCTCTGCCTGCTGCCATGCCGCATCGAATCGTTTGGCAGCCGGATCTGGCACAGGCACGTCACGGGATACGCAACCAGCGCCGGACACCGGCAAAAACAGCAGCAATGCGGATAAGAATATCCTATAATCCAGAGTAGCAGTCTCCTGCCCCGGGGGTTGGCCGTGCGCGTACTTATCGTTGCCGCAAACCAGGAACACAAGCCGGACCCGGTGGTGCCGCTCGGGGCCGCTTGGGTCGCCGCGGCCGCAGAACACGCCGGTCACCATGTCCGGCTGTTCGACGCCTGCTTTCTGGGCGAGCAGTCGACGCCGCTGCTGCGGCGCGAAGTCGAGTGTTGCGACCCCGACGTTGTCGGCATCAGCCTGCGCAACATCGACGACGTGGCGTGGCCGCGCGCACACTCCTATCTTGAGGACTACCGGCGGGTGGTCGCCACAGTGCGCGAAGCAGCGCCTTCGGCGCTCGTTGTGCTCGGCGGTTCTGCGTTCACCCTGATGCCTGAGCTGTTCCTGCGTGAACTCGGCGCCGACTGCGGCGTGGCCGGCGAAGGCGAAAGCGCTTTCATCGGCCTGCTGGGCGAGTTCCGGCGCCGCGGCGTGTCCTCCCTGCGCGGGCGAGTGATCCGGGGCAAAGGCACGATTCCGGGTCTGCGGCCCGCGCTGCACCTGCTGGACATCGCCCAATACTATCGGCGCGGCGGTGCGCTGAATGTCCAGACCCGCCGCGGTTGCGCCTTCCAGTGCACGTACTGCACGTACCCGTTGCTTGAAGGCCGCGACTCGCGGCTGCAGGACGTCGGCCCGGTTGTCGATGAAATGCTGCGCGCGGAACGCGATTATGGGGCAAGGCACTTCTTCATTGTCGACAACACGTTCAACCAGCCGGCCGCCCACGCGCAAGCGTTCTGCGAAGAGTTGTTGCGACGCGGCGCCGACGTTCACTGGACGGCCTACGTCTCGCCGCGTGGGCTGACGCCAGAGCTGCTGGCGAAGATGGCCCGGGCCGGCTGCAGCAGCATCGAGTTCGGCACAGATGCCGCTTCTCCCGATACGCTCAGGGCGCTGGGCAAGTCGTTTGGCGTCACGGAAATTCTGCTGGCGTCGGCGTGGTGCCGCGATGCGGGCATACGGTTTGCGCACAGCCTGATTCTTGGGGGACCGGACGAAACCCGCGAGTCGATGCACGAAACTGTGCGCGTAATTGAGTCCACGGGCGCAACGGCGGTGTTTGGCATGCTTGGCGTGCGGCTGTACCCAGGAACTGCGCTCGCCCGGCGTGCCGAGCATGAGGGCTTGATCGCCGAGGCTGACCTGGGCCTTGAGCCCGTGTTTTACATCAGCGACGCCGTTCGTGACGAGCTGGAGCCATTCGCGCGCGCGCTGAAGGCGCGGCACGCAAACTGGTACTTCCCCGGCCTTGAGGGCGAACGCTGGGTGCGTTACTGGCGCAGGCGCCGCCAACACGGTGCCCGGGGACCGCTTTGGGAATGGATGGGACAACCGGAGGTGTTGCATGAAGCCGGAAACTGAAGTGTTCCTGACCACGCCGCGGCGGCTGTTTTGGCGCGTGATGCAGGGCGCGTTCTTTGGCGTCGGCGTGATCATCCTGGCCGCGCTGTTCCTGAGGCCTGAATTGGGATTGCACTTGCTGTGGAACGTGCTGATCCCGGTGGCACCTGCGCTTCTGGTGCTGGCGCCGGGGCTTTGGCGAAACGTGTGCCCGATGGGCACGGCATCGCTGCTGCCCTACCACGCGAAGCTGTCCCGTCGCATCCAGATCAGCGAGCGTTGGCAAGGCATTCTGCTGGCCATTGCTGTGCTGTTGTTGCTGGTCATTGTTCCGCTGCGCCATGTCGTGTTGGACCGCAGCGGTGTCATCACCGGCGCGGTACTGTTGGCGGTCGCGTTCCTGGCCGGTGGTCTGGGGTTCGTCTTCGACGCGCGCAGCGCCTGGTGCAGCGGGCTGTGTCCCGTGTACCCCGTCGAAATGTTGTATGGCGCCAAGCCGACTGTCACCGTGCGCAACGCGCGCTGTCACACCTGCTCGAAGTGTGTGGCGCCGTGCCGGGACTCCAAGGACGCCATGATGCCGCAGGATGCCAGCCGCACGGGACCGGGGCGCTGGGCGGCACTGTTGCTGGTTGGTGGTTTTCCGGGGTTCATCATCGGCTGGTACCAGGTGCCGACGTGGGAGCCGGCCGAAGGCATCTATCACCTGCCCGAGGCATACGCCTGGCCGCTGGGCGGCATGGTGATATCGCTGGTGCTGTTTCTGGTGGTCCTGAATGCGTACCCGCGGGCGCAGGCATGGCTGACGGCGCTGTTCGCCGCGGCGGCGGTCGGATCCTACTACTGGTTCAAGGCCCCGGTCATGGTCGGCTTGGGCGACCCGGGTGCAGCGCTGTTGGACCTGAGCGCGGTGCTGCCGGCGTGGTCCATCTGGCCGCTGCGTGCTGGCGTGGTGCTGCTGTTCGCCGCGTTGTTGTTGCTGCCGCGCACTCCGCGCCCGTGGTCACTGCGGCCGCCGAAGCGGTTGATCGGGCAAACCTACGCGTCGTTGTAAGCGCAGGGTTTCAGTCGTCAGGCGGTGGTCGGCTCACTTGGTGTGTAGCGGCGTTGCCGGGCGCAGTGTAGCGAGATACGCCCAGCGCCGCGCCACGGGGGCAATCTGCAACTGACGAGCGGGGCCTTGCGCTTCCCGCAGCCACTCGTGCACGCCGGCGTCGAAGCGAACGTGGTGCATGAGCAGTCGACGCCGGGTCCACAAAGAGATGCACTTGGGCCATCCGGCCAGATCCCAGAAGTCGACGATCGACAGGCGCCCCGTGGGGCAAAGGCACGACATGGCGGCCGCGAGGGCGCCCCTCCAGTCGGGCATCATGGAAAGTGAGTACGAAAAGAACACGACGTCAAAGCCCTGGGGCACGCCAAGAATGTCGGGGCTGGTCAGGGACTCAGCGCGATGTTGCGACAGGACCACGTCCGCCGGCGACGACCGCACGCGGTCGGCGGCGGTCTTCAACATCTCGCGCGATGCGTCAACGCCATGATAGGTCGCTGCCGCTTCGCGCCGCGCCAGCCAAAGCAGGTTCCGGGCGGTGCCGCACCCAATCTCAAGTACACGTTCACCCGGCTGGACGGCAAGTTGGCGCAACATACGCTCGCGACCGAGCAGAAACATGCGCCTGGTCAGGTCATATGTGCGCCGGTGGCGACCGTAGTAGCGGTCCAGGAATGCGATGTGACTGCTGGCGTCGGCAGGCTGGCTCACCCGCGCACTCTAATAAAAGGACAAGAGTATCCACATAAAAACGCGCTGCCGTCCCGGGGCATGAGTGCAATTTGCGCTACCCCGGCACTTCCCCGGTGTTAGACGATATCAAGACTATGTTATCTAGTATTCTTCAGGCACAATCCGGAGTGTTTGAACATGCCGCGCACCCTTCAACTTCTGGCTGCCCTCGTTGCCGCCTGGTGGACCGTATGTCCTGTTGAATCCCAGAAGACGCCGTCGGCCGAAAAGGAAGCGGGTTCCGGCAAAGAAGCAGTGCTGAACGAGGATGCCCGGATTCATCACTTCCTGAACCGCTTCACGCTGGGCGCTACGCCAGCCCTTGCCGCAGAAGTCAAGAAGAAGGGCATGCGAGCGTGGCTGGTGGAGCAGCTGCGAGGTGATCGCGAAGAGAAGAAGTCTCTGAGGGACGCGATCGCTGAGCGCCCTGCCCTGTCGTTGTCGACAGCCGAGATCGCAAAGAAGTACGCCATTCGCGTCGGCCCTGATGCAACGGTGAAGGAACGCCGTGAGGCACGCAGGATGCTGAATGAGCCGCCGCGCCAGATGCTGGACGGTGTCATGCTGCATGCGATCCTCAGCGAGAATCATGTGCGTGAAGTTGCAGCGGACTTCTTTCGCAACCACTTTGCCGTCTCGATTGAGAAGGGTCCCGTCGCGCTGCTGTCGGTCGACTGGGAACGAGAAGTCATCCGGGGCAAGAGCCTGGGGACGTTCACGGACATGCTTGCGGCCACCGCCCATCACCCGGCCATGCTCTTCTTTCTGGACAATCACCTTTCTTGCCGCCCGGCCACCGAGGACGAAATCAAGGAGATTGAGCGGCGCTCTCGCAACAACCCTGAGCGTCTAGAGGCGGCGCGCCAGCGCGGCTTGAACGAGAACTACGCCAGGGAACTGATGGAGCTGCACACCCTGGGTGTAGACAACGGATACACCCAGGACGATGTGATCGAACTGGCCAAACTGCTGACCGGGTGGACGATTGCCCCTAAGTCAGCCGGGCAGAGGCACATGGAATTCATGTTTGCCCCTTCGTTCCATTGCGCTGGTGAAAAGTTGCTGCTGGGCACGACGATCGCTGCGAACACCGAAGACCCTCAGCAAGAAGGCGAGCAAGCTCTGAAGCTTCTGGCGGCGCACGACGGCACGGCGAGTTTTCTGGCATTCAAGCTGTGCCGCTGGCTGGTGAACGACGACCCGTCGGACGCCTTGGTAAGGCGGATCGCCAGCGTGTTCAGGAACAAGAAGGGTGACATCGCCGCGGTGCTCCTGGCGATCTTCGACTCGCCCGAGTTTTTTGACGCGGCCAACTACCAGGCCAAATACAAGCGGCCATTCGAGTTTGTCGTCAGCGCCTTGCGTGCGACGGGCGCTGAACTCATGGACTTGTCACAACTGCACCGGTCTCTAGTGGAAATGAACGAGGCGGTATATCGCTGCGCCGATCCCACGGGCTACTACGACCAGGCCGAGGCCTGGCAGGACCCGGGCGCAATGGCCGTGCGCTGGAAGTTCGCGCACGACCTTGCTCGAGGTCGCATCGGGGGCCTCCGAATGCCCGACCTGATGGCGGGCCTTCCCGAGGACGACGTGCCGTCGTGGAAGGACATTCTTGCGCGCAAGCTGCTTTGCACACCCATGAGCGACGCGACGTCCAGGGCACTCGACAAGCTGGTCAAGTCGCACGCCGATGACAATGCCCGTGAGCGCAAGCGTGACCTGGTGCCGCTGCTCGTGGCCGGCATCCTCGGTTCCCCGGAGTTCCAGAAGCAATAGGAGAAGTGATGAAGAACTCCAGCCGTAGAAGTTTTCTCAGGGCGCTCGCCATCGGCTCCAGCGTGATCGCTATGCCCAACATGCTGTTGCGCCTGTCAGCGCAAGAGGCCAAGGGCGAAACCGAGGCCAAGCCCGCGGATCCCGTACTCGTTGTGCTGTATCTGCGCGGCGGCGCGGACGCCCTGAACATCCTTGTGCCGTATGCTGACCCGCGCTACAGCAAGATGCGCCCGACGATCGCGATTCCGGCAGAGGGCGAGAACGCCATTGTCAAGCTGGACGACAGGTTCGGGCTGCATCCGGCCCTTAAGTCCCTGCACCCGTGGTACACGAAGAAAAAGCTGGCGCCGATCACATGCGTCGGCTCGCACCACGGCACACGCAGCCACTTTGACGCGCAGGACTTCATGGAGTACGCGGCGCCTGGCAACCGCACGGTCCGCGATGGCTGGCTGAACCGGTACCTGCAGGCGTCGCAGAAGCAAGACGTCAAGCTGCGCGGCGTGGCGATGCAGGGCCTGCTGCCGCGCTCGCTGCGCGGAGATTACTCGGTGCTGGCTGTGCCTGACCGAACCGTCACGCAGGATGGCGAACTGCTGGAGCTTTTCGAAGACCTGTATGAAGACCAGCCGGGCATGGCCAAGCGCGATGACGACGTACGCGAGAACGGAAAGTCTACGGTTGAAACGTTGAAGGAGTATCGGGGCATCCTCGGGCGCGGAGTCGGCAAACGCGCTACATTTCCTGACTCGGCGCCCGGTCCCCAGCTTAAGGATGTCGCGCAACTCCTTCGCGCCAATGTTGGCCTTCAGGTCGCGTGTGTCGACGTCAAGGGATGGGATGACCACGTTAATGAAGGCGGCGCCGTGGGGGCCATGGCGACTCGCCTGAAGTCGCTGGCGGATTCAGTGGCGGCTTTTGCTGAGGATATCGGCGATCAAATCAACAACACGCTCGTAATGGTCATGACCGAATTCGGGCGCACCTGCCGCGAAAATGGCAACGAAGGCACCGACCATGGACATGGCGGATTCATGTTTCTACTGGGTGGCGGCGTCCAGGGCGGAAAAGTTCACGGGGAGTGGAAAGGCCTCGACGACGGCGCCTTATACCAGAAGCGTGACCTTCCCGTTCACACAGACTTTCGCGACGTGTTTGCGCAAGTGCTTCAGAGTCACATGCAGTTCAAGGCGCCCGAGTCTTACTTCCATGACTTCTCACCGGCAGGCATGCCGGCCTTGTTCAAGGCATAGGAGGCTTTCGTGTCTGCCAATTCCCAGTTGCCGCGGGACGTAAAACCAACGCATGAACTTGTCTGCGGCAAACTGCCATGACGGAAATCTACAGGGACTTTCGATTTGAAGCCGCGCACCGCCTGCCTTTCGTGCCGGCGGGGCACAAGTGCGCGCGGCTTCATGGGCATTCGTTTCGATGCAGGGTGTCCGTGGTTGGCGAAGTCGTGCAGCCACAGGGCTGGGTGATGGACTTTGCGGACATCAAGTCTGCGTTTGCGCCGCTGCTTGAGCTGCTGGACCACACGTATCTCAACGATGTGCCGGGACTCGAGAACCCGACGGCCGAAGCGATTGCGCACTGGATCTACGAGCGGCTGCATCCTCGACTTCCGGGACTGTGCGCCGTGGAGATTGCGGAGACCTGCACGTCAGGCTGCGTCGTTCGCAGTCAAGACCCATAAGAAGATAAACAGATACAAAAAACTGTTGATATCGAACCGTGCTTGCGCCATCATCCGCTCGGAGAGAGCCGCTATGCATCCGGGAGACCGTCATGCGTGCGCTCGTGCTTGTTGCCATGGCCTTGGCGGTTGGTACCGCCGGCCTTCATGCCCAGGACACTGCCGCAGCCAAACCGGCTGCAACCCCGATCGCGGAGCCTCAGCCCGCGAAGCCCAACCGTAATCCGTTCGAGCTGAAGATCATGCTTGGGGACGAGGAGGATTCGCCCTCCATCCGCCTGCGGTTCTTCGGCCAGCATCGGACGCGGGCCGAACTGCGCTCGCCGGCAACGTACGCGCCGGGCCTGGCGCAACAACGCGCCGAGTTCAGCGTCAACATGCGTAACCGGCTAGGCATCGACGCCCTGTTCCCTGGCAGTGCCGGCGTGTTGCTGGAGTTGCAGGACGTGCGCCTGTTCGGTGACGAACCCCGCGCGAACGCCAATGCTGTGAACAGCTCGGGTTTTGAGGGCATGGACGTTCTGCAGGCCTACCTGTATTCGCCCAACCTGTTTGACCTCGACATTGACGCGCGCCTTGGCCGGCAGAAGTTCGTGATCGGCAACCAGCGCCTGTTCAGTACGCTGGAGTGGGCGCCTCAGTCCCGCGCGTGGGATGGACTGACGTTGCGCCGCAGCTTTGACCAGCAGTACCACCTGCTTGGCATGGCGCTGCTGGTGAATGAGCTAAGCCGCGTACAGGATGATGAGTGGCTGGTCGGCCTTTCGTTTCGCTGGACGCCGAACTTTCTGAAGAACAACGAACTTGAAGTGCTGCTGTTGAATCAGCATCGCGACGACGCAGGCGGCGCCAACGACGCGCACGTCACAACCGCCAGCCTGCGCTGGAACGGCCGCTTCGGGCTGAACTCGGACGACAGCCTGGCGCTGGCATTCACCGTTGAGGGCGTCGCGCAGGCCGGGACAGCCGACACGGCGTTCTGGGGCACCCCCGGGATGAATGATTCAAACGTCGGCGCGTTTGCGGCCGCGGCGACACTGGACCTGCACTGGACAACGGGCGTGCACGGCCTGCGGTTCGGGCTGGAGTGGAACTACGCGTCGGGCGACTCTGACCCGACCGACAACGACTTCCAGACGTTCCGGTCTCCATTTCCGTTTGGCCACAAGTACCAGGGCTTTGCCGACCAGGTCGGATGGCGCAACCTGCATGACTTCAGCGCGGTCGCAGAATGGAGCTTGAAGCTCGATGGCTGGGTGGAGTCGGTGTCGGTGCTGGCGCAGCTTCATGCGTTCCAGCGCGAGAACGATGACGATGGCTGGTACAACCCCGCAGGCGGCTTGATCCGTGCGGGCTCGCCGGCCGTCAGTGACGAACTGGGATATGAGGTTGACCTCGTGGTCAGCCTCAAGGTCACGCGCTGGGCTGCATTTGAAGCCGGCTGGGCCCACTTCTTTGCCGGTCGATTCGTCAAGCAGACCGCGGTGGGGGGCGGTTCTGGCGGCGAAGACTCGGACATGGACTTCGCCTGGGCGGGGCTGACGTTGCAGTTCTAGGTGAAGATCAGGCTTTGTGTCCGCCGCGCCAGGTGTCCATGCCGGGCACGGCGGGCATTTTGCCGCGCAGCCCGGCCCCCATCTTGGCGATGCGCATCAGCTGGTAGTCCGCAAGGTCCTTGAGCGTGCGCTTGTTCAGTTCGTCCACATAACGCGAGCGCACGTCGCCCCAGAAGTCATGCAGGGGGCACGCGCCGGCTTCGCTGCATACCGGCTGCCCCATGATGCACTCTTCGTACTTTCGCAGGTCCTCAAACGGGGCCACGATCTGCTTCAGTGTGATTTTTGCTGCGGGGCGGGCCAGCATGAAGCCGCCCTTGCGCCCGCGCACCGAGCTGAGCACGCGTGCACGCACCAGTTGCTGAAGGATCTTCGACAGATAGTGCGTCGGTATGCCGAGCACTTCGCCAAGCTGCGTCGCCAGAACTTTCTCGCCCTCGGGGCGGGTTGCGATGTCGATGGCGGCGCGGATTGCATACTCGGTGGTCTGCGAAAACATGTGGCTCCTTGCGGCGGTGATGGGCACGTAAACTATCACAACTTCAAGTATTATCAAGATACGATAATCCTGTTATCCAGATTGAGTTTGGTGCGAGACCTTTGTCCCTTGCAAAACAGATAAACGTATCTTATTATCGAGTGCATGCAGCCCCACGTGCCGCGCACCATCATTGAGCCGTTCCGCATCAAGTCGGTGGAGCCGCTACCGCTGACTACACCGGCGCAACGCCGGCAGTTTCTGCAGCGCGCGTGCTTCAACCCGTTTCTGCTGCGCTCACGCGAGATCACGATCGACTTGTTGACCGACTCCGGCACCGGCGCCATGTCGGCTGCGCAGTGGGCGGCCATGATGACCGGCGACGAGACCTATGCGGGCTCCGAATCGTTCTACCAGCTTGAGCGCGTCGTTCGCGAACTTACCGGCATGCGCCATGTCATCCCCACGCACCAGGGCCGAGCCTCCGAGCATATCCTGTTCGCCGCCATGGAACTTCGCGGCAAGGTCGTGCTGGCCAACAGCCACTTCGATACCACGCGCGCCAACGTCGAGTACCTTGGCGCGGAGGCCCGCGACCTGGTGATTGAAGAAGGCCGCAACCCCCGCAGCGAACACCCTTTCAAAGGCAACATCGATCTTCCACGGCTGGCAGCAGCACTGCAGGCCGAAGGTGACCGAATCGCATGCGTGCTGATGACTGTCACGAACAACACCGGAGGTGGGCAACCGGTCAGCCTGGAGAATTTGCGCGGGGCATCCCAACTGGCGCGAAAGCACGGCAAGCCGTTCTTTCTTGATGCGGCACGTTTTGCCGAGAACGCGTGGTTCATCCATGAGCGTGAGCCGGGCCAGGCTTCGCGCGCGCCGCGCGAGATCGCCCAGGAGATGTTCCGGCTTGCTGACGGTTTCACGATGAGCGCCAAGAAGGATGGGCTGGTAAACATCGGCGGCCTGCTGTGCCTGAACAGCGACGAGCTTGCAGACAAGGCGCGTTCGCTGCTGATCCTGACCGAGGGGTTCCCGACCTACGGCGGTTTGGCCGGCCGCGACCTGGCGGCGCTTGCTGTCGGGTTGGAAGAAGTCACCGACCCGGACTACCTGCGCTATCGCGTAGCGTCCGTGCGCTACCTTTACGACATTCTGGACCGGGCCGGCATTCCGCTGATGCGCCCGTCGGGGGGCCACGCGGTCTACATCGACGCGGGCAGCCTGTATCCGCACCTGAAGCCCTGGGAGTTGCCGGGCGTATCCCTGTGCAATGAGCTCTACCTCGAGGGCGGTGTGCGGGGTGTCGAGATCGGCACACTGATGTTCGGCCACCCGGACCCGGCGCACGGCCACGACAGGTGCGCCGCCCTTGAACTGGTGCGGCTGGCATTTCCAAGGCGCACTTACACACAAAGCCACGTGGACTGGCTGGGCGAAATCGTGCTTTCAGTGGCAGCACGGCGCGATACTGCGCCCGGGTACCGCATCACGCGGCAGGGCGCGGTATTGCGGGCGTTCACGGCCGAACTGCAGCCACTGGTCTGACAGGAGCGCACATGTTCTCACAGGCAAGCGAATACGCGCTTCGGGCGCTGACTGAACTGGCGCGCTACCCGGCGGGCGAATGGGTACTGGTGACCCAGATTGCTGACCCGCTGAACATCCCCGTACATTACCTGGCAAAGGTGCTGCAGACGCTGGCGCGCCGCGGCGTGCTGGAAAGCCAGCGTGGCCGTCAGGGCGGGTTCCGGCTTGCCAAGCCGGCATGGGACATCACGGCCTACGATGTGGTGCGCGAACTCGATGATGTGCGCTCGCTGGAAACGTGCGTCATGGGCGAGGGTGAGTGCAGCGACGCGACGGCATGCCCGCTGCATTCGTTGTGGAAGAACATCCGGCAGCGCTTTGTCACGGCGCTGGAGACCACGACGCTGAAGGACCTTGCCGAGTTCCAGGAGCACCGGCCTGATTCGGTGCGCCTGCCCGCGATCAAGCCCCGCGGGGCGGGTGCCGATGCGCGCCGCCGCCGCAGCTTTGATCCCCCAAAAATCGGATAAATCGATCAAGATATATTGAATCGAGGTTCAAATTCCGTACACTTGGTGAACAGGAGTTGCGCCCATGCTTGCCAACGGCTTTGCCTTCCATGCCATCGCCACCGGCTTCAAACAGGCCGAGTATGAGCTTGCGCCCGGCCCCGCCGAGGTTGTGGTGCGCGTGGCGGGGTGCGGGCTGTGCCACACCGACGTCGGATTCTACTACGGCGATGTCGCCCCCCGCGCGCCCATGCCGCTGGTGCTGGGGCACGAGATTGCCGGAACAGTCATTGCAGCCGGATCGCGCTACGAGGCGCTGGTCGGGCGGCGCGTGGTGGTGCCTTCAGTTGTTCCGTGCGGCGAGTGTGAACGCTGCCGTGCGGGTGCCGAAAACACTTGCGCCCGCCAGTTCATGCCCGGCAATGATGGCCACGGCGGTTTTGCCGACCACGTCAAAGTGCCGGGCGCGGGCCTGGCGCTGCTGCCGGAGGATCTGGCCGGCTATCAGTTGCACGAGCTTTCGGTCATCGCGGACGCCGTCACCACTCCATACCAGGCGGTGATACGCTCCGGCCTCAAGCCGGGCGGTGTTGCCATCGTGGTCGGAGTGGGCGGAATTGGCACGTATGCCGTCCAGCTCGCTGCTGCGCAGGGCGCGCGCGTTGTGGCACTCGACATCGACGACGCCAAGCTGCAACGCATACTCGCACACGGCGCGGCGTCAATCATCAACGTCAAGGGCATGGATGCCAAGTCGGCACGCAAAGCGGTGCGCGGCGCTGTCACGAATCTGGATGCCCCTGACTTCGGGTGGACGATTTTCGAGATGTCCGGTTCACCAGCCGGCCAGGAGCTCGCGTGGGCACTGATGCCGCCGGCGGGAACGCTGGCAGTGGTAGGGTTCACGCCCAAGGCCTTGAACATCAAACTGTCGAGCCTGATGGCATTCGACGCTGCCGCCTTTGGTAACTGGGGATGCGCGCCGCGCCACTACCCGGCCGTGATCGAGCTGGTGCTCAGCGGCAAGGTCAATCTGCGTCCGTTCATTCGCAGCTATCCGCTGGAGCAGATCGGAGAACTTTTCGAAGCCGCGCATGCCGGCAAGTTGATTGAACGCGCAATCTTGCAGCCGCAACAGGAGTAGCCATGCCGCACACGTTGGTGAACCATGAACTTGCCCCAGGCCTGGAGTTCCGGCACATCCGATATGAGTGCCGCCCGCTGCTGGATGGAAAGGGCCTGCCAGTCGAAGGCTTGTTCAACGCCTGGATCAGCCTGGACAACCCGCGCCAGTTCAACAGCTACACTACCGACGCCGTCAAGGAAGTGATCCTCGCCTTCCGCCGCGCCAGCATGGACCGCGCCATCGTCGCGGTCGTCTTCACCGCCGTTGGCGACAAGGCGTTCTGTACCGGCGGCAACACGAAAGAGTATGCCGAGTACTACGCCGGCAACCCGCAGGAGTACCGGCAGTACATGCGGCTGTTCAACGACATGGTCAGCGGCATCCTTGCCTGCGACAAGCCGGTGATCAACCGCGTCAACGGCATGCGCATCGGCGGCGGCCAGGAAATCGGCATGGCCTGCGATTTCAGCATCGCCGCCGACACTGCGCGATTCGGGCAGGCGGGCCCCAAGCACGGTTCAGCGCCGGACGGCGGCTCGACAGACTTTCTGCCGCTGTATGTGGGTTTCGCCTCGGCCATGGAAAGTGCCGTGCTGTGCGAGCCCTGGTCTGCGCACAAGGCGCTGCGCATCGGGCTGCTGCACCAGGTGGTGCCGGCGCTGAAGCTGGATGGATCATGGATTCCGAATCCGCTGGTCATTACCGACAGATGGCTCGACGAGTTCGGAACCATCGTGCACGGCGAGTACAAAGTTGGTGCTGAACGCGACCGCGCCAAGGAAGTGCTCGCCAGGGCGGAAAGCAACCATTCGAAGCTGGATGAAGCGGTCGAGGGCATGTGCTGGCGGCTCGCGCTGACCATGCCCGACTGCACGATCAAGACCATTGAGTCCATCCGCAAGCACAAGCTTCAACACTGGGACCGCAACCGCGAGACCAACCGCGCATGGCTCGCGCTGAACATGATGACCGAGGCCAACGCAGGCTTCCGCGCATTCAATGACGGGCCCAAGGACCGGCGTGAGGTGGACTTCATCGAGTTGCGCCGCCAGCTTGCGCTCGGTCGGCCTTGGGACGAGAGCTTGATTCAGGAAGTCTTGCCGAACTCCAAGGCGGGCTCGCTGAAAGGGTGACCATGAACCCGATTCGCGGCATCCACGAACACGACGGCGCCCTGCTGAGGCTGACGATTGATCGTCCGACCGGCAACGTCTTCACTGGCGATCTCATGCGCGAGCTGACGTCGCATGTCCGCGCTGCGGCCGGCTCACGCACACTGCGACTGGTCGTACTTGAGGCCGAGGGCAAGCATTTCTCGTTCGGCGCCGCGGTGGACGAGCATACGCCGGAACGGGTGGGCGAAATGCTGCCTGTGTTGCGCGAACTGGTCATGTCGATCGCATCCAGCCCGGTGCCCGTGGCTGCGCTGGTTCAGGGCATGTGCCTGGGCGGGGCGTTCGAGGTCGTGCTGGCGTGCCACTTTCTGTTTGCCGCATCGGACTCGAAGTTTGCCGTGCCTGAGATCCGCCTGGGCGTGTTCCCGCCCGTGGCGGCTGTGCTGTTGCCGCGGCGCGCGACGCAGGCGCTTTCTGAGCGCATGATCCTGGGCGGCGAGGAACTCGGCCCCGAAGTGCTTGGCCAGGCCGGGCTGGTCCACGCGACTTGCCCCGCCGACGAACTGCGCGGTCACACCAATGCCTGGTTCGAGAAAACGCTGATGCGCTTCTCAGCGGTTTCGCTGCGTGAAGCCGTGCGCGCCTCGCGTCGTGAGTTTCTGGATGGGCTGGAGCAGGATCTGGTTCGCACCGAGCAGGACTACCTGACGCGGTTGGCGGCAGTCAGCGACGCGAGCGAGGGCATTGCCGCATTCATGGAACGGCGCAAGCCGCACTGGAGCCACGCATGACCACGGCGACCGAACAGTCAAAAGTTGACGCGCTGGTGTCGCGCGCGCAGGCGCTGTACGAAGACGTCTCGTTCGAATCGGTGCGCCGCTGGAAAGGCCAGGCGGAGTGCCGCAAGGCAATCGGGTTTCTGCCGATCTACGCGCCGCGCGAGGTGATTCATGCGGCGGGCGCGTTGCCCGTGGGCATTCTGGGCGGCGGCGACCAGCTTGAGATTGTGCGCGGCGACTCGTTCTTCCAGTCCTACATCTGCCATCTTCCGCGCAGTGTCGTGGAAATGGCAGTCAGCGGGCGGCTTGACACGATGGACGGTTTCCTGTTCCCGAGCATTTGCGACGTGATCCGCAACCTCAGCGGCATGTTCCAGATGCTGCTGGCGGGCAAGTATGTCCACTATCTCGACTTGCCGCAGAACTTCGACAGCGAACTGGGCGGCGAATTCTACCGTACCGAGTTGCACGCGATCGCCGATGCCGTCGGCGCGCTAACCGGCACGCGGGTGACCGACGCGCGCTTGCACGGCTCGATCGCTCTGTACAACCAGAACCGCCGCGCCATCCACGACCTGCTGCAATTGCGAAGGGAACAGCCGTGGCTGGTTCCGACTACCGAGTACTACCTGCTGTTGCGCGCGGGCTATCTGCTGCCGGTGGATCAGCACACGGCGTTGATCGACGAGTATCTGCAGGCCGTACCCCACGCCGGCCGCAGACCGTTGGACAACATCCGTGTGCTGATTCGCGGTGCGTTCTGTGAACAGCCGCCGCTGGCCCTGTTGCGTACGCTCGAGCGTGCCGGCTGTTACGTTGTAGACGACGACTTCGTGCTGGGCTCGCGGTTCATACCGGGGCCGCTTGACGAAACCGGTGACCCGTGGACTGCGCTGGTGGAAGGCTTCACGCGGCACAGCGTCTCGACGGCAAGCAAGTACGACGAAGCGAACACCAAGGGTGAGGATCTGGTCAGCCTGGTGCGCGAAGTGCGTGCCGACGGCGTGTTGTTGATGGCGCCCAGTTTCTGCGACCCGGCGCTACTCGACCAGCCGATGCTGCAGTCCGCGCTCGACAAGGCGGGCATTCCTTTCACGAGTTTCAAGTACTCCGAAGACACGGGCCAGTTCCAGGTCATCCGCGAACAGGCGGGCACCTTTGCCGACGCCATCAAGCTGTGGGGGAAAGCATGACCACGCAAGTCATCAAGGACCAGAGCCAGGAACGCCAGAAGCAGATGCTGGCCGACTACTTTGACAGCCTGGCGCACGCCAAAGAAAACGGGCGCAAGGTCGTCTACACCTTTGTGCCCGGCAACCTGACCGAGCTGATTGCCAACTTTGACCTGCTGCCCGTGCTGCCTGAGATCAATGCGCTCCAGAATGGCATGCGTGGCCGTACCGGCGATTTCATTCACGCCGCCGAGAAGTCCGGCCACAGCGAAGACGTGTGCACGTACGTCAAGGCAGACATCGGCATGCTCAAGGCCGGCAACCTGGGGCCCACGGGCCAGCCCTTGCCGAAACCGGACATGCTGTTGCTCAGCTACACCGGGTGCTTCACGTTCTTGAAGTGGTTTGAGTTGCTGCGCAAGGAATACGCGGACTGCCCGGTGGTAATGCTGCATGTGCCGTACCAGGGCGACGGCCACGTGACTCCACAGATGCGCAAGTACGTCGCGGACCAGATTCGCGACAAGGTGATCCCTGCCCTTGAGACGCTCTCGGGCCGCAAGTTCGACCCTGACAAGCTGAAGCGCGACCTGAAGCGATCCTCGGCTGCTGAGGACGACCTGGTGTGGGTGCTGGAAAGTGCGCGGCACAAGCCTTCGCCGATCGACGCGTATTTCGGTGGCGTCTACTACATCGGCCCGATCTTTACCGCGTTCCGGGGAACACAGGACGCCGTTGACTACTACCAGCTGCTTCGCGGAGAAATCGAAGAGCGCATCCGGCTTGGCCTCGGCCCTGTGACACCTGAGGGCAACCTGAGCGAGGAAAAGTACCGCATCGTCACCGAAGGCCCGCCCAATTGGACGAGCTTTCGCGAGTTCTGGCGCATGTTCTACAGCGAAGGCGCGGTAGTCGTGGCCAGCACGTATACCAAGGTCGGCGGCTTGTACGACCGCGGTTTCCGACATGACCCCGCCAACCCGATTGAAACGCTCGCCGATTACTGCATGGGTTGTTACACGAACCTGAGCCTGCCCGAGCGCATCAACCTGATTGAGTCGTACATGAACGAGTACCAGGCCGACGGCCTGTTGATCAACTCGGTCAAGTCGTGCAATTCATTCTCGGCGGGGCAACTGTTGATCCTGCGCGAGATTGAGAAGCGAACGGGCAAGCCGGGCGGGTTCATTGAGTCCGACCTTGTGGACCCGCGTTACTTCTCGGCGGCCAACATCAAGAATCGCCTTGAGTCCTACTTCCAGATGATCGAAGCCCGGCGCGGGAGAGCGTAATGGAATGCTTCATCGGCATAGACCTGGGCTCGACGACCACCAAGGCGGTCGCATTGGACGCGCAAGGCAGGATGCTGGGGCGCGGCATTACCAACAGCCGCAGCAACTACGACGTGGCTGCGCAGGTCGCCCGGCAGGAGGCGCTGACGAATGTGCGCTTCGAGATGTTGTCTCGCGCGTTGCGCGCCGAGGGCCGCTTTGCCGACGCTGCAGAGGGGCTGGAAGCGTGGTTGCTGGCGGGGTATCGCCATGAGTGCTTCCTGGGCGCGCTTGCCCGCCTTGAGGACCACTGTCGTCGCGATCTCGAAAACCCGCGCTTTGACGGGGACCGCTACACGATGAACGACGCGCTGGAGCGCATTTTCAAGGGCATCCGTGGCGATGCCGCGGAGGCTTATACACCGGGCGCGACTTCAAGGTCGGATTTCTTTCGTGACCTGGCCGGCGCCTCATTTACGGCGCATGCGGCCGAAGTGTCGCGCGAAGGCGGCCCCGCGTTTGACCGGCTGGTCGGCCTGTTTGATCGCAACATCATTCCCGTCGAGAACGAGACCGAGACCCGCAGCTTTCAGCACCTGTTGATGGCCGGCTATCGGCGCGCGCCGGGTGAGTTGCGCCAGGATGACGAGGCATTGTCGCGGCTGCTTGCCACGGCTGCCACCGCACCGCTGACCGAAGTGCGCACGGTCGGAACGGGGTATGGTCGCGTGCGACTGCCCTTTCCCAAAGAGTGCATCCGCAGCGAAATCTTGTGCCACGGGCTGGGCGCACACCTGATGTTCCCCGCCACGCGCACCGTGCTGGACATCGGCGGACAAGACACCAAGGCAATCCAGGTGGACGAGAACGGCGTCGTCACCAGCTTTCAAATGAACGACCGGTGCGCCGCCGGCTGCGGCCGCTACCTGGGATACATCGCCGACGAAATGAACATCGGCCTGCATGAATTGGGCCCCCTGGCGATGGGCGCCAGGCGTCGCGTCAAGATCAACTCCACTTGCACCGTGTTCGCGGGCGCCGAGTTCCGGGACCGTCTTGCCGCCGGCCAGGCGCGCGAAGACATTGTCGCCGGCCTGCACCGCGCGATTATCCTGCGCGCGATGAGCCTGCTGGCGCGCAGCGGCGGGATTCGCAACGAGTTCACGTTCACCGGCGGCGTGGCGCGCAACCCGGCTGCCGTAAAGGCACTGCGAGAGGTCGCCGAGGAAAACTACGGCGACCTGACGCTCAACATCGCGCCTGACAGCATCTACACCGGCGCAGTCGGTGCTGCCACGTTTGCCCTGCGCGATGTGGTGGGTACTGCAAAGACCCAGGAGGCAGCATGACTCTCACGGCGGGCATCGATGTAGGCACCGGCGCGGTCAAGGTCGCGATCATGCAGGACGACCGTCTGCTGGCGCAGTATCTGGAGCGAATCCGGCGACGCGATGTGATGGAGGTCGTGGAAGAGTCCTTCGACGCCTCCCTGCGGCAATCGGGCCTGAGGCGCGACCAACTGGATTACATTGGTACGACCGGTGAGGGCGACCAGGTGCCGTGGCGCACAGGCCACTTCTACGGAATGACCACGCACGCTCGCGGCGCGTTGTACCTCGAGCCCGAGGCGCGAGGCGCCGTCGACATTGGCGCGCTGCACACCCGGGCAATGCGCTTTGATGCCAACGGCCGGGTGCTGCAGTACCAGATGACGAGCCAATGCGCGTCCGGCAGCGGTCAGTTTCTTGAGAACATCGCGCGCTATCTGGGGGTCTCGATCGAGGAGATTGGAAGCCTTTCACTCAAGGGTGACGACCCCGAAAAGTGCAGCAGTATCTGCGCGGTGCTGGCGGAAACCGACGTGATCAACATGGTCAGCCGCGGCATCAACACCCCCAATATTCTGCGCGGCATTCACAACAGCATGGCGCTGCGCGTGACGGGCTTGATTCGTGCGATCAAGGTCGAAGGGCTGTTGCTGATGACCGGCGGCCTGGCCAGCGATGCGGGGCTGGTCGCCGCGATTGAGGAGAAGCTGAAGGACGGCGCTGCAAACCTGACCGTGCGCAGCCACGAGCTCTCCGTGCATGCGGGGGCCATCGGCGCTGCTTTATGGGGGGCTTATCGCCACCAGAAACTGGCGGGCAGGAAAGAGAACCATGCCGGCGCCTGATCTTCTCGACCTCACAGGCCGCACCGCCTGGGTGACCGGAGCCGGCCGCGGAATAGGCCTGGCATGTGCGCGGCTGCTGGCGCAGCACGGGGCGAATGTAGTGGGGTTTGACATTGAACCAGGCGCAGAACTGGCAGCCGTCGCCACGGCGCGCGTGCTGGACGTAACCGACAGCGCTGCCGTGAAATCCGTGACAGGCGAACTGATTGCGGATGGGCATGCGCCGGATGTGCTGGTCAACAACGCGGGCATTACCCGCGACAACGTACTCTGGAAGTTGTCTGACAACGACTGGACTTCGGTGATGCGGGTCAACCTGGATGGCGCGTTCTACCTGACGCGCGCGGTGGCGCCTGCCATGCGCGAGCGCAAACGCGGCAGCATCGTGAATATCACCTCGATCAACGGCCAGCGCGGCAAGTTCGGGCAGAGTAACTACAGCGCCTCCAAGGCCGGAATGATCGGCCTGACGAAGGCTGCCGCGCGTGACCTGGGGCGCTTCGGCGTTCGTGTGAACGCAGTAGCGCCGGGCATGATTGACAGCGAGATGACCGGCAGAGTACCAGCCGACGCACGCCAGCGGGCGATCGACGAAACGCTGCTGGGGCACATCGGCCAGGCCGACGACGTCGCGGCCTGTGTCTTGTTCCTGGCGTCGCGGGCGGCGGGACACATCACCGGGCAGGTGATTCGGGTTGATGGCGGACAATACCTGTGAGGTGCAGCCATGGCGATTTCTGAACTGGATGGTCGAACGATTCCCCATGAGACGCGCCTACCCGCGATTATGGACGCGCTTGCCGGCTTGGCGCCGGGGGAGTCGCTGGTGCTGGTTGCGCCGCACCATCCCGCCAAGCTGCTGCAGATTCTGCTGCGCGAGTTTCCGGGCCGCTTTGAGTTCGGGCCGCTGGAATGCGGGCCCGCGGCATGGCGCTGGCAGTTCACGGCGCGCGACCCGTCGCTGCCTCGCAGCGTGACGGGCTACCTGGTCTGGGACCACCGTCGCATGGAAGACCTGCTGGACGAAACCTCGGCAGCCGCCAACGCGGGCCGCTGGGAAGACGCGCAGCGTTGTGCTTCGCGATACGCCACTGCGCTTCGGCGCCATGCGGACGTTGAGGATGAAGTGCTTTTCCCGGCATATGAGAACGCCTGCGGGGGCTTCGGGGACGGTCCCACGGCGCACATGCGCGCCGAGCACATTCAGGTGCGGGCCGGAATCGACAGCCTGGTGCGGGCGGTGGACGCCCGCGACGACGCGGGGGTACGCGCCGCCGACGAGTTGTTGCGGCGTGTGGCAATCGAGCATCATGCGAAAGAAGAAGAGATTCTGTTTCCGTCCATCGACGAGACCTTTCCCCAGCCGGAACTGGATGCACTCGTCCAGCGCCTGCTGCTTGCCTGACCGAACCCAACGAGAATCCAATGATTCAAACCTATGACGCACGTGAAGTCGCCCCGCAACAGCGGGCCGCGAGCCTGATTGACCGGCTGAAGCAGCTGCGACCCGGCACAGAGCTGGATGTGGTCATGCCCCAGAACGGGGCAACCCTGTTGCAGGCTGTTCTCTTGGCAGCACCGCACCGCTTCTGGTTCTCGCCGGTGGATGCCACCGCCGGGAGTGGGCTGGTGCGTTTCATCGCGCGCCTGGATGCGTCGGCACCGCGCGTGGCGGAGTATCTGTCCTGGGATCATGACCGGCTGGATGCGATCCTGGTGGAGTGCATGCGGGCCGCCGATGCCGGCGACTGGCAAAACGCGCAGCGCTGCGCCACGAGTTTCCGGCACGGTCTGTTCAGGCACATCGCGGTCGAGAACGACATCCTGTTTGCCGAGTGTGAAGAACGCACAGGCATGCGCGACGTGGGCCCGACGGCGGTGATGCGCCACGAGCATGAAGACATCCAGCATGCCGTCGATGAAATCGTGAAGGCCGCCGCTGCCAAAGACTCCGAGGCACTGCAGCGCTGGCACGCAAACCTGCTGGGAGTGCTCGTGGAGCACAACATGAAGGAAGAGCAGATCCTCTACCCCGGCACAGACCGCATGCTTGACGACGCCACGCGAGAGCAACTGGTCCAGCGCCTGTTGCTTGGATGAGGCCGTGCGCTAATCCACTCGCTGGAACATGCCGGGCCCCGCGGTCAGGACCGATACCACGCGATCCATCCACGCCTGCTGGAAGCGTGGCAGCGGTTCCTGCGTGTTTTCGAGTGCCGAGCGCAACAGCGGCCCGACGTCTTCGCCCGCCGTGCCGGCCCTTTCGGCCAGCGCAACCAGTCGCACGGATGCCCCGTTGTCCAGGCGTTCGAACAGCACGCTTCCGAAGGGGCGCTGCTCGGGCGCAAACAGCAGCAGGTTCTGGCGCGACCAGCGGCCAGCCAGCCCGCGGAAACCGTCGTCGCGTGCCGCGCCAGTGATGAAGCCAATCACCCGCGCCATCGGCCCGTTCGCGAACTGGTCCGGGGCCGACGCCATCGTCACGCGGATGTTGCCGCGCACGGGAAGCTCTGCGCCATACAGTTGATGCAAAGCCTCCCGGGTCATTTCAAACGCCGTGGCCACTGTGGGGCACAGGTGGCCCGCGTAACGCCCGGCATCTTCCAGCGAGTAGCTGATCGGGATTTCCTTGCCCCGCAGGCCCAGGAACTCGGCCAGCGGGTCGCGCATCAGAATCGGCGGCGTTTCATGCGCAAGTTGCTCCAGCTTTGTCATGGTGTTCCTCCCGGATTGCGAGTTCAAGTTGGTGCAAGACGTCTTCCAGCGGCTTGCTGTTGTGAGCGGCTGCGTTACGAATGCTCTCGGCCCCACCGCAGCACGTGTCCAGCCCCAGGCGCGTGAAGACTGCTACGGTGGCTGGGTGCTCGCGGGCGGTCTCCGCCACACTCGCATCAGCGTTGATGGCCTGAGGGCTGCCGCAAACGTGCTGATCCGCGGTCACACCCGCCGAGCATGAGCATTCGTGGCCCAGCCCGGCTGCCGCGCGCAGTTCTGCGACCAGGGAATCTACGTCTTTGTCGTTCATGCTGCAGACGTGGGCCAACGACACGCTGCGAGCAATCGTGCGGCGCGCCACCGGGTTCAGCAGCAAAGTGAAGCCGTGGCGCAGGAACACTGGCAGTGTCTGCGGCCAGGTGTCGAGAACAGCCGCCACGCGGGTCTGTGAAGTGATTTCGTCGACCCGTTGCGGCGCCTCCGTTGGCGGCAGGAACATCACGCGCAGCAGGTGAGTCGCCCAAAGCAGCAGCGCAATACCTGCGGCCACTCCGGACCAGTGGATGCCGGCCAACAGGGCCGGGTCAAAGTCGCCGGCGATTTCTCCAATGACGCGCCACACCAGCGAAAGATTCAGCAGCGCGAACACCGGCCACAACCGGCCCAGCCGTGCCGGGTTCACGCCATTCAGGTTGGGGACAACCTTGATCGAGACTGCCACCACCATCATGGTCATGAATCCGATGGTATAGGCGTGGCGCATGCCGGCGTGGTAGCCGTGGCCGAATGTGCCCTGCACGACGCCGATGTAGATGGGCTCAAACACGATCATGAGCAGGCTGATCACCAGCCACGCATGCGCCGCCCGGATGAACTTCACGCTGCGGTCCTGCACGCGCGCTTTGCGCCACGATGCAAACGACGCGACCAGCGTCAGATATCCGCCGACCACCAGCAACATGCCCAGCGCATAGGCCGAGCGCGAAATCGTCAGCATGTCGCCTGCTGTCACATCGCGCTTGGCGGCCATGCTGAACGGAAAGGCCAGCGCGGCCAGCAGGATGCCGCCGTTGATCACCCAGAACATGCGGGCGAACAGTTTCTCGCCGGGGTCACGGAACGCGAATACCGTGGGCAGGAAGCGCAGCATCACGCCCAGCACGACCAGCCCGATTGCGCCGAACATCTGAACGGTGCGCAACGACTCCTGCAGCATTGCGACTGTGGCCACCAGCACCCCGAAGTCGGAGGCGCGGTGAGTCAGGATGAACAGCACCAGGCAGAAGGCCACGCTGACGATGAACCACGCCGCCGACGCGATCACATAGCGCTCGTACACGCGCAGCCGGCCGTCCACGCGAAGGGTCTTCCACATGATCAGCGCAAACAGGCTGAACGCCGCGAGTTCAAGTACGTTGCCCGCGATGCCAGCCGCGAAGCCGGCCGGCACGAGTGCCGGCTGGTAGATGCCCTGCTGGCCGAAGAATTCGCCGCTGAAGCGCAGCACGACGCCGCCAAGCAGCAGGACGAAACTGGTCAGCGCCAGCCTTGGCCGCCAGAGTTGCGTGTGGCGAAAGCGCGGCAGCGCCTGGTACCCGAAGCCCATGACGAACATGCCCGCAAACCCGTAGACCATGGCGTTGGCATGGGCGTTCATGCGGTGGATGCCGGGGGCGAAGAACGACTGGTCGCCGCTCATCCAAGCCAGCATCGTGGTCCCGGTGACGACGCCGATCAGCACGAACACCGCCATGCCGGCAATGAAAAAGGGCCGGTACGCAGCATCGGCAAAGTTCGCGCGGGCGGGCGCGGCGGCTGGTGCCGGGCCCCGGGCCGCTTCCTCAAGTTCCGCAAGCAGGCGGCCTTGCTCGACGCCATGCGAGCGCGCGAAGAACTCGACGCTTTCGGCGGGGCCGTGCTTGCCGCCGCAGCCTTTGAGTCCGTAGCGGTCCAGTACGACGCGCACTTGTGGATGGCTCTTGAGGATGTCGGGCAACTGCTGTTGCGGTGTGAAGGTGGTAGCCATGGCTCTCTCCCATGTAGATCGAACTCTATATTCGGATATTACTATCCGAATAAGGGGCGTCAAGAACAAGTGAGAACGCGTCTCAATGAATTTGCGGGTGATCATGGGCCGGCGTGCGGCTGGGAGCGCAATAAAGCATATAAAAGGATATAAATATCGGTTGTATAGCGCGACGGCAAATGGTAGTGGGGGCCGATGCACACACAGACGATCGAGCCACCGCAGACCCACGCCGTCACACACCCCATGCATCCCAAGGGCAGCGCGGCCCGCGTGCTGCTGACCAGCGTGTTTGGGCCCTATGCGCAGGATGACGAGTACGGCAGTCGCCTGATCAACCCCATGGAGCTCTACCACAACCAGGTGACGCGCACACAGGGCGCGTTTTCGCTGCGCATTTTCCACCGCAGCTGGGGCATCATGATGATCCAGTGCAACATCAAGGCGCCATGCGAACTGCTGGACTTCCCGACGCTGGAGCGCTTCGAGTCAGAGATTTCGCGCAACCACTACGACGTCGTCGGTATCAGCAGCATCCTCGTCAACATCGGCAAGGTGAAAAAGATGTGCGAACTGGTGCGCAGGCACCTGCCCAAGGCGCAGATCGTGATCGGCGGCCACATCGCCAACCTGGGCGACCTGAAGTTGCGCACCGGCGCCGATCATGTGGTACGCGGCGAGGGCGTCGACTGGTTCCGCCGCTACCTGGGCGAAGACCCCGAACAGCCGTATCGGCACCCCGTCGTCGATACCCCGATCAACCTGCGCAGCATGGGCATCAACGTGGCGAACAAACCCGGGAACACCGCTGTTACGCTGATCCCGTCCGTCGGCTGCCCGATGGGCTGCAACTTCTGCTCGACCTCGGCCATGTTCGGGGGCAAAGGACAATCGCGCGTCTTCTATGAAACCGGCGACGAACTGTATGAAGTCATCCGCAAGCTGGAAGCCGAGTCGGGGGCGCGATCATTCTTTGTGATGGACGAGAACTTTCTGCTGAACCGGTCGCGTGCCCTGCGGCTTCTGGAGCTCATGGAAGCCAACTCCAAGCCGTGGTCCTTCTACGTGTTCAGCTCGGCCAACGTGCTCAGGCGCTACTCGATGGACGAGCTTGTCCGCATTGGCATCTCCTGGGTCTGGCTGGGGCTGGAAGGTCGCAACAGCCAGTACAACAAGCTGCGCGGCACTGACACTCTGGCCATGGTGCGGGAGTTCCAGCAGCATGGCATTCGCGTGCTTGGCTCAAGCATCATCGGCCTGGAAGACCACACACCGGGAAACATCGACGAAGCGATCGATTATGCGGTCTCCCACGCGACCGACTTCCACCAGTTCATGCTGTACACGCCGCTGCCCGGCACGCCGTTGCACGCCCAACTTGGCAGCGAGGGGCGCATTCTGCCCGAGCACGAAGTCGGCCTGCCCGAGATTCACGGCCAGCATCGCTTCAACTACAAGCACCCGCATATCCGCGATGGCCAGGAAACCGAAATGCTGCTGCGCGCATTCCGCCGCGATTTCGAAGTCAACGGCCCAAGCCTGATGCGGATTGTGCGTACCACGCTGAACGGCTGGTTGAAGTATCGGGATCATGCCGATGCCCGCGTGCGCGAGCGCTTCCGCTGGGAATCACACGAGCTTTCCTCCACTTGGGCGGCCGCCACCGCAGGTGCCTTGCGTTACTACCGCGGCAACGCGCACATGCGCAAGAAGCTTAAGGCGCTGCTGCACGACCTGTACCGCACATTCGGTTTCAAGGCCCGCTTGATGGCGCTGCTGGGAGGGCCCTGGGTGCATTACAATCTCAAGGCAGAGCATCGCCGGATGCTCTGCGGCGAGACCCGAGAGCCCCCAACGTTTTTCGAAACCAACCGCGACCATCCAGACGCCTCGCGCCGCGGACCGCAGCCATCGCGCTGCCGGTTTGTTGAGCCACAGGCTGCCTTGACCGCCGCAACCGCCTGACGCGCCCTGACATGCAGGCTCAGTCTTGGCCGTCCTGGACCTGACTCGTCCGACTTGAGTCACTGCGTAGAGTGTGCCACGGTACGCATTGCTTCGTTATACTCCGCCGCGGCGGAGAGAGCCGTGGACGAAACTCAACCAACCAAGCAGCCGGAAGCGGCGCCCGACAACCCATATCGCCGCGAGTTCCTGTGGGCGATGGCGGGCCTGGGCGCAGCAACCGCTGCCGCATTTGCCGGCTGGGGCAGCCTGGAAATGATGGTGCCCGCGGGCACGGCAGATGACTGGCACAAGTCCACGTGCAGATTTTGCGGCAACGGCTGCACGATTCGTGTGGGCATGCGCGACGGCGCGATTGTGGATGTTCGCGGCCACGAGTCCGGCCACAACCAGGGTGTCATCTGCGTCAAGGGCTCGATGCTGCGCGCGCTGCCGCACATCGAGGGGCGCCTGACCAAGCCGATGATTCGCAGCAACGGCAAGCTGGTCGAAGCCACCTGGGACGAGGCGCTCGAGCTGGTCGCCGGAAAGTTCAAGGAAGTTCGTGACGCCCACGGACCCGATGCGCTGGCTTTCTACGGCAGCGGGCAGCTTTACACCGAGGAGAGCTACACCGCCAACAAGCTGTTCAAAGCGGGCCTGCGCACAAACAACGTCGATGGAAACCCGCGGCTTTGCATGGCATCGGCGGCGGCGGGGTATGTGTCGGTGTTCGGCAAGGACGAGCCGCCGGGCAGCTATGAAGACATTGACCACGCGGAGCTGTTTTTCATTTTCGGTGCCAATCCCTACGAGTGCCACCCGCCGCTGTTCGAGCGCATCCAGCGTCGCAAGGCGCTTCACCGCGATGCCTTTATCATCTGCGTAGACCCGCGGCGCAGCGAAACCGCCAGGCGCAGTGACCTGCACCTGCCCGTCGTGCCGGGGTCCGACCTGCTGCTGCTGAACGCCATGGCGCAGGTGATACTGCAGGACGGCCTGGCGGACCTTGTCTTCATTGAAAAGCACGTTGCTTTTCAGCATGCGGGGCAGAGTGCGGACCTTGCCGCTTTTCGAGAGTTCCTGCGTGAGTACACGCCCGAGAAAGTTGAGTCGCGGCTTGGCATCGGCGCCGACGTGATTCGCCATGTGGCGCACCGCTTTGCTCGCGCGCGGGCGTCGATGTCGCTGTGGACGATGGGCGTCAACCAGCGCACCCAGGGCACGGCGCTGAACATCATGTTGAACACGTTGCACCTGATCACCGGGCAGATCTGCCGGCCCGGCGCCACGCCGTTCAGCGTTACGGGCCAGCCCAACGCCTGCGGTGGCGTGCGCGACACCGGCTCGTTGTCGCATCTGCTGCCCAACGGGCGCCTGGTTGCCAACGCTGAGCACCGCGCCGAGGTCGAAAAGCTGTGGGGTGTGCCCGTCGGCACGATCTCGCCCAAGCCGGGCCACCACGCGGTCGAGCTGTTTCGCGCCATGGAAGACGGGCGCGTGAAAGCTGCGCTGATCATGTGCACCAACCCGGCTCAAAGCATGCCCGACTGCGACCGCTACAGCGCAGCGATGGCGAAATGCTTCACCGTGGTCAGCGAGATCGTCGCCGATAGCGAAACCGCAAAGACGGCAAGCGTGCTGCTGCCTGCCGCGCTGTGGGTAGAGAAAGAGGGCGTGCTGGGACAAGGCGAGCGCCGCTATCAGCTGGTCGAGAAGCTGCTCGACCCGTCGGGCGAGTCCCGCAGCGACCTTTGGATCCTGGTTGAGCTTGCCAAACGGCTTGGCTATGGCGACTTGATCAAGGCGCACACCGCCGCCGACGTCTGGGAGGAATGGCGTCACTTCAGCGCTCACAGCTACTACAACTTTGAGGGCATGACACGTGAGCGACTGCAGCGCGAGCCGGGCTTGCAATGGCCGTGCCCGACCGAGGATCACCCGGGAACCGTCCGGCGCTACGTTGAGGGTGACGACCCGTTCGTGCCCGCGGGTGCCGGCATCCAGTTCTACGGGCGCAAGGACAAGCGTGCGATGGTCAGTTTCTGCCCGTACGTGCCCTCGCCCGAGCAGCGCAGTGACGATCGCCCGCTGTATCTCACCACGGGCCGCGTGCTCGAGCAGTGGCACACCGGCACCATGACCCAGCGTATCGATGAACTGCGCGGAGCATCCGGCCCGGCGCGCTTCATCGTAAGTGAAGCAGACGCCCGGCAGCGCGACGTGGAAAGCGGAGACTTGATTGCCGTGGCAAGCAAGTTTGGCGAAGTCATCGGCCGCGCGGTGATTGACCGCGAAATGCGTCCGGGCCTGCTGTTCGCGGCTTTCTATGACGCGAGGCTGCTGGTGAACCGGGTTGTGGCGGACCACGTAGACCCGGTGTCGAAAGAGCCAGAGTACAAACTTACCGCTGTCCAGTTTCGGAAGGCGGAGGCCTGATGGAACTCACAGACCTGACACGCATGCTTGCAGGGCTGCTTTGTGCGGTTGGCTTTTTTCTGTGTCTGTGGCTGCCGCGCATCGACTTCGGCAAGATTGACCCTGACCGCAAAGTGAACCTGGGGTTTGCGACCTTGTCCGGGATGGCGTTCTTCAAACTGCTGGCCTTGGCGGCCCTGTTCGCCGTGCCCGCCGCGAGCGTGGCCGTCGCCAACTATCACACCATTGAAGGCGTTCACGGGGTCGAAAGCTGCAACCGCTGCCACGTGATGACACCGATGGTCACGGACATGCAGGATCCGCACAGTCAGACGCTGGCGGCACGGCACTTTCGAAACGGCTGGATTCCGAAGGACCAGTGCTATCAGTGCCACTCGGACTACGGACTTGCGGGCGACCTGCAGGCGAAGATGGAGGGCTATCGGCACCTCGCGCGTTACACGACGCGCACATACGAAGAGCCGATCAAGTATCGCGGGGTGTTTCCCAACGACAACTGCCTGAAGTGCCATGCCGCCACGCCCAAGTTTCAGGCGGTGTCGTCTCACGCGACCTTGCGGGTGCGGCTGGCCGAAAACACGCTCAGCTGCCTGAACTGCCATGGCCGCGCCCACCCCACGCGCGAGCAGCGCACGCCGGACCACGCCGACTACCCGCGACTGATGGGAGGCGACGAGTGAAGACCCTGCGCCTGCAAAGCCTTGCTGCCGCGCTCGCGTTCGCGATCACCGGCCTGTACGCGATTGATCCCGGCCCGTACCAGATGGCCGCCTTCGTCTTCTTTGCCCAGCCGCTGTTTCTTATTGCGGGCGTTGGATATGCGTGGCGGGTATGGAAGGACCTCAAGACGCGCGAAGTGTTGTAGCCATGCCGCACGCGTTTGAGGTCCCTCGTCGAAGGGTGCACCGGTCTGGCCTTGACCTACGATGCCGATAACGCCGGCTCTTCGATTGCCGCCCACAACTCGTGCGTACCGTAGCGTTCGCCGAAGTCCGGCACCATGAACACCACGTGCTTGCCGGCGCCAAGTTCAATCGCAACCTGCAAAGCCGCCCACGCTATGGCGCCCGCGCTGACGCCGCTATAGATGCCCTCTTCCCGTGCAAGCCGGCGCGAAGTTGCAAGTGCATCGGCATAGCTCACGTCGACGACGCTGTCATAGACCTGCCGGTCAAGCACGCCCGGCACGAAGTTGGCGCCGATGCCCTGGATCTTGTGCGGGCCCGGCTTGCCGCCGCTCAGGATCGGGCTGTCGATTGGTTCTACGGCGATGACCCTGATGTCGGGCCGGGCTTCCTTGAGCACCTGCCCCGCCCCGGTGACCGTGCCGCCCGTCCCGACGCCCGCCACAAACGCATCAACCTCGGGCACCTGGCGCAGGATCTCGGGCCCGGTCGTCAGGCGGTGGATCTGCGGGTTGGCCGGGTTGTCGAACTGGCGTGCCTCCCAGTAGTCCGGGTTGCTTGCCGCAAGTTCACGAGCCTTGGCGACTGCGCCTGCCATGCCCTGGCTGGCCGGGGTCAGTACCAGTTCGGCGCCGAGGGCGCGCAGTGTGTTGCGCCGCTCAACCGTCATGCTCTCGGGCATGGCCAGCACGACGCGGTAGCCCTTGCTTGCGGCAATCAGTGCCAGGCCGATGCCGGTGTTGCCCGACGTGCCCTCGACAATCGTGCTGTGGCCGGGCGTCAACTCGCCCGAGCGCTCGGCGGCTTCAATCATGCCCAGCGCGATGCGGTCTTTCACCGATGCACCGGGGCTGAAGTACTCCAGCTTGGCCCACAGGGTGGCTGCGCCGGGTGGCGCGAGGCGGTTCAGGCGCACGACGGGCGTGTCGCCGACCAGTTCATGAATCGCATGTACTCGTTTTGGCATGTCTCGGTTCTCCTTCGCCCCTGCGGAAACCGGTGCGACGCACGAACCGAAGTAGTCCCCGGGGCGTGTGCGCCGCGCCGGGGTCGTTTCTGTGGTTGAGGATCAATCACGAACGCGCCCGGCTCAGCGGACGCAACACATGGCGCCGATGCGACGCCGGGGATGAACGGACACGAAATTCATCGGTGGCAGTGTAGTGCGCCCCGGCCCCATATCAAGATGCAATTGTCTGCAAATCCGCGCCGGAGTAAGCGTCGTGTGGCTTCGCCTCCCGCGGCTTTGGTGATTGCGGCGGCAGACTCATACGGTATTCACGTCGGATCAGCTTGGGATGCTGGAACAGGTTGAGCTTCAGTGTCAGGGCCGTCCACGCCGCAGCCGGAATGGCGCCCAGGCTCAGCAGTCTTTCCTTCAAAGTCGGTTTGCCCAGCAACTCATGAACGCGCCGTTCAAACTGCTTCAGGCGGCTGCGCGTTTCGGCCGTCGGCCCGAACAGTTTGCCGGGCATGAACGCGGGATACGAACTGCGGACAAAGCCCGCGAACTGCTCGGCCTTCTTGCGCATGATCGGGATGGGCGAGTCTTTCCACTTCAGGTAGCCATTCAGCCACACCTCGACGGCGCGATAGATCGACGGCCCAAGCCGCTCGAAGTCCTGTTTGAAGCAGCCGGATTGGAGGTCTTCAATCTCTTTGGCGCCCATGGTCTCGTGCTTGACCAGTGAATAGAAGCCCGTGCCCCGGCGGTAGTAATGCGTCTTGGGGTCGTCTTCGATCTCCTGGTGAAACCGTCGGTTCCTCTTGACCTCGTCAAAGAATGGTGTGCCCGGCACAGGGCCATAGATCAGAAACTGTGAGAATGCCGGCTTCAGCGCCAGCAAGCCGTCCAGTTCTTCCTGGATGATCTGCGGCGTCTGGTAGGGAAAGCCAACGATCATGGAAGCCAGCACGGTGATGCCGTGCTCCCGGAACTCGTTGAAGACCTCGGCCACGGGTCGGCCGGACTGTTTTGGAAAGCCCGAGCGCGTGCCCTCGTAGCCGATCCAGATGCCGTCGATGCCCATCTCCATGATTTCGGTGACCGTGAAACGGCTCAGCGCGCGCATGCTGGCGAAACAGAACACCGAGATCGGCTTGCCGCCCTCGATCACGCAGTCGCGGAACTGCATGGCGCGCTCGTGATTGAGCAGGAAGTCCTCATCCATGATCATGATGTTCATGTCCGGGTCGATCTCGTGGTACTTGCGCACCACGTCGTAGATGTCGCGCCCGGTGGGCAGCAGCCGGATGTGGCGGCGCTTGAAGTAGTGAGAGGTGCAGCAGAAGTCGCAGCCATTGGCGCACCCCAGGCCGGCGAAGACGATGCCCGTGCGCGACACATGCTGGCCGAACACGCGCAGCGGGTTGATTACCATCGGGTGGGTGTAGGGCATTTCGCGCGGGGGTTCGCCGAGCAGGCGCCGCATGAACGCGACGCCCTCTTCGCGGCAGATGTGGTCACCGTAGGGCGCCAGAACTGCGTCGTCCAGCACGGTGCCGTGACTGCCAAGAATGATCCTGGATTCTGGCGCGTGCCGGCGCACCAGCGCGACCATCTCTTCCATGATATGGAAGGTGGCAAGGATGAATGAAATGCCGACGTAATCATAGCCCTTCTTAAGCTCAAGGATCAGCTCTTCGCGCGAGGGGTACTGCAGCACAACGGTCGGGGCATCCAGGTTGACCGCGATGTAGTCCAGCGAGAACTGCGTGTGCAAAGAGCGCGGGCTGAACATGCCCTGTGCGCGCGTGACCTGGCCGTACAGCAATTCATAGCCAACGCTGGGCGCATCACCGTAGGCCTCGCCCAGTGGGCGGCATACGCTGGTAAGCAGGACTCTCTTCACGTTGACTTTCTGTGTGGTTGGCAGGGCGGGGGCTTGCGGCGAGTATGAAAGATAAACGCTTACCATATCCGAATATCTGTTTACAGGGGGAGGCAGCAACACGCCCCCGCCGCACTGATTCGTCGAGGCCGCGCCCTTGCATGGGCGGGACAGGCGGGTGCAGCATCGCGTCCGGGGTAAAGTTGGCTATGCTGCCCGCAACCACCCGGAGGACTTTATGCGCTTCATACTGCCTTTGGCTTTCCTGCTGTTCGCCACCGGTCTGCAGGCAGAGACGTCCTGGCAGCCCGAAAAGACCTGGGTGTTCGCAGTGGGCGTGTTGCAGTACCAGAACAAAAAGCTGGGTACCTGGCCCGACGAAGGCCGCGTTGACGCGGTAATGATCGACGCGCTCAAGAAGCGCGGTGTGCCCGAAGATCACATCACCTTCATCAAGAACGAGCAGGCAACGCGCGACCACTGCGCCAAGTCGCTCGATGAACTGCTGGCCAAGACAGGCGAGGGCGACACGCTGCTCTTCTACTTTGCCGGCCACGGATCACGCGACTTTGAAGATGCTGCGCGACCTGTATCGCTGATCTGCTACGACAGCAAACCCAAGTTTGCGAAGACCTTTTGGCACGTGCCGCTGATTTACGACTCCATCGAAAAAAACTTCAAAGGCGCCACCGTGCTCGTGACAGCCGACTGCTGCCACAGCGGTGCGCTTGCCGACGAGGCCCAGAAGCGCAAGAAGTTCAAGTACGGCGTGCTGACCAGCGCGCACGCGACCTCAAAAAGCACGGGCAACTGGACTTTCACGCAGGCGCTGGTGGACCTGATCCAGGGCTCGTCTCTGCTGGATGCCAACGAAGACGGCACCCTGACTTTCAAAGAGGCCGCCTCGTACTGCGAAGCAGAGATGTCGTTCTGCGAAGAGCAGCTTTCATGCAGTGCAGCCGCCGGGGGATTTGACGTCGAAACCAGGTTTGCCAAAGTTGATGGCAAGCGTGCCGGCCGCACTGGCGAACGCTGCGAGAGCGAATCCGAGGGCAAGTGGTACAAGGTGAAGGTCCTCGACGACAAAGATGGCAAGTGCTTCATCACCTGGATCGGCTGGGGCAAGAAGTGGGACGCATGGGTGGAGCCGACGGCGTTGCGAAAGTGGCAGCCGAAGGTCTTGTCCGGCGGCACAGCGGTCGAGGTTGAGTTCGACGGCGAGTGGTACAAAGCCAAGATCATGCAAACCCGGCTGGGCATGCACTTTGTCCACTACGAAGGCTTCCCCGACAGCGACGACGAATGGGTGCCGATGAAGCGCATCCGGCTGCCGGGCGAGGGCAAGAAGTAGCTCAGTCAATGGTCTGAACGGCCGCCAGCCGGCACGGATTGCAGCACCTGGTTGGCGAATTCGCGCAGGTGGCCAGCGGCACTGTCGCCCTGAAACGCCAGCAACGCGTCTTGCGCCAACGCCAGCTCTGACGCGGATTGCGCTGCAAGTTGCGCGGCGCCTTCGTCGTCAGCGTCGTCCAAGAGCTGGTACGCCGTGCCGAAGTGCAGGGCGAAGGCCCCAAGCGCCTGCATCTTCAATGATTCCGCGCCAAAGGCTGTACCTGCTGCTGTCAGGGCAAGATGGAACAAGGCCGTTGTCTTGAGATAGTGCCGCGGACTGCGGTCGCCGCCATGCAGGTCGATGGCTTGCCCGCTGCTCATGTCTGTTACGCAGCGCGACGCGAGCTCCACCAGCGACGGGTACGGTGCGAGCAGCCCGAACGCGTGTGAAACAAGCGACAGCCCGGCCAGCAGAGCCACACCCTGTCCGGCGTCTGCGTGGGCCGGCGGCTGCCCCCGGCGGTGGACGGCGTTGTCCATCGCAGGCAGGTCGTCATAAATCAGGCTGGCTGTGTGCAGAAACTCAATGGCGGCCGCGAGCGGCAATGCGTGCTTGCGCTGGACGTTGCAGAAGTCTGCGCCCAACAGGCACAGCACGGGGCGCATGCGGCGCCCGCCGCTGAAGGTGGCATAACGCATGCACACGCCAAGCGCGCCACGCTGGCTCGGAAAATAGGTCTCCAGTGCCGCCTCGATTTCGGGCGTCAGGCGACTCAACACGTGCGCAAGCTGCGGGTCCATGGGACCTTGCTAGTCAACAAGGGGATTCGGGGAAGCGCCGGGGGCGGCGCATGGGGCATTGTACGGTCTCGATGGGCCGATAACAGCCGAAATCCCGTTGCCACGGGGCCACGACGCAGGCACGATTGTCGCCCCCGGAGGTTGCCATGTCCGACGAATCCAACGCAATCAAGGATGTCGCGCGCGAAATCAACGACCTTGCCGACATCGGCAAGCAGGCCGATTACCTCAAGCGCGCAGTGGAGAGCCTCACCAGCGAGGTCAAAGAGCTCAAGACATTCAAGCCGATTGCCGACAAGCTCGACAAGACCAACGACCACCTTGGCAAAATTGCCGAGGAACTTCGCAAGATCCGCGAGAAGTAGCCGCGCCGCACTGTTGTGGTCTGATCACTCGACCCGGCACAGGCCAAGCGTGATGTTGTCGCTGCCGCCGGCGTTGTTGGCGGCTTCAATCAGGCCCGCCGCCATGGCTTCAAGCGACGTGCCTGGCTTCAGCATGTGGGCTTGGATCTCGCCGTCGGGCACAAGATCGGTCAAGCCGTCGGTGCACAGCAGGTATACATCGCCGGCCTTGGCCTTTTCCCACTTCACGTCGACCTCGACGGTCTGTTCCATGCCCAGCGCGCGGGTGATGATGTTCTTCAGCGGGTGGCTTCGGGCGTCTTCTTCGCTGATCAAGTTCTTTTTTCGCAACTCGCCAACCCACGAGTGGTCTTCAGTCACTTGGCCAAGTTTGCCGTCCCGAAGTCTGTAAATGCGGCTGTCACCGACGTTTGCAGTCACGACGTAGTCGCCGTCGAAAACTGCGGCCACAATTGTGGTGCCCATGTTCTTGAGGGCCGCGTCGGCATTGCCGCGGCGGTAAATTTCCTTGTTTGCGGCTTTGATCGTCTTTTGAAGCAGTTCGGCGTCTTTGCGTTCGTCGTGGCCGCCCTTGCCGCGAGACTTGAACGCTTCGGTCACGGTCTCAATGGCGATGTTGGAGGCAATTTCGCCTCCCAAGTGGCCACCCATGCCGTCTGCAACCACACAAAGCCCCGCATCGTCCAGCGTTGCGCAGGAGTCTTCGTTGTTCTTGCGTTGCAAGCCGACATCCGTAGCCGTGACCATGCGCACGACCATGACGCCGTCCTTAGAACCGGCATCGGGATGGGGCATACGTTCCTTCCCCGCTTCCGCCGGGCCTCGCCAATTTGGACAATCCGACTAACCTAACAGCCCCCAAGGGGGAGTCAATGTAGCTTGCCTGCTGTGGAACCCAAGCATTATCGAACTAACTGCACAAGGTTCAAGCGGGCGTTGACGGCTGCACCCCAACCCCTCACAATTCGACGCGTGAAGGTCTTGACGTCCGTGATTCGGTTCATCTTTCTGGCCAGCCTGGTCGCAGGCCCGCTTGCGGCACAACCGGCCCTGCCGCCTGACAACGGCGACGGCAACGGCGAGAGTCGCGAAGGCGGCATCACCCGCGAAGAACTTGAAGCGGCACTGGCCCGCCAGCGCACAGGCTTTGAGCAGCTCATCCGCGACGAAGTAGACGATGCTGTCCGACGCCGGTTTGAAGATTTTGCCCCCCTGCGTTCGCGGCGAGAGCTTTTTCTCGAATTCAGCGGCGGCATCATGGTCAAGTACCGCCAGGGCCAACACAGCCCAAAGGGCGACCAGCCGGGCGGCGGTTCGCGCGCAGCCAGCGGTATCAACCTCAGCCGCGCGTGGTTCACGGTGTTTGCCGGCTACAGTGACGTGGTCGAGAGTGAACTGAGCTTCCAGTACAACGGCGATTACTCGCTGCTGGACCAGGACATCATCGAGGTGCCCAAGGCGATCATCGTCTACAACAAGCCGCTCGGGCAATTCCTGCCCTCAGGGTACATCGCCGACAGCTTTCTATTCGGCATTGATGGGCACTTCTGGCGCCAGTCGCGCGGCAGCGAGACTATGGCGCTGGGCCACCGGGCGTTTCATCAGGATGAGGTCGCCCAGATCCGGTACACGCTGCGCATCATGCAGAACTTCTACATGGTCGGTGCGCTCAGTGACGGCACGCTACTGGGCCGCGGCCATGTCGACGACAGCCTGAACTACCCGATGATGCAGGACGACAAGACCCGCTACATCCGTGGCCTGGATGACCCGCGCGAGGTCAGCCGCTACATCCAGTCCGAGTTCGGCGCGGGCTTCATCTTTGACTTCAATGCCACGAGCTTCCTGCGCAATGACTCGCATTTCAGCCCGGAAGCTGTCACAGCCGCCAACACCAACTACATTCACATTCTTGGCTGGGGCAGCATCGACCAGCTTAGCCGAAACGAAGTGGCGTTGATTGAGGGCATGATGCGCATCCCCTTCAAGGGCGGCACGCAAGCCGACCCCAACGGGCGGGTGCGCCGCGGCAAGTGGCGTCTGGGTGCGAACATTGACTTCGCGTTTCGGCTGGCCGGCGGCGACCTGTTTGTGCAGTCCCACTACATCCACGGCGAAGATGGCCGTTTTACACGCGACGCATGGGGTGTGGAGGCGCGCTATACGTTTGAGCTGCCGCGCATCCCGTTCTTTCTGCGCATCACGCCGCTGTTCAGGTACAGCGAACTGGTGACCAACAACAACGATAACCCGCTCGACGCCACGGACCCGTTTGCCGGGTTGCTGCGCGTGTCTTCGGGGGCCGTGCCCGGGTTCAGCCTTGCCGATGCCGCCGGTTTCGCGGCAAACCGGCGCGAGTTCATGGTTGGCGTGAACTTCACGCTGGCGCGCAACGTGATCCTGGGTTTCGAGATCGTGATCAATGACGAAGACTTCAAACAGTTCCGCAACGTGCCCAAGGACGTGCCCAACACCTACTATGTGCTGAGAATCGGCGCAGAGTTCTAGCGTGGCTCAGAGTGCATGGCCCGCAATTGCAACGGCCCCGGAGCCAGACCATGCGTGTCATGTTCACTTTGCTCAGCCTGTTGGTGCTCGCCGCGTGTGGCGGCGCATCGGGCACGAACAGTTCGCCCGGTGCTTCCTGTGGGTCTGACTCGGCGAGCAGTAACGGGCCGATGACCAACCCGCCGACCGGCCCCGACCTCACACCCGAGTCCATTCCCGACGACGTACCCGAAACGCTGGATGGCGAAGAAATCCGCTACGGTGTCAGCATCAGCGGCGGTACCCGCCTCAAGAGCCCGTCGGTCGGGGTCGGTTTCGCCGTGCCCGCCGGCTGGACCGCCGTGCAGGGCGCAGGCGGCTACATGCTGACGATGATGCCGCCAGCGGCCGAGCAGGTGAACCTGCAGGCACGGGGCATCATCGGTGGTGTCTGGATCGGCCTGTCGGGCGTCGGCGACGAGAACCTGCGGGCGCTGCTATCGCTGCCAATCCCCTTGCCGGTCGCCCAATACACGATCGTGTTCCAGCCCGACGGCCAGCCCGAGGTGAACGGCCAGCTTTACACCCAGACCTACACGGCGCAAACGGCCTATGGGACGTTTCGCGGGCGCAGCGTGGCGGTGCGCGGCCCGGCGGGCAACGCCATGCTGGCGACAGTCTCGGGCAGCGAGGACAAGCAGTCGTCGATCAAGCAGGTGATCGATGCCATGGCTGAATCGGCCCGGTTTGCGAAGCCCCAGGATGCCCAGCGCCGCAAAGACGCCATCGGGCTGTTGGCCGGCAAGCGCCTGCTGAAGATGGAAAGCCACTACAACAAGCGCGCCGACGGCACCACCGCGTCGCGCACCAGCGACGCAGTGCTCGACCTGTACGCCGATGGCAACTACACGTACAGCCTCAGCACCAGTCATGACACGACAGGCACAGGCGGCATCGGCGGTGCAGCCGGTTCGGCCCAAAGCGGCGCCAAAGGGCGCTGGTGGGTTGTGATCGGCCACGCAACAGAGTTTCTTGTGCTGCAACCCGAAGGCCACCCGGTCCAGAGCCACGCCATCACCATCCAAAACGGCAGCTTGTTCATCAGCGGCCAAAAGGTGGGCGTGACCAACATCGGGTAGATGGTTTCTAGAACAGACTGTCCAGCCGCTGCTTGGCCCACTCTTTGAACTTGCGGGACCTTTCGGCTTCGCTGGGCTCTTCCTGCTTCAAGCGTGCGCGGTACTCGGCGGCTTCATGCACCAGAGCCCCCAGGCCTTGCGGCAGCGCCTGTTCCAGTCTTTCCCTTAGCAGCCCCGCCAAGCCAGGAGCGTGGCCCTGCGTGCTCACCGCAATTCGCATGTCGCCAATGCGCACGACCGCCGGTGTGTAGAAACTGCAGTTGGCAGGATCGTCCACGGCGTTGACCGGAATGCCGAGCGATTCTGCCTCGGCGCGCACGGCTGCGTTGACGGCGGCGTCGCCAGTCGCCGCGATTACGAGAAACGCGCCCTCGCAGTCGCCCTTGCGGTACGGGCGCTCTTCCAGCGTGACCTCGTTGCCGATCGCCAACGCGCGCACTTGATCACAAGCCGCGGGCGCGATCACGTACACGTCGGCGTCGGCGAGCCTGAGCCCTTCGACCTTGCGGGCGGCGACCTTGCCGGCGCCGACCACCAGCACCGGGCGCTTTGCGAGGTTCAGGAAGATCGGGAACAGTTCCGCCATGATGGATTTCGGATTAGCTGCATCCGCGCTACTCCGCAATCTGAAATCCACAATCCCCGCCCCAAGTCCTTATCCCTAAAGAATCTGCGCCAATGGTCCGATAACCGGTTGGGGCACCCGATGGCGCAGACTGAAACTTCCTGGCGTGGCACCTACCTGCTTGGCGTGGCTTTGCTGCTGCCGATCGGGACGGTTGTGCTGGTGAGTTACTTCTTCACGCGCATGAACCCGTTCGCACCGGAACCCACGCATGACCCCTTCGCCTACTCGATCATTGCCGTGGCCGGCGGGCTGTCGGCGTTGATGGCGACGATGCTGGCCCTGTTCGCCAGCGCGACCTATCGCGCGCGTGTGCGCTTTGAAACCGAGTACCGCAACCTGCAGCGCTTCCTGAACGACGACGTCGCCAAAGAACGCACGCGCCTTATGCGCAACCTTGACCTGGTCAGCGCGGCCCAGCAGGTGAGCATGGCGATCAAGCAGGAAGTTGACTTTGAACGCATTCTCAGCGTGGTGCTGGAGCAGCTTGAGCACTTCGCGCGCAGCGACAGCATCAGCGTGTTCACGCTCGATGAAACCGGCCGCCCCGTGGCCCGCGCCGAGCGCCGCAACCATGCAGACCGCTTTCCGCCGGTGCTGACGCAGGAAGCCGTGGATCAGTCGCTGGTCGAAGAGGCGATCCGGCTGGGGCGCCAGGTTCGCAGCCTGGATGAACGCACCGGCGAGTTCGTGATCGCCGTCTACTTCTCGACGCCCGATGGTGTGCGGGGCGTGGTGCGCATCGCCCGCAACGTCGCCGACGAGCCGGACTTTCAGGAAGAAATGCCAGCCTACGAAGCCGCCGTCGGGCAGCTTGTGCGCATGGTCAGCCTGGGCCTGAAAACCGCAAGCATCTGGGACCGCGCGATCAAGGATGAAAAGACCGGGCTGTACAACAACAACCACTACGCAGACCAGATGAAGAAGCAGGTTGCCGTCGCGCAGCGCAGCGGCGGCGCGCTGAGCCTGGTGATGATGGACATCGACAAGTTCAAGCACATCAATGACACGTATGGTCACCTGGCCGGCGACCGTGTGCTGACGCAGGTTGCAGACATTCTCAAGCGCGAAGCCCGCGAGAGCGACACCGTGTACCGCTACGGTGGCGAAGAACTGTGCATCGTCGCCATCGGCACACCGCAGGGCGAAGCTGCGCTTGCCGCCGAGCGTTTGCGGCACATCATTGCAGCCACCGAGTTTTATGACGACCGCGGGCGCCTGCTGCCGATCAGCGCCAGCTTTGGCGTGGCCGAGTTTGACCCTCGCAGCATGCAGACCGACCTGGCGCTGAAAGAACAGTGCGACCGCGCCCTGTACGTGGCCAAAAACCACGGTCGCAACTGCGTGGTGATTGCCCAGGGCGGCGAGAAGTTCAAAATCATGGAACGCAGCGGCGACCCCGAACGCGAAGTCAAACGCAGGCTGGGCCTCGCGGGCGACAACTCACCGATTGACGGCAGCAGCGTGCCCGGCCCCGTGCCGGAAAGCGTCGCCAGCGCCCGGGCACAGTTGGGCGAAAGCATCGACGCCCTGGCCACAGGCCTGGCCGAAGTGGTCGGCAGCGATACTTCTCGCGCCCGCGTCGTGGACAACGTCGTGCGTGAAGCCGCCGAGTTCCTGACCCGCAACCTGAGCGCGCGCCTGGGCCAGCCCGAAGAGGCCAAGCCGAAGCGCCGCAGGAAGGTCGAGCGGCGCAGCGAGCCGGCGGTGGCCGATGCGCCGGGTGAGGCCGAAGTCGACAAGCCCAAGCGCCGCAGGGCGCCACGCCGCAAGAAAAAGGCAGACTTGCCCGCGATCCCGAAACCGCTATCAGCAGAAGAAGCACTGGCGGCCGACAGCGACCGGCTTGACTACCTCACAGACGAAGAAGGCCGGCAACTTGCAAAGGGCAAAGCCCCCAGCAAGCGCCTGCGCAAAGCCAAGGCCCGCACCGCGACCGTGAAGTGACGCGCCTTCGTTTTGCTCTCCCTTCGCCGCGCATGCAGCCACGCTGACTAATGCTCAGGTCCCATCACTGACCAAGTCCGCCCGGGGCGTTCGTTTCTCCCTGCAAACCCCGATTGCACAAGTTGAAGAATGTGCGACTTTGCTGTTGAGGGGGGGCAACTGCTATTGTGGACGGCTTGATGTCCCACTTGCGTCCAACCGAGGAGCCCCAAATAACCAGACAAAACGCCATGATCACTGCGGCGGTTGCATTGATCGCCGTGCCCGCGCTGTTCGTGCTGGCGGTGTGGACCATTGCTCATGCGAGTGCTGACGCAAGCGCGAACTTTAGCAATAGCGGAGATGTAGACTACGCCGGGGTGATGACTGCGAGTTGGGAGCCGGGGCTTGAAACGGACGTGTCCATGAGCGGCGTCGGATGGGGCAACCCGTATGTTCCGGCGGGGGGCGCCGCCGATGTGACCGATTACTTCACTTTCGAAGGTACAATTACGGGCACGAGCAATCCTCAATGGACGGTGGAGTACGGTACCCGTGTATCTGTGGAGATCGCTACATTGAACTACACAGCCGGGGCAGGTACCTATGCTGGGTCCGCCCAGTGCGAGGCATACGGCTATGCGTACGGAATTAGCCCGTCCTTTTCCGCAGACTCCGACGAAGTGGGGTTGGCGGCAGAGGGCTCTGGAACAGCAGATACATATGCAGACATTGACTATGACGGTGCCGGCGATGTCTCTTTCATGTACTTCGCCGTGACAGTTGCATGTCGCGGGGTTCTTTACACTGAACGCGCGGAGATGGGCTTGCAGGTCACAGGCAACACGTCGGATGGGAACGGAATCGCGCGGGCCTTTGACTTGGACGTGAGTGACCTCATACCGTTCGCGCTGTACGCACTGGAATAGACTTCTTCCGTAACGCACCTGACTGCTCGGCGGTAAGAGGGTCAATGCATATGACTGAATCCGACCATCGGCGCTCGAAGATCAAAAGAGCGATTTGCGCCTTGCTGTTGGCGCTCTTCGTCGTGTGCGTACTGTGGTTGGTGTTACTCCCCTTCTCCAAGGCCGGTGCTCCTCTACCCGAGTACTGGGGAGCTGTGGGTTTAAAGCGCGACGTTTCACCGCCAACCACGCCGCTTGGTGACAGGCAGGGCGGCGAGACTTCAATCCGCGCTGGCGAAACTCGTAGTCCGGGAAACAACGGTGAAGTGCCGGTCCCCGAGAATGCTGGCGGGCCAACGAGCCAGTACCAACGTCCGCCTGCAATCCAGACGGTAACCTTGATGTTTCAGGACCAGCGCGGAGCAGCCGTTCCAAACTTGCCAATTCAGTACGGCTTCGCTTCCCATAACGACGTCAGGCAGCAGAAGAAGCGCGTTGAACGCAATGCAGGTGTCGTGCCCGCGTTTGTTGGCGCGCCGGCAAGCACTGATCTCTCAGGCGAGGTTCAATTGCAGTGGGACGCGAGTCTTACCGCGTTACCGTGGCTGGTGGTTGCGCCGCAGGATGCATCCCGCTGGCAATTTCGGGCTGTGGAGCCGTCCGCGGTGCCCAAAGGACGGCTTTGGGGCGCAGGCGCGTGGGCAAGAACGATGTCGCCCATGAAGTGGCGCTACACGATCCGCGTGCTCCCCGTCAGCACGGTGGCGATTCAGGTCCGGTTCTCCGACGGCGCGCCATTTGCCGGTCGTGTTCAGCTCGGACTGCGAGGAAAGACATCTTCGGATTACTCAACGATCTGGCACGACGTGAATGGCGTGACCGAGGTTCTGTTTCGCGTCGTCCCGATGGATGGAGTTGTTTCAGTCATGGTTGAATGCACTGCCGCTCGTGCCGGCTTCAAGGGACGACACATCGTGGAAGGCGACGTGGCTTGGCTGGAGAATTCGCCTGTCGTGGAGGTTCCCGCGATTTCATCACAGTTGCAGGCTGGACTGGCGGTAGACCTCTCTGGCTACTACGCCAAGGATGGCTGGAAGTTCACGCTGTATGAACGATTGAGGCCGGCGCCGCCGATAGGAATCCTGACGTGGGGGCTTGAGTTCAGGACTGTTGAGCTGCGGGTCGGAGTACCCTACTTCGTCCGCCTGGAAGGCCCGGATGGACAAGTCTGGCAGAGTGCCACGATCGACCCGATCGCAGGAGAGGTGATCAGCCTGGTACCGAGTGTCAGCGTTGGGGCGCAAGTGCGATTGAGAGCCGTTGACGCCGAGTCGAACGTTCTTTCTCCTTCATACGCCACGCTGCATGCCGAGCGTGGCCCCAATTGGCGAATTGCAAGAGATCGAGTCGGCAAGCAGTTTGCCGGCACCGGCCAAGTGTACAGCGACAAAGACGGGGTGCTTGTGCTGGACGGCGTGCCGCTGGATTCCACCACGCTCTATGTTGAAGCCGAGGGTTATGGTCGGGTCGAAGTGCCGCTCAGGTTGCAGGCCGGCACAACGCTGGAGATCGGTGACGTCGTACTGGCAACACCGGCCGGCCGAATCACGGTCAAGCTGGCGGGCTACCCTGCCAATCAGGAGTTCAGGCTGCGTCTGACCAGTGTTTCCGGCGAAGAGGTCCGAACTGAAATTGTCAAACCAGGCCAGACAGAGATCACTGTCGAAGGGCTACCGTTTCGGTCGTACCTCGTGATGATCTGCCGGGTAAGCGAGAAGTCGTTGCTTACCATTGACGCCCCGCGTGACCCGGTCGAGTTATCCGTGGCAAATCCCACAGCCGAGTTTGAGTCTGACTACAGCAAGCCCATGTTTCCGAGAAATCGGAAAGATTGAGGCTGCGGCTCCGGCGATCAGTCTTCTGACTCTTCCTTCTTCTCTTTCTTCTCAGGCTTCTCGGTCTCGGCTGGCTTGCTTTGCGCGGCCAGCCAGCGGTCGGTGTTGGTGCCGGTGCGCAGGCTATCGCTCAGCTTCTTCCAGCTTTCGAGCTGCGTGGCATCCAGCAGGCTATCTTTTGTGGCGCCGGTGTCGGCCTCGGTCCAGGTTTTGGCCAGGTTGTCTCTGTGTTCCGTGCCCAGCTTCTTCAGGCCCTCTGCGTCGTCGGTTTTCTTGAGCGCCGCGTAGTAGCGTTTGTCTTCTTTCTCGCAGTCTTCCCAGGCGCCGCGTGCAAGCGTCTTGAACTTGGCGCGCAGAGTGGCGTCGGTGAGCTTCAGCTCATCCATCCACTTGTCGATCTGCGCATCTTTGTCCGCGCGTTTGACTGTCTCGCCGGGCTGGGGAATCTTCTCGCTCGCCCCTGCTTCGGGGGCCTTTTCCGCGGTGTCTTCTGCGTCTTTGCCGGCTCGGCGTTCCTCGCGCTCGGCCTTTTCTGCTTCGCGTTCAGCTTCTTTTTCTTCCTGCTCGGCTTTGCGGGCGGCCTCTTGAGCGCGCTTCTGGGCTTCTTTGGCCTGCTGGTCGCCGGATTGCTTGTACTTGTTCTTGGCCTTGCCCGGGTTGCCGCCGGCAGGCACGCCCTTCTGGGCCGCCAGGTTGCTGCCACACACCAGGACCAGTGCCAACACGCACAAAGAGAGCAGGATACGCATGGGTAGTCTCCACTGAACGTGCATGAAACACCCCGCAGACCTGAATGGTAGCGCAGAATTCGCTAAAGTGGCGCCGGAGGTCTACCCATGCGCCGTTTTGTCCCCGTACTGCTTCTGCTTGCCGGATGTTCCAATCCTGAGCCACAGCCAGCCAACGATCCCATACCCCAGAACAAGCCTGAGCCCAAACCGGAGCCGAAACCAGAGCCCGAGCCCACACCGAAGGTAGAAACGCGCGGCAAACTGGAAGCCGCCGACGCGCCCGAACAGACCCGCGCCGTGGGGCTGATCGAGCAGGTGACCGGCCGCAAGTTCAAGACGCGGGTGCCCGTGTACGTGTTCTCGCAGGAAGAACTTGAGGCCGAAGTGAAGTCCTGGGGCGACTATGCGCCCGAGAACATTCTCGGCTTCTACAAGTACGACACCAAGGCCATGTACCTTGTGCCCGAGGCTGCGGGCAACAAGCGCGCGTTCGGCTTGCGGCTGCATGAGGGTACGCACGCGCTTCAGGACCAGTTGTATGACCTGGCCAAGCTGCACAAGGCTGTTACCACACAGGACGAAGACAACACCGTCACGGCGCTGATCGAGGGCCAGGCCGTGCAGGTCATGATCGACGCGCTGCCCGACAACCCCCACGTGAAACGGATTACCGAGGTGAAGCAACCGACTGATCTGAGCGATGACGGGGCGTGGCTGCGCGTGTTGTACTACGCGTATGGCGCGGTGTTCGTACAGAACCTGAAGGAGCGTGACGGCTATGAAGCTGTAGACGCCGCCTTCAAGGCGCTGCCGAAGTCAACCGAGCAGATCCTGCACCCGGAGAAGTACCCGGCGGAGCTTCCCGACCGCGTCAGCCTGCCAGCCGAACTGCCGTGGCCTGCGGGTTTCAAGTCCGAAGCATCGACGACTACGGGCGAGTTCAGCGTGCTGGTCGCCATGCACCGCGCCGGCGTAACTGACCCCGCAGGTGCTGCGGCAGGCTGGGGTGGCGACGTGGAGGTCACGGCGCGCAAGGGCGCTTCCTGGATCACACTGCGTGTCACCACCTGGGACACGCGCGAAGACGCTCAGGAATACTACGACGCGATGCAGGGCGCCCCAAGCCTGCGAGTTTCGCGCTGGAACAGCGCCGACGGCGAAGACGGCCGGCGCGTGTCACTTGTGCTCGCTGACGCCGATGTTGATGCCGCTGCGCTGGAAGCACTGACAGAAGCGCTTGCGAGGGCCACCGTGGAGTACCACAAGTAGGCAAACAAAGAAGGCGGGCCCCGAGGGGCCCGCCTTGCTTTCTGGTTCTGCAGGTTACTCTTCTTCCTCTTCCTTCTTTTCTTTCTTGTCCTTCTCTTCGTTGTCGCCTGCGCCTGCGCCGCCCTTCATATAGTCGGCGGCTTGCTTGCGGATCTCGGCGACCTTGCGCGCGCGGATTTCGTCCTGGCGCACACTCTTGTCAGTCGCGGTCTCCTTGCGCAGGTCTTCGGTGTTCTTCTGGAACAGCTTGAGCAGGTCCTCGACCAGGATCTCCTTCTTCAAGATGTCGTCGTCGCAGACCTTCCAAGCCTTGTCCAGCGCCTCTTTGTGCTTCTCGACTTCCTTGGCAAGCTTCTCGGGTTCGTCAGCGACTTTCTTGCGTGCGCTTGTCCAGCGCTTGTCTTCCTTTTCGCAGTCTTCCCAGGCCTTCTTGCCAAGCTTCACGAACTCTTTGCGCAGCTTCTTGTCCTCGAGCTGCAGCTTGTCAGCTTCGGCTTCCAGGCGTGCCTCTTTGTCGGCGGACTTGACCGTGTCGCCGGGCTCGACGCGCTGTTCGTCGCCGTTTTCGCCCCAGCCGAGCTTGTCAATCTGCTCCTGAACCCAGTTTCCGCCACCACCGCCCTGACCGGGGCCGCCCTGGCCCGGGCCGCCGCCTTGGCCGCCCTTACCCTGGTAGCCATTGCCGCCCTTGCCCTGGTAGCCGCTGCCACCGCCCTTACCACCGCCACCGCCACCACCGCCGCCGCCGCCAGATGGCGCGCCTTGGGCAGCAAACGGGGTCGCGATGCCAAACGTGAATGCCGCGACCACTAGACCCGCCCACAAGAGCTTCTTCATTTCGAACTCCGATTTGGTTGATTGGCGTCGTGTTTCCACATATTAGTGCGCTATAGTGGCCAATCCTTTCGCCGCGACGCCAGTTCGTCGCCGATTGTGCAACCTTAGAAGCGGTCAGTAGTTGTATCGATGCCGGAGACTGTGTGCAACGCGTTCTTGTCATCCTTTCAGTGTTGATCCTGGCCGGCGCTATCATTTTTGCGGCTGTCGGGCTCGACGATGGCCGCGGCTTTCCGTGGGGCACGCACATGGTCACTGTGTCAGCAGTGCTGCTGTTGGGTGTGGTGATCGGGTGGTGGCTGCGCGAGCGCCAGTTGGCAGAAGAGAACGCGCGTCGCGAGATTGAAGAAGGCAAGTAGGGACCGGGCCGGCTATGGCAGACACGCTACGCGCGATCTTCTTCGACATCGACGACACGCTGTTTTCAACCAGCGAGTTCGCGGCGTTAGCGCGCCGCAATGCGATTGAAAACATGCGGGCGCATGGCTTTCGCATGGCCACCGAAGACGCGCTGCGCGAACTGGCTGAGATTGTCGCCGAGTTCAGCAGCAACTACGAACACCACTTTGACAAGTTGTTGCGCCGGGTGCCGAAGCATTACTGGGAAGGGCAAAGCGAGACCATTCTGGTTTCAGCGGCGGTCGTGGGATACCACGAGACCAAGTTCCGCGAGTTGCGCCCCTATGAAGACGCCGTGGACGTGTTGAAGCTGCTGCGGGAGCAGACCGACCTGAAACTGGGCGTGGTCACCAGCGGCCTTGCCCTTAAACAGGCCGAAAAGCTGGTGCGCCTGGGTGTGGTCAACCTGTTCGAGCCGCAGGGCATTTTCATCAGCGACGAAATCGGTATCAGCAAGCCGAACCCGAAGCTCTGGCTGAAAGCCTGCACAGCCTTTGGCGTGCGGCCGAGCGAATGTATCTATGTCGGCGACCGCCCGCGCATGGACGTGGACCCCTGCAATCGCATTGGCATGATTACGGTGCTGAACAAGCGCAGTGCGAGAGAGTATGAGCCGGGCGAAACCAAGCCCGACTTCGAGATCCACAACTTCTTCGACTTGCTTGACTTCCTTCGCGACCGCTTCGGCATCGATGTGAAGCACTGAAGCCGCTACTTGTTGATCGTGTCCGGGTCGAACTTGCGTGACGTGATGCGCTCAAGCTCAGACATCGTCCACACGTCGGCGATCGGGTCCATGTGTTCGCCGCTGAGCTTGTCGAGCGCTGACATCGAGTAGCGCGCGCCCGTGGGTCCAACGCGGCTGCTGCTAAGGGCATCGAGAGTGCTCATTGAGTACGTGTCAGATGCGTCGTCCAGCGCGTCGTTCGTGGCGCGGTCCAGGGTACTCATGCTGTAGTGGTCGGTGGTTTCGTCGGCGCTTTCGTGCGAGAACTTCTCTAGCCCGGTCATGTCCAGCGCATAGCCACGGCACCCGCCCAGAAGGGCAAGCAGCGGCAGGATCAACAGGCAGGAGTATCGCATCGCAGGATTCTAACGCCGTGCGGGCGCGTGGGTTGGAAAAACTAGACTTCGAACTTGTTCTTCGGGTACAGCGCGACCACGGCAATCATTGTCCCCAGCGCAGCCGGCGCGAACCACATCACCAGCGGGACGGCGAATTCCAGCGCCCGGGCCACCAAATAGAACGGCACGCCGATCACCATGCCGCATGCGACGGCGGCAAACATCGCTGAGACAATTCTGTTCAGGGTGCCCACGCAGGTGAAACGCACGAGCTTTAGAAGAGTTTGCCCTTGGGCTCTTCTTCGCCTTCGGCTTCAAAGGCCTTGGTTTCAAGCTCTCCGTCACGCTCGCTGAGTTGTTGTACCTTCTTTTCGGCCTGTTTCAGGATGTCGAAGCAGCGCCGCAGCGAGGCGACACCTTCTTCGTAGCGCTTCAGAGCGTCTTCAAGCGGCAGGTCGCCTGACTCAAGCTGCTGCAGCGCCTGCTCGACCTGGGCGACCAGTTCTTCGAACTTCAGATCTTCTTTCTTCTTCGCCATGGGTGGTCAGCTAAGCATCCGCTCGCAGCGGGGTAAAGGCATCTGCACCACTACAAGCCGGCATATTCAAACGCGGCGGGGCGCAGCACCCCGGCCAGGTACACGCTGCCCGTGACCAGCACCATGCCCTCTTCGCCGGCTTGCTCCAGCGCTGTTTCCAGCGCCGCCTCGGGGTGTTCTTCGGTGCTTCCGGCCTTGCCACCGAACTTCGCGTACAAGCCGGCCAGCGTCTCGGGGGCAGTCTCGCGCGGGCTGTAGTATCGCGTGAACACTGCGCCGTCTGCGACCTCGGCCAGCCGGCGCATGCACGCCTCAATGTCCTTGTCTGAGGCCAGGCCGGTGACGCACACAATCCGGCCCTTGGCAATGGACTTTGCCGTGGCCAGCGCGGCCTTGATCGACAATTCGTTGTGCGCGCTGTCGATCACCAGCACGGGCGCGCCCTCGAAAATCTCGAAACGTGCCGGCTGTGCCGTGCGCGCCAGTGCGTCCAATGCCCGATCACGGTCGAGCATCCCCTCCGGCAAAAAGTCCGGTTCGCTTGCCATCACTTCCAGCGCGCACAGGGCGTGGGCAGCGTTCTCTGCCATGTAGCGTGCGGGGTGCGGCAACTGAACTTTCTCGTAGCGCGCGTCCCGCACGTCCGTCGTAAATGTGACGCTGCGGCCGTTGCGGGCCAGCCAGCGCACGTTGTAGTCCTTTCCGAACATCAGCAGCGGCGCTTCATTGTCGCGCGCCGTCAGGCTGATGACCCGTTGTGCCTCGGCGTCGTTTGCGCCACACACCACGGGAATGCCGGGCTTGATGATGCCCGCCTTTTCGCGGGCAATCTCCTCGATCGTGTCACCCAGCTGGCGCGTGTGGTCAATGCCAATCTCGGTGATCACGCTGACCAGCGGCTGGATCACGTTGGTGCTGTCAAGGCGGCCACCGAGCCCGACTTCAAAGACGGCAGTGTCCACGCCCGCCTGTTGAAACGCGACCATGGCGGTAAGTGTCAGCAGTTCAAAGAATGTGATGTCGGGCGCGCCGCCTTTTTCGCGCTCCAGTGCATCGACCACCGGCTGAAATGCCTCAATCATCGCGCGTTCGGTGATTTCGACACCGTTGATCTCGATGCGCTGCGTCAGCCGCTCAAGGTGCGGGCTGGTGAACAACCCGACTTTCAGCCCCTGCGATTGCAGGACAGCCGCGAGAAAGCGGCTGGTGCTGCCCTTGCCCTTGGTGCCTGCGACGTGGGCGGTGACGTAGGCAAGCTCGGGCCGCGCGAGACGGTCCAGTACTTCGTTCATGCGCTCGAGGTCAAAGATGTCGCGGGTGCGGCCGCCCTGCTGGCGCTCGTAGTCGGTGTGCTTGTTCAAGAAAGCAAGCAGGTCGGCAAAGGATGTGATGGATGTGGACATGACAGTCTTGGGCGGCGTTTTGGGGCGGAATGGTACGTGCCGACGCGGCATTTACCAATGAAACCGCACGTCAAACGCCGATAATCCGTGGGGCTTTGCGGCACTGGCCAGTGGTGATGGCAGCGCTTGGGGGCTGAGCATGGCTCAAAAGACGACGATAGAATGCACCGCATGGCAAAGCCGCTGATCGCTATCTGCACCGACCACGTCCGGCACTTTCCGGTGCCCGGGCGTGACCGCAGCTATTTGAAACTATACCCACAGTACTGCCATGCGGTACTCGCGGGCGGCGGCACACCGCTGATTCTGCCGATGCTGCCGGATGTGAACGAGTTGCGTCCACTGCTGGCGCTGGTGCGGGGTGTGATGCTGGTCGGCGCTGACGACTATCCGGCGGACTGGTACGGCAAGCCGGTAGCTCTGACCGACGATCCGGTCACGCCGGAGCGCGCAGCCTTTGATCGCGCATTCATCAAGCTGCTGATCGACGAAACCAGCCTGCCGGTGTTCGGAGTGTGCGGAGGCATGCAGTTGATGGCAATTCACGACGGCGGCAGCATGTTGCAGGATCTTCCCACCGCCGGCTTGGCCGGACACAAGGCGCCGGACAAAGGCGCCAGCCGCCACTCGATTGAAGTTGCCGCGGGCAGCATTCTTGCCAAGGCCACGGGCGGCAGTTCTGAAGTGAACAGCCTGCACCACCAGGCGGTCGAGCGCATCGGCAAGCACCAGCGTGCCACGGCGCACGCGCCCGACGGCGTGCTTGAAGCGCTGGAGTACACCAACCACCGGTGGCGCATGGGCGTGCAATGGCACCCCGAGCGAATGCTGGACGACCCGAAGATGGTTGCCCTGTTCAAGGACTTTGTGTCCGCGGCAGCGAAGTAGCTACTCTCCGCGCCCCTTTGCGGCGTACCAGGCCGGGTAGTCGATGTGGCCCTGCGCCTCGCCGACGGGCAGGCCGTTGGGGTCGATGGTTCTGGCCGGCACGGGCTTGCGTGTGACATTGCCCTGCGCGTCGGCCTCTTCGATGTAGCGGAAGCCCTCAAACTTTGCCTCCCAGCGCAGCGTGATCATCCGGACTTCGCTGACAGCGTCTGCCAACTCTGCGCTCATCCAGCCCTGCGCGCTTTCCGATGGGCGGACTTCGGGTGGTCGGCTTCGCATCCAGTCCGGCCTTGGCGATTGTGCCCATGCGGGCAGGGGCTCACCCGGCACGGTGCGCCACACCCATGAAACCTCGCGACTTGCGTGCAGTGTGATCTGCAGGTCGGCGGCCAACAACCTGTTTCGATGCCAGCACCAGGTCTTAAGTTCTGGGCTCGAGATGGTCGCGAGCAGGTCTTCAACCCGCCGCGTGCCTGCCAAGCTCCATGTCCACACCATGCCGCCCCCGCCACCCGAGGCAAAGGCGTTCAGGCCGGTAGCACTGATGGCCGCGGCACGCACATTTTCATGCGGGCAGGCAAGTGTGATCCCTGGTTGTTCCGAGGCCAGGTCCCAGATTCGGATGGAACCGTCCCCCCCAGTGGTAAGCGCAACGCGCCCATCGGCGGATACGCGCACCGTAGTCGACTCGCCGAAATGGCCACGGCCGAGCGAGCGCAGGGCGCCCGTCGCGGCATCCATTCGCATCAACTTGCCGTTTGCGTCGGCAATCCAGGCGCACTGGCCGCTGGGGTCCCAGCAGGGCTGAGTGAAGGTGTGCACAGACAAGTTCGCCACCTGCAGCGGCTTTCCGTCGGGCAAACTGACCATCTGCATGCGGCCGGTCGCCTCACCGACCAGAACTTCAATGCCTGAAGGGCTGGCCTTCGCAATGATGAGTGTCTGCGATGCTGTGGCGGCTAAGCGCGGCGGTTCAGCGAGCAGAATATCCCATTCCAGGACGACGCTCATTTCGGTGCTCGATGGACCCGCTGAAACGAATCTCTGACTATCAGGAAGTGTGCCGACGGACGTAACGAAGATGTACTCAGGGGCTCTGACAGAGTGCAGCAGTTCAAGGCTGTCCAGGTCGAGCACGGCGACACACCCCACGTCGGCTTCACCGGTGGAGCGCTTTCCCTGCTCGCGCTCTTGCGGGGTCAGTTCCCGTTCGTAGGCACCTCCGCAGACGACGCGCGTGCCATCACGGGTTACGTCGATCGCGGCGAGGGCTATAACTCCCGGGATCTGCGTCTTGCGCAGAATGTTGCCAGTGGCGACTTCGACTTTCATGACGTACGACCCGGCCCCGCAGGCAAGCAGATAACGGCCATCCGGGGTCAGGATCATGTCCAGGATCCGGTCGCCCAGGTCGCAGAGCCCTCTGGCATCCGGCCGACGGGCAAGGCGCCAAAGGGACACAGATCCGGCATCATCGACTGCCACCAGAAAGTTGCCCCCGGCAAGCAATTGCGCACGGTGAGTAGGGTGATCCGCGTCGTGTATCAGGAGCCGCTTCTCGCGCGTGGCAATCTCGTACAGCCATAGTTGGCCCGCGCTGGTCGGAACCAGAACGTATCGACCGTCATCCGAAAAAGACGCAGCCAGGTCTCCGCCACCGTTGCTGTCCCAAGGGATGCCGAGGCCGGTTAAACCCTTGTCGCCCGCTGGCTCCCAAGTGCAAAGCTCATCACGACCGGTGGCGACCACGAGGACACTCCCAGTTGGCTGATGCAGGTCAAGCACCGCCTTGATAGGCAGCATCGCGCCGGTCGGGGAGACCCTGCCGGACTTGCGGTCGATCCGGTACATCTCATCGCTGCCGAAGGCGTATATGGTCTGGCCGTCGCCACTGAACGCAACGCGCGAGAAGTACTGTTCTCGCTCAGCCTCGAAAAGGAGCGTTGCTTCGACGGAGTCAGCAAGGAACCGTTCCTGCACTCTCTTGGCCCCGCCGATCACAATGCTTGTCCCGTCCGGTGACCACGCCATGCACTTGGCGGAATCTCGCGTTAGCTCCATGGTTCGGACTACTGCAAACTCTCGAGAAGCCTCCAGGAGGGTCAAGCGGGGTACATCATCCTCGTGTACAACCGCAAGAAAGCGGGCGTCGGGAGACCATGCGAGTGTACGGCAGTTCGGGTAAGGCTCAGCGCCGAACTGCCCCGCACGGAGGATTTTGCCAGTGCGTGTATCGAGCACTTGAACCCACCGGTAACCAGACAGACTTGCAATCCATCGTCCATCCGGACTGACGTGGGTTTGAGACGGGTCTGCTGTCATCGAGAGAGACTCGGCAGCAACCTGTAGCGTACGAAGGTCATAAAGGACAGCCGGTGAGTTGCCTGTGAACAGCACGTAGTTGCCGTCAGGGCTGGCTTTGACGGAGTGGTGTCCTCGATCGTTCGGGAACGGGCGCAGCACGGTGCCTTTCTCGTAATCGACCAGAACGGGGCCATCGTTGGCGCTTACTACGCAACGCGTGCTGCCGGGGATCCAACAAACATCCCATCCCCGGCAGTTCTCCAGGCGATTGACAGTTGGTGGGTTGGTTCTGAGGTCGAGCGTGGTCAGGGTGCGGCTGTCGTAATTGCTCACAAGAAGGTGCGTGCCGGTGGGTGAGACTTTGGGCCAATCAGCACAGTCATATGGGCCGCGCTGGTCCCCCGTGACCAGGTCAAGAACGTGATACCTCGTCGAGTCGTGACTCTCTCGGAGTACGGCGTGGCGATTTCCGTTCTCAAGAACAGGCAGGGCCTGGCTTCCGAAGTTGATCTCTCGAGTCAGTTCCCATGTCGACGTGGACCACACTCGCACATCCCCGACGCGGTCCACTGCGGCCAGCAGTCTGCCCGCCTCGGCGAAGGCGATGGTCTCAATGTACTCATTTCCGGCCCTGAGCTCATGAAACACGATGCCGTCCCGCGCTGATAGCAATGCGATACCGCCAGTGCTCTTTCCGACCGCGACCAATTCCCCGCCGGGCATGAGCTCCATTGCGAACACTTCATAGGGCACGTCAAAACGCGAGATTTCTAGACCTGTTGCCGGGTCCTCCAACTGCACAAGGCCTCCCGATGTACCCAGTGCAAGTCGCCAGGTCTCATCCAGGCGCGTGCCCGAGTTATTGTAATCAAAGGGTGAAATCGGGGTCTGCCACATCAGCATCGGAGTCTCCGCTTCGATCTCAATTGCCAGGCGGTATGCCTCTAACTGCAGCGGGTCACCAGGGATCTCCTTCGCTCGACAAAGCGCTTCGACGGCAAGCGCCAGTGCCGCCTGCCGTTCACCTTTCTCGCGAGTCGCGCGGGCTTTTTCGATGCTGGCACGAGCCAGACTGCGGTTGGCGGCCACGAGCGCCTTTTGTGCATCGTCGGACTTTGACTCGGCGATCTTGCGCTGCAGCTCGGCATCAGTTCGAGCCTCGGCCTCAGCGGTTGCCGAACGTTCGGCTCTGCTGCGTTGCTGTTCGGCTGCTACGCGCTGGGCATCGGCGACTTCGCGCTGGCTTTCTGCTTCTGTGCGCTGCTGCTGCGCGTCATTAAGTGCGCTGGCAAGCTGCTGTACGAACACCGTTACCGTGGCGACGAGTATCACGAATGCGGCTGCGATCGTCCGCACCAGCCCGAGGTTCTTGCGGTAGAACAGCTTGAGGTAATGAAACGTGCTGGGCGGCTTAGCGGCGATCGGCTCGCCGCTGGCAAAGCGCCCGAGGTCGTCGGCCAGGTGCGCCGCCGTCGCGTAGCGTTCGCTCGGGTTCTTGGCCGTTGCTACGCTGATGATTGTCTCAAGGTCCTTCGGCACACGGTGGTTGATGCTGCGCGGCGGCTTGGGTTCCTGTTGCAGCACCTGCGCGACCAACTTGGCTTCACTGTCGCCGTCGAAAATAGGCGCGAGCACAGACAGCTCATACAGCGTGGCGCCCAGGGAATAGACGTCGGCTTTAGGCGTAACCTCAAGCAGGTTGTGCTGCAACTGCTCGGGCGGCATGTAGCGCAGGGTGCCCAGTATTTTGACGCTGCTTGCGGTCAGACTCAAACTCCGATCCTGCATCTGCGCCAGGCCAAGGTCCATGATCACGGCACGCTTGCCGTCGGACGTGAGCATGATGTTGCCGGGCTTGAGGTCGCGGTGGATGATCCCGTGCTGGTGCAGGTGATCTACGCCGCGCGCGGCGTCAGCCAGGATTTCGGCTATGCGCACGTAATAGTCCCGTCCCTCGGCGGTGACCGGCACGTCGGACTCTTTCTTTGGCAGCGTGGGCTCATGTGCTGCCCCGGACGCAGCCTTGGATTTCTCGCCCCGGCTGCTGCGAGCGCTGCTGATCGCCTCGCGCAAGTGGCCTTCGCGCAGTTCGCCATCGCTCTGCATCCGCCATCCGGACAGCACGCCATAGATCTGGCTGAGGTCACTGCCCTCAACGTACTCCATCGCGTAATAGTGGCGGTCGCCCTCCTGGCCGGCCGTGAGCACCTTGACCACGTTGGGGTGGTCGCAGCGGCCCAAGGCCGCGATCTCTCTCTTGAAGCGTGCCACGGCAATCGGGTCGCCGGCGATGCCCGGTGGCAGCACCTTCAGCGCCACGTGCCGCTTCAGGCTGCCTTGCATGGCCTCGTAGACAATGCCCATGCCGCCGCGGCCGAGCTCGCTGACCAGTTCGAAGTCGCCGATCCACTGCCCGCTCTCCGGTGCTGCGGTCCCGTCGTCGATCAGGGCTTCGGCGCGGGTCATGCTGTCCACGGTTTCGACTGTCACCTTTGCGCCGCGCACGCGGCTCAGCAGCGCCGCCAACTCATTCACGGCATCGTGGGCCTCAAGCCTTTCGCCGCTGTCATAGTCCAGGTATTCGACGCGCTTGATCTGGGCCGTATCTCCCTTGCCGCGTGTCGCCACCTGGTTGAGAAAGCCCACGCGGTCGCGGTCCATGCGGTCTACTTCGTAGACCACCAGTGGATGCAGTTGCACGCGCACGTTGCCCGCGGCAAGCACCAGGCGCCCGGCGCCGATTTTGGCGTCGTCGGGGTGGCTGCCCTCAAGCGGCAGGTGCAGCCCGTCGCCGCGCAGGATGTCGTAACGGCGCTGAGCGCGCTGGCTGCCGGCATCAAGCACGTCGCGCGAGACGGCCAGCTGCAGTTCGCCAAACGGCCTGGCGACCTCAAGCGCCTCGATCACCGCATCCACGAGCAGCGGAGCAGCATCTGCGTAAAAGGCGCGCTCGCGCTGGGCGCCATGGCCAAGCTCCTGGTTGCGATATGCGACGATGCCGTCGAATACATCCAGCACGCGTAGCTGAGTGCGGTTCTCCTGGCCGCCGGAAGCCTGAGCCGCAAACTTCAGAAATGCCTGTGCCGCCGGCATGGCCTGTTTATTGGTCAAGCGCTCGTGCAGGCCCGCCAGCGGCAGCAGCGCCATGTCTTTGCGCGCGCCAAGCGCGCGTGAAAGCTCGCGCAACAGTTGCAGCCACTGGCCAACGGACGGCCGGGTCAGTGCGTCTAACAGCTTGTTGACCGCGGCATCGGGGCAGTCCACGGACAGGTACACGCCGCACTGGGCTGATGCCGCAAGCTTCAAGGCCGACTCAAAGAAGTAGTAGGCGCCGTTGTGCTGTTCTTGCGGCGACTTGGCGTTGATGGCACGGCGCAACGTCTGCGCCAGCGGCAGCGGCAGGTGGCTGATCGCGGACGAAAGTTTGAACGCCTCTGCCATTGGCCGGACAGTATGGATTGCAGCCACGCCGGATTCGAGGCCGGAGATGCCGGAAATCATAGTTGAAGGCATACGCAGCGCAGAAATATGCGAGAATTGTGCACCCAACGACGCGCCTCACGACGCTAAGGGTTGAGGGGAACATGGACGCGCTGCAACTCGTGGAATCGTGTGTGCTGACTCATGGCGGCGCCGCCTGGCGCCTGGCCGTGAGCTTGACCGGCAACACAGCTGACGCCGACGACGTGGTGCAGCAAACGTTCATCATCGCCTGGCGCAAAGCCGACCAGGCCCCCCGCGACCCATGGCCGTGGCTGGCCGGCATAATCGCGAACGAGGCGCGCAACCTGCGCCGCAAGCGCGCAACCCGCAGCCACGCCCCGTTAAGCGAGGATGCGGCCATGAACCTGGATCACGGACCAGAACGCAATGAACTAAACAACCTGCTGCGCGGTGCGCTGAGCACGCTGCCGCCCGATCAGCGCGAAGCCTTGGTGCTGACGCACATCAGCGGCTTCACGCAGCAGGAAGCCGCTGACCTGCTGGGAGTGCCGCTGAACACACTGAAGGCGCGCGTGCGGCGTGGCCTGGACACGCTGCACGATCGGCTGAAATGCCGCGAGCAGGAAATCACCGAGACCTTGGGCAGCATGCCCGTCGCCGCTCCGCTTGGAGGGCTGGCGGCTGCGCAGTCCATGTGGCTTGCAGGCGTGAAGCAGCATGTCGCGGCGGCTGCGGCCTCGACGGCTTCGGCGGCGAAGGTGAAGCTGCTCGCGCTGGGCACGATTGCGGCGTTGGCTGTCGTCGCGTTGATCCTGGTGCTGTTGCAGAGCGACTTCAGGCCGCAACCCCAGTTCGAGACGATCTCGGACCGCGCAGACGAAGAGTCCAGCACAAGTGGCCGAAGCCGCGGCGCCAGCAGCGGGGACGTCGGCACTGGCACGGCACGCGGCAACCAGCCGCGTACCGGCGGCGAGAGGATCGACGGCGTTGAAACCGGCAGCGAAGGCCGACGGCCACCGCCCGGTGCGAATACACCGAGGACTTCGGGCAATGATCCTGGTCTGCCCCCGCGCGAGGGCATTGAGCCGCAGCCCGAGCCGGAACCAGCCGAAGAGGGGCGGGACAATCCAGTAGCGTCAAGGGCCACCGCCGAGAGCCGTGCACCAATGCTGTGGATCCAGCATTGGCCGCAGAAGGCAAAGGTGGCCGCCAGCAGCCCGGTGGACCGGGCGCGCGCGCTGAAAGACTTCAAGCGCGAGTGGTCAGAGCCTGACTCAGACGCCGAGCAGCGCTGGATTGTGCTGGCCAATATGCCCAACGGCTCGGACGACCTTGTTGCGCCGATTATGCAGGCGCTGGCCGCCCCCGAGCCTGAACTCGTCCACCTTGCCGCCGAGTGGATTGAGCGCGAAGACGACAAGCGCGCTTTGAAGTCGCTGGAGCAATTCCTCTGGCGAGGCGCGCTGGAAGACGCGGTCGGCACGCGGCTGATGCGCGCGATGTTTCGCAACCCGCATTGGGTGGACGAGAAAAAGTGGGAGACGGGTGTTGCGCAATGGCTGCGACGGGCCCCAGCGGCCGGTACAGCGCTTGCGCCCGCATTTGTGCTGGAAATTGGCCACGTGCGCGGCGATGTGGGCGGGATAGATAACCTGGCTCGTGCCCGCATGCTGTTCGATATCGCGGATCGGCTGGATGCAACCAAAGAATCCGAGCGCGACCCGGCACTCGTGCGCAACTTGCGCGTCGCGCTTGAGAATATGGCACGCGCCGGTTTCGTGGATTCCAAAGACCGCGCCAGGGCCGAGAAAGACTTGCGTGCCAGCGAGGCCCGGCCCAACGTGCTGATGCGCGTGCAGCGCACTTACGACGTGCTGGGCACTTTCTGGGACGTCACGAGCATTGACGTGGAAGGCGCGCGCGCCACCGACTTCGCCCTGCTGATCCTGAACGACCCGGAAACCACCAGCGAGGCATGGTTGCCCTGGATGATCGAGGCTGACCTGCACTTCCGGTGCTACCTGGTGGACTACCGCGGCTGGTCCGAAGACATGAAAGGCGCCAATGACGGCCCTGGCTATGCCGCCGAGCTGGCGCAACGGCTGGAGACGCTGGTGGGCCTGCTGGGTCTGAGCAAGTTCGGAGTTGTCGCGCCGGGGTTTATGGCGCCGGTTGGCGCCGAGTTGTGCAGTGGTGAAGCCGGGGCAAAGTTCGCGGCCATTGACTGGTGGCCCTCGCACCGCCAGTTGCTTGATGTCTGGTCACCGCAGGCTGACAAGTCGCGCCCGTACATTGAGGACATGCGCGATGCGCTGATGGGCAAGACTGCCACCTACAGCGATTGGGGGCGCATGGTCGTGCGCGACGACCGCCTCGATGCGTGGCTGCGTGGCGGCGCGTCTGTAGGCGTGGCCCGCGACCAGTACCAGCGCGAGCCCGCGACGCTGACGGGCGTTGTGCGCGAGTATGAACGGCACCCGTACGCGTGGCTGTCGCTGTATGACTTTGGAGCCGGTGATTCTGTGGACGTTCCGGTATTACTGTTCACCACGCGCTGGGCCGAGAATGAGCCGCAGCGTAGCGCGTTCAACCGCCGTGTCCGTCGGCAGCACTTGCCGAAAGCGCCCATGGATTCTGTCCCGCTGTGGCGCGTGCCTCCCGAGGAGTTTGTCGGCTCATTGATGCGCATGCTGGAAGCCGAGTATCTGGTCCGGCGTCGCCGCTGAAGCCATCAGACATCGGCGCCGGATGCGCGTTCGTTGCCCGCGTCTTCTGCGGCACGCCGCACGTTGCCGTGCGTGGCGGCGGCCGCCGTGCGCAATGCGCCGCTGCTGGTGCGGGGCAGCGTCGCCAGCTCGCCGTTGAGGGCGATTTCCGGTTCTTTCTCGACATCGTCGAGGGCGGAGTACTGCAACTGGTAAAGCCGGTAGTAAATGCCGCGCTCGGCCAGCAACTGCTGGTGGGTGCCCTGCTCTGCCAGTTTGCCCTTGTGCATCACCAGGATGCGGTCGGCGCGCTGCACTGTGCTGAGCCGGTGCGCGATCACGATGCTGGTGCGGCCCTTGGTCAGCTTCTTCAGTGCGGCCTGGATGACCTCTTCGGTGTGGGTGTCGATGCTGCTGGTGGCTTCGTCGAGAATCAGGATCGCCGGGTCGAACACCAGCGCGCGTGCAAAGCTCAGCAACTGGCGCTCGCCGGCGCTGAAGGTCTTGCCGCCTTCTTCGACGATGGACTCAAGTCCGCCCGGAAGGCGCTGGATGAACCGATCGGCCCCCACGGCGGCGCACGCCTCAACCACCCGCTCGCGCGAAATGGACTCGTCGCCCAGGCGCAGGTTTTCCAGCACCGTGCCCGCGAACAGGAAGACGTCCTGGTGCACCACGGCAATGTTGCGGCGCAGCGACTTGAGCGTGTAGTCGCGGGTGTTGCGGCCATCGACCAGCACCCGGCCGCCCTGCACGTCATAGAATCGGCTGACGAGGTTGATGATCGTTGTCTTTCCCGCGCCGGTGTGGCCGACAATCGCGACGGTCTGGCCAGGTTCGATACGAAAGCTCACGCCGCGCAGCACGGGCTCGTCGGCTTTGTATTCAAACTGCACGTCGTCGAACACGACTTCGCCGGTGGCGCGTCCGAAGTCCTGGGCGCCGGGCAGGTTCTGCACGTCCTGCTTTTCGTCGAGAATGGTGAAGATGCGCTCAGCGCTGGTCATGGCGCCGACGACGATGTCGAACTTTTCCGTGATGTCGCGAATCGGCGTGAAGAACAGCTCCGCGTACTGCAGGTACGTCACCAGCACGCCCACGCTGATGGCGCCGATGACCGCCATCTCGGCGGGTTCCATGCCCTTGCCGCGCAGCACGGCATCGCCGCATACCCACAGCACCAGCCCGATGCCGGTGGCGCTGAGCGTAGTGGCCACGGGGCGAAAGTAAGCCCACGCGCGGCGCTGGGCCAGGAAGTGCGTGCGAAAGTCGCTGGCGATGGATTCATAGCTGGCGTCGTTGCGCATTTGCTTGTGAAACAGCTGCACGACGCGCACGCCCGCCATGCTTTCTGCCATGAACGCATTCAGCTTGCTTTGCGCTGTGTACCAGCGCCGGTAAGCGCCGCGCGAATACTTCCGGAAGATCAGCGTCGCGATCACCATGAACGGGATTACGCTCAGCACGATCAGCGCCAGCTGCACATCAATGATGAACAGCATGACGACGATGCCGGTCAGCATCATCGCGTCTTTGCACAGCGTCACCACTGCCACCGAAAACATGCGTTCCAGTGCACCGACGTCATAGGCAACGCGGTTCACCAGCCGGCCGACCGGGTTGCGATGGAAGAATGACAGCGAGAGGTTCTGGATGTGCGTGAAAAGCTGGACGCGAATGTCGTACAGCACGCGCTGGCCGAAGCCCGTCAGTACGTAAGTGTTCGCCCAGTCCACGAAGAACGTGCCCGAGCGCACGAACAGGAACAGCACGCCGAAGGCAATCAGCTTGTCGCGGTCGGCCCAGCCGCGCACGTCGCCCCCGAACAGGCCAAGCACGCGTGCCACGGCGTGGCCGGGCGTGCTTTGACCGGTGCCGAAGACAATGTCGACCATTGCGCCGACCAGGAGCGGCGGCGAAATCGCCAGCGCCGACGACACCAGCACCAGGCAGAGACCCGCGACGATGCGCCCCTTGTACGGCAACGCATACCGCAGCATGCGGCGCAGAAGCACGGGGTCAAAGACGTTCGTCTTGATCCGTTCTTCCAGCAGGTCATCTTCAAAGTCGTCCGACATACCTTTGTGTCTTCTGTTCTAGTCCGTACTTGCCAGTTCCTGCTCGAGTTGCTGCTTGCGGTGCAACTCGTGGTAATAGCCGTGCATGGCGAGCAACTGTTCGTGCCTGCCACGTTCCACAATACGCCCTTCATTCAGCACGATGATCTCGTCGGCGTGTTCCACGGTGCTGACGCGGTGGCTGACAATCAGCGTGGTACGGTCTTTCATCACGTCCCTCAGGCCATGCAGGATCGCCTCTTCCGTCTGCGTATCCACGGCACTCAGGCAGTCATCCAGCAGCAGAATCGCCGGCTTGCGTGCGATGGCCCGCGCGATTGCCACGCGCTGCTTCTGGCCACCGGACAGGTTCACGCCCTTCTCGCCCAGCAGCGTTTCGTACTGCTTGGGAAACGCGAGGATGTCGGTCTCGACCTGTGACAGCCGCGCACAATGCTTGAGCCACTCCACGCCTTCGGGCGTCAGGGGCACATTCAGGATGCCGGTGCTCGCGTTTGATTCCGGGGCGCTGTCGCGGTACTGGCTTCCGCCCTCAAGGCCAAGTGCCAGGTTCTGCAGAATCGTCTCGCTGAACAGAAACGTCTCCTGGGGCACGGACCCGATTTGAGTGCGCAACACCCCCAGCGAGATCTCGCGCACGTCCACGCCATCGATGAACACCGTGCCCGCGGGCGGGTCGTAAAGCCGCGGGATCAGGCCCAACAGTGTGCTCTTGCCGCTGCCCACGGGCCCCACAATGGCCAAGGTCTTGCCGGGTGCAACGCGCAGGCTGATGTCCTGCAACGCGTGCTCGCGCGTGCCGCGTCCGTTGTGCGCCGCACCATCCGGAAAGAACGCAAACCTGAGGTTGCGCACTTCAATCTCGCCGCGAATGCTGGACAGAGCAGCGGGCGATTCGGGCTCTGCAATCTGGGGCTTCGTTTGAAGCACCTCTTCAATGCGTTGCATGCTGACGTTGGCGCGCTGGAACAGGCTGATGACCCACCCCAACCCGATCATCGGGCCGCTGAGCCTGATCAAATAGCTGAAAAAGGCAATGAAACCGCCAACGGTGATCGCCCCGGCCGACCGCACGGCTGCGTCAATCTCAGCGGCGCTGTGGCCTGCGGCTGCCATTTCGCGCTGGATGGTAAACCCCTCCAGCACAAGCCACCCGCCGTACAGCACGACCACCAGGTCAGCCAGCGCGAGCATCAGCACCAGCAGCGGTTGTTGCAGCGCTTCGATGGCCGCCAATTTGAGCGCGCGGCGGCGGTATTCGCCCGAGAGTCTGGCAAAGGTGCGCACCTCATCGTCTTCGCGTGTGAAGCTTTTGATGACCTTCGAGCCGGCAAAGCTTTCTCGTGCGCGCTCAGCGACCAGGCTCAGCTGGTCCTGCATTTCGTCGTAGCGCTTCTCGATGCGCTTGGCCAGGCGCGCAACGATCACCGGGATCAGCGGCAGCGTAAGCAGGCTCGCCAACAGCAGCTTGGGATTGATGTCGGCCATGTAAATCGGGACGATGCAGAAGTACAGCAGCGTATCGAACCCGATCAGCAACCCGACCCAGAAGAATTCGCGGCTGGCATTGATGTCGCTGGTGGCCAGAGTCATCAGGTCGCCGGTTTTGGTCTTGTCGTGATAGCCCGCATGAAGTCGCTGCACGTGGCCGAAGAAGCGGCCGCGCAGGTCATGGGTAAGGTTGACGGCGCCCTCGCTGTAGTACATGGACATGAACCAGCGAAACACGCCCGTCAGCGCCACCACAATCACGTACAGTACCCCGTAAATCCACATGCCGCCCATGAAGCTGCCATCGCCGACCCAGGCCGACGGCAACCAGCCCTGCAGCGGTGAGCCGGCGCTTACGCCGCCGCCGGTGGCGAACATCAGGTGATCTATGGTCCACTTCACGAGTTGCGGCGTGAACGTGTCCAGCACGTCCACCATCACCAGCGCCAGCGTTCCCGCCAGGTAAAGCCGCCAGTATGGCTTGCAGTAGGAAAGCAGATGAAACAGCCTGCGAATCAATTCCGGCCTCGGGGCGGCATCATGGCCGCAAGTCTGGACGTGTCAACAGTGGCAGGCAGGGCGCGGTACCACACTGTGCCGTCGCTCGAAATCCGTGCCATTTGTGGCTATAGTCGCCCTTCCTGCAATAGTGGGGGCTGAACTTGCAACCAATCCTTGTCGCTTCTACTACAACGCGGCAGGGATTCCGACTGGAGAGAGTATGCGCTTGTTGACGACTGGATGGCTGCTGTTGCTCACATGTGGCCTGCTTGTGCCCGCGCTATCAGCACAGGCGCACGGAGACTTTGCGCCGCGCAACTCGCTGGTGTATGCGCGAGTCGGCGACCTCAGCGACGCCCTCAAGCGTGTCGGCGGCGATAACTGGGTGCAACAGGCGCAAGACCTGCTGCGCCTCGTGCCCGAAGACATGGAAGAACAGCAGGCCGCCATCGACGAGGTCAAGAACTTCGTGAACTACCTGGGCGAAACTGAGCTCGTCATCGCCGACATTATGGTGCGCAATCCAAACGTGCAGATGATCCTGTTCGTGCGTCTCAAGCCTGGTGCGCCCACGGAATTCAGCGAGGCGTTCCGGTCATTGATGAAGGAAGAAGCCGGGCGTGATGGCAAGGTCACCGCGACGGAAATCAGCGTCGAGCATGTGACCCTGCGCCTTCGCAACAACGCGTTGATCCTGACTGTCGGCGGTGCAGCCGATATCCACGTCAAGGATGTGCTGGATGGCGTGACCGACAACAGCCTGAGCCAGGTCGAGCGTTTCAAGAAGTGGAACAAGACCGCGTCAGGCGATGTGGTGGCCTGGGCCAACATGGCGGCTTGGCGCACGAGCGTCGACCGCCTTGGCGAAGACTTTGACGGCGATACCAGGCAGATGCTCAACTTTGTTGAGTGGCAGAAGTGGGACACCGTGAGTGCAAGCCTGACACTGCCCGGCGCCAGCAGCGGCGCGCAGTTGCGCGCAACGCTGACCATGACCGAGCCGCTGAAGCGAGCGGCGGCCTTCCTGCGCCCCTCCAACGCCAGCAAACTGGCTGCCACGCTGCCGGAGGAAACGATCGGGTTTGCGTCACTGCAACTCGGCTCAAACCACGACCAGACGCTGCAGGAGATATTGGCGGTGCTGCATGACTATGTCGGCGAAAGCGAACCCGCCCGCATCAAGCAGCGCATGAAGTGGTGCGAGGAAAGCATCGAGAACATGAAGAACTGGATTGTCGAAACCAGAAGCAGCGACGACCTGAGCGACGAAGAAAAGAAAGACCGCATCGCGCAATACGAAGAGCAGATCAAGAACCAGCAGGAGCAGTTGGCTGGCTATCGCGAACAGCTGGCCGCATACAAAGCCCGCCCGTTCCAGCCTGACAAGGCGGCACGCGACGGCCGCGGCACCGAGCCCGAACGCTTTCTGGATGAACTGGAGGAGTTTTTGGAGCATCTGGGCGTCACGCGCCGCGAAGCCGGCGACGCGCTTGGCAGCGAGCTGGTGATGGGTGCGCTGGACCTGCCGGACCCCGAGGGTGACGACGACCTGGACTTTGTCGAGCACGCTTGGTTCGTGGCCGTGGAAACCCAGGGCAACTTTGACGAGATCAAGCAGCGCATCCTGGACCGCCTGCTGGCGCGCAAACTGCCGGGCGACATGCCCGAAGAAGAGCGCGAAGAAATGCAGCGCATGGCCGCGAAGCTGATTCGCTACGATGTGCCGGGCGGTGAGATTCTGAGCGACCGCGGAGTGCGCAGCGACATCGTTTTCTTCGCCGGAAGTGGCATCGTCGGCGCCGCCCCCAGCGACTTTGTCGCGCGGCGCGTGCTGGAAGCCGCCAGCGGCCGTGGCCGGCTGGACACCCGAAAACTGGGCGGCGGCACCAGCGGCAGCAAGCTGGGCTGGGCCGACCTGAAGGCGCTGTTTGCGCGCATGGTGCGCCACGAACACACGCGCGGCCGAAGGCAGCTTCGTTTCCCGGTGCCGGTGTTTGACCTTGAACTTGGCCTGCCCGCTGGTGCGACAGTGGCGCTGAACACCGACGAGTCACAGATGGCCATCAGCCTGCGCGCGACACTGACCGGCGAGCGGGGCCTCGCGGCGCTGTTCCCGATGTTCCGCAAAGAACTGGTGGCTGAGCGCCAGTGGCAGCATGACCGCGACGAGGTGGAGCAACTGTCTTCAGGCCTGCAGCGTTGGCGCATCCAAAATGACGAAGCCCTGGCAAAACTGACGGGCGACGAGTACCGCACACTCGTGGCAAGTGTCACGCCCGAAGTGCTGGTCGAAAAGGCGTTCTTTCAGCCGACCGACGGCCTGCGCAGCGCCTTTGACCCAGCCATGCGGGAGCGGTTTGAAGCCGCACAGAATGGGCGTGACACTCGCTTCGGCGCTGCTGACAAAGCTGCCGACCTTGGGGAAAGCGGCTATCAATGGTACGGCCTGTGCCCGCACAAATGGCCCGAAAGCGAACTTGGAGAAGAAGAGAAGCGCATCGACTACTACTACGACACACTCGGTCCGATCCAGGGCTGGCTGGTGATGGCGCATAAGGGCCCGTGGGCGCGCGACGGGCGCCTGGCGCTGATTGAGTACTATGGATACTGGAGCACGATCTGGCTGACAGAGGCGGACTTCCAGGCGCTGCTGAAGGCGAACTCAATGGGCAAGCTGGAACTGCCAGCAGCGGATCGCCCAAGGGCCGAAGTGCCGGAGTGGAAAGCGCGGGTCGAGCTGGGCCGCCACATCTGGGAAATCTCGGATGTGCAGCGGATACTGCAGCAACGTCGCGATGAAGCCCGTGCCGAGGGTCGCGACTATGCGCCGAAATTCGATGGTGGCAGCTATGAAGAACTGGTCAAGCTGCTGGACGACGAGAACGACAACCGCGAGTACCTGGCGCCGCGTGTAAAGCGCATCAAGATCTGGACGACCGATGAGGGAGTGTTCGTACGCGAAAGCGAGGGCGCGCTGTGGGTTGAGACCGGCCCCAAGGGCCAGAAAGCCTCGTGGCAACCCGAGAAGTAGCGCTGTCCGGTTTGTGATGAAGTCATCGCGCCACCTGCATGGTGGCGCGATTGCTTACTCAAACAGCTTGATCTGGCCGTCGAGCGCCTTGACTGCCATGTGGTGAGAAAACTTCTTTTCGGCGGGTGCATCTTTCTCAAGCTGTGCGTACAGCTCGCGCGCTGACTTGAGCATCTCGACGTCAAGCCAGCGCATGCCTTCGCGCCAGCGCAACTCGGCGCGCAGTTCATTGTCGATCGCATAATCCTTTGACGCCGCGTGCTCGATGAACTTCAGCGCCCATTCGTCGACTCCGCGCAGGGCATACCAGCGGGCAAGCTGTGCAGCCATCGCGGGGTCAAGGTCATCGCCCTGCCAGGGCAGCGTTTCATGCAGCTCCGGCATGATCTTCTCGAACTCGCGGTACACCGCCGGGCGGCCGTAGTCTTCATATACCACGGCGCCGTCAACGGAAGTCTGCACGACGTGAAGGCCATCGACAGCGACATCGACGTCAAAGACAGCCTGGGGTAGTGTCACCCACGTCAGCACCATCTCCATCTTGGTTGCGTCGACCAGCCGACGCTTTCCGTCATAGCCACACGTAAGCAGGAAGTTGCCATCGGGCGTGTAACACAGCCCCGTGATCTCGGCATCGTGTACTTTTACGGCTTTGAGCTGGCGCAGCGTTGCCACATCCCAAAATTGGACGGTGCCTTCGCTGTGGCCTGTGGCGAGCGTTTTGCCGTCGCGCGAGAACGTGGCACTCCACAGGTCAATGTACTGCTGGCCACCCATGAAGCGCTTGAGCGGCGCGAGGTCAGCCGCGTCATACGTCAGCAGGGCGCCTTCACGCGTGCCGACCAGCAGCATTTTGCCATCGGGTGCAAACTCAATGGCAACGACTGTGCCGTCGACGGTGATGGGGTGAATCGCGATCTGTAACTTTTCGTCGAGCATGTAGACCTTGCCCGAACTGGTGCCCACGGCGATGCGCGTGCCGTCAGGCGACATGGCCACGCCCCATGCGGACCCGCTGTTGCCGCGATGTTCATGGATCATCTTGCCGGTATCAATGTCCCACGTACGCAGAATGCCGCCACGCTCTGCGGTCATGATGGTGCGGCCGTCCGGGAAGACGTCAAAGTTATCGGTGTTGCTGTTGTGTTCGCCAAAGAACGCAAGATGGGCGCGTGAGCGGGCATGCCAAACTTGAACGCCTTTGCTGAAACCCGTGCCGAAAATCAGTTCGCCGTCTTTGCTGAACTTGATCTTGGTGACGTGGTCTTCACGGATGTTGCGCAAGGACTTCAGTTCAGTATCACGGTCCGTGCTCCAGAGCCTGATCTGTCGTGCCCGGCTGGAAGCCACGAGCATCGGGTGGTAGGGGTGCCAGCACAGGTCCTGGATATCGCCCTCTTCGCGCCAGGCACGCAATACCGCGCCGGTCTCGGTGCTGCAGACTTTCGTGAAGCCGCCGTTCTGGCCGATCGCGAACTCCGTGCGGTCAGGGCTCGGGCGCATCACATAAATCTCGCCCAGGTCGGTCAGCATGCGGATTTTGTGGTTGCCGCCGGTCAGGTCCCACTTGTGGACGCTGCCTTCGAGGTCGCAGGTCAGCACATGGTTGTCGTTGGTAAAGAAGGCGCCGCTGACCGTCTTGTTGTGCGTTGCTGTAAAGACCTTCTCGCCCGTTGCGACGTCCCATACGTACAGCATGGCGTCGCCCGCGCCGCTGGCGACCATCTTGCCGGTGGGGTCCCACGCCAGGGCTTTGATGGCAATGGCGTATCCGTCTTCAGGTACTTCGTGGGCTTCGATCACGCGGATGCACTTGGAAGTCGCCAACTCCCAGATGCGCACGGTGCGGTCCCACGAACCCGAGGCCAGAAACTTGCCGTCCGGTGAGACGGCAAGCGAGCTGACCGGGCCGGTGTGGCCGCTGAGTGTCGGCGCGTCCTCCCACTTCTCAAGGTCCCACCAGTAGATGTGAGTGTCCTTGCTGCCGATGAACAGGTGGTTGCGCACCGGCGTGAACGTCATGGCGTTTACTTCTTCCAGATCCTCAAAGTGCCAGACGTGGCGCCCTGTCATGGCGTCCCACAGCCGCAGGCCGCCGCCATAGGGCGACGTGGCCAACAGTCGACCGTTGGGCGAGAACGCCACGCACTTCGTGGCGTAGGGATCGGTGTGAAAGCGGCGTGTCTGCTTGCCCTCTTTCAGGTCCCAGACGCGAAGCTGCGCATCTTGGCCGCAAGTGACCAGCACGTTCGCCTGCGCGGGGAACACTGCACCGTTGGTCACGTCGATGTGGCCGGGAAGTTGCTTGAGCAGCGTCCGGTCCGCGACGTTCCAGAGCTTGGTCGGGTGATTGATGCCGCCGACGACCACCAACTTGCCATCCGGCGAGACTGTCACCGAGGTCAGTCGCCGATCTTCGTCTTCGATGCTCCCGAGTTCGCTGCCATCGACGGCGCTCAGGCGCTTGATCACGCCCCGCGTGCCGCACACCCAGACTGCTTCACCGGAAGGTTCAAACGCGACATCCAGCGGGAAGCTGTACTCTGAAAACTCGAACTTCTTGCGCGTCTCAGCGCTTGCCACATCGATCAGGTACACCCCGCGCGCCTCGTCGAGCGCGACCAGCACCTTTGCCACCGGCGACCACGCCAGGCGCCGCACGCCGGCGTCGGCTTTCAGCAGTTGCGCCTTCTCGGCCCCGCCCTTGAGGTCCCAGAGTTTCACCGCGCCGTCCCACCCGCACGAGACGACTTCGTTTTCGCCGCAGAACACAACGCAACCGACTTCGGTTGTGTGACCCCAGAACGTGTGCAGCAGAGCACCACTGGCAAAGTCCCAGATTCGTACGGATGTGTCCGACCCTGAACTTGCGATAAACCGGCCATCCGGTGAAATCGCAATGCCGAACACCGAGCCGCGGTGCGCGCCCAGCACGCGCTTGCGCCGCCAGTTCTTTACGTCAAACAGCACGACGCCACTCTCGGTGGCCAGCACGACCGTCTCGCCATCCGCAGCGATTGCCATGTCAAAAATGATGCCGAAGTCGCCGCCGCCATACTCCATCAACGGCGGCGGTGACGTCGAATACGTTACGTACAGTGAGCTTTCGACACCAAATGTCGGCAGCCCAAGCTCTGCCAGTGCCTTGCGGCCGGCCTCGTACTTCTCGCGGGCCTCTCCGTGGCGGCCTGCCGTTACGAACGTCTCGCCGGCGGCGACCATGCTGTCGGCCAGTGCGATCTGCGCTTCGCGTTCTGCCCTGCGGGCACGCTCAGCCTCGGCGACTGCCTTGGCTTCTGCTTCTTCCGCGGCCTTGCGCGCGGAGTTCGCAAGCTCGGTCTGGCGTTCAGCCTCCTGCTTGCGCTCTTCGGCCGACTTGCGCTGGCGCTCGGCCTCGGCGGTCTGTTCGTTGGCAATCTTGGTCTGGCGCTCGGCTTCTGTCTTGCGCTCGGTTGCGATGGTGGTCTGGCGTTCGGCTTCAGCTTTGCGTTCGGTTGCGATCTTGGCCTGGCGCTCCGCTTCTCGTTTCTGGTCTTCCGCGATGGTGCGCTGCTCGGTGGCGATAGCGGTCTGCTGTTCGGCGGTTTCTTTTTGCGCCACGGCCTCAGCGCGACTTGCATTCAGGTTCACGATGAACCAGCTCACCGTCGCCAGCATGATGACCATGGCAACCGCGATCGTGGCCACCAGCGGCTTGTTCTTGCTGTAGAACAGCTTCAGGTAGTGAAATGTGCCCGGTGCGCGCGCCACGATCGGCTCGCCGCGGGCAAACGCTTCCAGGTCGTTCTGCAGCGCCTTGGCGGTCGGGTAGCGGTCGCCGGGGATCTTGCTGGTCGCCACCTTGATGATGGTGTTGAGGTCTTGCGGCACCGCGCGGTTGATCTGCTTGGCGCCCTTGGGCTCTTCCTGCAACACCTGCTGCATCAGCCGCGCTTCGCTGTCGCCGTCGAACATCGGCGCCAGTGCAGCCAACTCGTACAGCGTGGCCCCGAGGCTGTAGATGTCTGCGGTTTCCTTGATCTCCAGAAGCTGGTGCTGCAACTGCTCGGGCGGCATGTAACGCAGCGTGCCCAGGACTTTCACGCTGCTCATGGTCAGCGCCATGCTCTGGTCCTGCA
>JADZFR010000047.1 GCA_020849795.1 Planctomycetota bacterium | reverse complement strand
TGCAGGACCAGAGCATGGCGCTGACCATGAGCAGCGTGAAAGTCCTGGGCACGCTGCGTTACATGCCGCCCGAGCAGTTGCAGCACCAGCTTCTGGAGATCAAGGAAACCGCAGACATCTACAGCCTTGGCGCGACCCTGTATGAACTGGCGGCGCTGGCGCCGATGTTCGACGGCGACAGCGAAGCGCGGCTGATGCAGCAGGTGTTGCAGGAAGACCCCAAGGGTGCGCGCCAGGTAAACCACGAAGTGCCGCGAGACCTGGACACGATCATCCGCGTTGCAACCGGCAAGCTGCCCGGAGACCGCTATGCCGCGGCGGCCTCCATGCAGCATGATCTGGAAGCGTTTGCCCGCGGCGAGCCGATCGTGGCGCGCGCACCGGGCACGTTTCACTACCTGCGACTCTTTTACAGCAAGAACAAGCCGCTGGTGGCCACGATCGCGGTTGCCATGGTTCTCATGCTTGCCACGGTCAGCTGGTTCATCGCCAACCTGAACGCCAGCCGCGCCGATGCGCTTGCCCAGAAGGAGACGGCAGAGCAGCAGACTGTCGAAGCCGACAAACAGCGCAAACTGGCAGAGTCGCAAAAGCAACTCGCCGACGAACAACGCAACGCGGCTGAAAGCCAGCGCCGCATCGCCGAAGAAAAGAAACGCGAAGCCGACGAACAGCGCTCCCGCGCCGAAACCGGTGAACAGCAGGCACGCCAGGCTCAAGCTGCAGCCGAAGAGTCAGAAGGCCGCGCATTGCGTGAGAAAGAGCGCGCCATCAGCGCCGAGCGGCTTGCCCAGGAGCGCCTGGCCTCGGGCGCCATCCTTCACGGTGACCAGCTTCTGAACATCGGGCGGGTAGAAGAGGCTCGCCGGACCTACCAGGAAGCGCGTCGGATCTACAACGAACTGGGCATCCGGCCCGTACCCGCGGAAGGCGGACTGAACAGCTGCAACCTGAGGTCGCCGCCGTCCGCAGTCACGTTCGGCGCGAAGTCATACTCACCCATGGGCACGGTCGCGGTGGCACCGGGCGGCGAGGTCGCGTATTTTTCGGGCGGGCACGGATACGTGGCATGGGACGTGGTCGCCTGGCGCGAGCTGCGCAGCGTGCAGCGTCATGGCGGAATGTGCACGGCGCTTGCCTTGACACCGGATGGTGAAACCTTGGTCACCGGCGGCGAGGGCGGCGTGCTCAAGGTGTGGTCCACGAAAGACGACAGCCTTCTGGCTGAACTCTGGGGCCACGACTACATGATCGCCGCGCTCAAGCTGTCGCCGGACGGGCGTACGCTGGCCAGCCTGGAAAGTAACCGGTTGATCCTGTGGGACGTGGCTTCGCGCCGCCAGCTGTTCCGGAAAGACTTTGCGTACGCCGGATTTTCGCGGGTGGCATACTCGGCTGACTCGACGCTGGTTGCCGTTTGCTCATACAACGGGGCCGTCAGCATTCTTGACCGCACAGGCGTCGAGACCGCGAGCCGCAAGCCCGCAGAAGAGTTTGAAGAACTGCTGGGCATGGTATGGGACGAAAGCGGCACGTTGTACGTCTCGCTGTACCAGGCCGGTATCCAGGTCTACAAGACCAACGACTTGTCGATGCTGCGTGTCATCAAGCCCGACATGCCCACCGCAATCTACCGCGCTTCCGGGCCGAACACCCTGATCGGTGCCACGGACAAGGCATTGGTGCTGCTTGACACGGCAACCGGCGCCTCGACCGAGGTCACGGGGGAAGTCACCCGCCAGGTCAGCGACATGGCGCAATTGCCGGCCTCGGGCAGCGCCATCGTGGTTGGCGGCGGCGGGCAGCCCCAACTGATCGACCTCGCCGGTCGCAGGCTGGTGCAGGGTGTGATCGGGCATGGACAAGATATCTTCAGTATCGCGGTGAGTGACAGCGAGGGCCGGGCTGCAACCCTGGGCACCGACGGGTACTTGTGCATATGGGAATCCCCGACCGGGCGCATGCTGCACCGCCTTTACAGTGTTCATCATGCGGCTATCGCGTTTGTCCCGGGTGGTGCCCAATTGAACATCTACAGCAGCAACGGCGAGCACTCGGTCATGGACATGACCGGAACAGACTTCACCGCGCGCAAAGTGGCGTCGTCGCCCGCGGCATCCATCCCAGTCTTGTCGCCCGATGGCGCCCTCATTGCCGGCGTGATCAACCGCAACGCAATCCAGGTAGTACGGCACGCCAACGGCGAAGCGGTACAGACGTTCAAGCCTGACCGTGACCAGGGCAACGCGCTGGCGCTGGCGATCAGCAGGGATAGCAAGTCAGTGCTGGTAGGGTACTCATCGCGTACGGTAGTGCGGTACAGCCTGGAAGACGGCAGGGTACTGGATCGACTCATTGGTGTACGCGGCAACCCGATCCGGCTGGCATTCGGCCCGGCCCAATGCGCCGTGGTCGGTGACTCGCTCGGAAACGTGACCACCTGGATATTCGGCGCAGGCGACTTCCAGTTGCAGACGGCCCACGACATGCAGCCGTTCAACGGTGAAGTCCTGGCGTTGGCCACCAGCCACACCGGCGAGTCGCTCGTGACCTCAGCAAACGACGGGTTCGTGCGCACGTGGCGATGGGATGACGGCTGGCAACCGACCGGCGTGCTCCATGCCGGCAGCGTCGCGATGTGCGCGGGCTGGATGGTCAACGGCAGCGTCATGGTCGGCACGCTATCGGGGCAAGCACACCTGTTTACCACCGCAGTTTCGCCGGAAACGTTGAACCTCACGCACAGTCGCCGACGCCGGGTCGCGGTGACGGCCACCGCGCTGTCTCCCGGCGGTCGCATGCTGGCGATGGGCAACGAAGAAGGCACGGTCGAGTTCTGGTGCTGCGAAAGCGGCCAGTTGCTGGCCATGCAACAGGTAGCGACGGGGCGCATCATCGCCATGACTTTCAACGCGCAGGGCGACAAGGTGTTCATCGCCGACGCCACGCAGGGTGTGCGCCTGTGGGACCCGCTGCAGGACAAGTCCACATGGAAGCGCCAGATGGGCGAAGACCTTGAGGGCCTGTCGATGGCAGTCAGCCCGGCTGGCGACCGGCTTGTGTTCCAGCACAGTGAAGCGCTGATCCTGATGGATGCGCTGGACGGCAAGACCATTCGCTGGAGCAACAAAGACTGGCAGTTCGACTGGAGCGCCGAATTAGTCTGCTTCAGCCATGACGGCCGCGAACTGCTGTACGGCTCGGCGTCGGGGGCGATCCGCATCGTTGACATGGAGAGCTGCACGATCCGTACGCCGCTGACCGGCGGGCCGACCAGTTCGCTGGTACGATGTGCGGCATACTCGCCGGATGGCCGCTGGATCGTCACCGGGCACCTCGACGGGCAAGTCCGAGTCTGGTCCAACGCGACGGGGCGCCTGCACGCGGCCATCCACTGCCATCGCTCTGAAGTTACGTCGGTGGCGGTCGGAGGCGATCCGCGCTTTGCATTCACAACCTCCCGCGACGGATTTCGCCGCATGCTGGACCTTGAACGCGGAGAGGAAGTCGCCTTCTGGAGCTTCTACAAGCTTCAACTGTTCAGCATTGCCGTCAGCCCCGACGCCGGCATCATTGCGTGCGGCGGCGACCACGGCGCGTTGTTTGTGGACTTTCCGGGCCGGGCCGCCGCCCACGAGAGGTGGGATGACCGAGTGGCAACACTGCGCAGCCAGTTGCAGGCCAACGGCTTGAAGGGTGACCCGGTTGCAGAACTCGGCGAGTACTTCGCGTTTCGGCACTTCGACTGGTGGGGCGCACCGTTCATGCGGTTTGCCCGAAAGGCAGGCTCCACGGTGGTCTCGGACTACGCCTATGCGCGCTCCTGCTGGCGGCTGGCATTGCGCGCTGGAAGCCTTGAGTGGGCACAAGAAGCACGCAAAGCCATGAATGGCATAGATGCAGGCGCAGACGCAGAAGCCGCGTGCTATGTTACGCTGGCACAGCAGATGTTGAGTTTGCTTGAGAAATCGCTGAAATCAGGCGACTGACGCCACCCTATGTCGAACACTGCCAAAGCTGCCTCGATGTTGCCTGGCCTGCCGCTGCCGCTGGCGCAGGCGTTGCGGCGCGCGTTGAATGCCAAGTCGCCCGAGGGTGCCCACCTGGGCGCCTACTACTTCT